>JAAYDB010000132.1 GCA_012729475.1 Bacteroidota bacterium
TCACAAATCCTGCCCAACCGAAGGATGAGAGAACCTGAACCGCATGTCGGGTCATATGCAGATTTAATTCGTGTTTTACCCAGTGTGACAATCCGTGCAAGTATTTTTGATGCCTGTTGCGGAGTATAAAATTCACCTGCCTTTTTACCTGCACCACTGGCAAACTGCCCGATTAAATACTCATACGCATCACCCAGTACATCAATCTTTGATTGTTCCAGTTGGAAATCTATTTTGTCAAGATGCGCCAGAACTTTTGCTATTACTTCATTTCGCTGTTCGGCAGTCCTGCCCAGTTTCGTACTGTTCAAATCCATATCCTCGAACAGGTGGTCGAAATCTTCTTCACTGGCAGTACCCATCGTACTGTTCTGTATGTTGATAAGGATTTTCTGAATGTCTTCAATTATGAAGGCATTTCCATGTTTACCATTACCGTTCCCACGTAAGGCAACCTGTCCGAACAATTCTGACGGTTTCAGGAAGTATCCCAGTTTTTCCAGTGATTCTTCTTTTATGGCTTCCAGATATTCCTGACCTTTGGCTGTATCTTCTGATATGTCCAGATATTTTATTTTGTCTTCCTTCAGTATGTCATTGGCATACAATTCCATCTTTTCCGACAGATATTTGTAAAAAATGAAGCCGAGAATGTAATCACGGAATTCATCGGCATCCATCTTACCACGCAGGGTGTTGGCTATATTCCAGAGTTGCTGGTTAAGTTGTCGTTTTTGGTCTTCGCTCATATTATGTTTATAGACTCAAATTAATAATCTCTCACTATTGTGCAGTTAATCACCCATCCTTGTATTTTCTGGATGGTATTAAACCGAACTGTTTTCGTTGATGTTCAAAGAATGAACATCAAAAATACTAATTGTATTTGAAAATAAGACTGTTGAAATATAAACAACTGATGCGTTGCTGTTTTAGGAAATCTTTCTGCTCCTGAGAACTGGATTATGGATGAACCACATTAATCAAGTAATCCTTTTTGGTTAAGTAACTGAATATAATCTTCCCTGCTGAGAGGGCAGTTAACCAAATCAATAAATTCATTTTTATCCAACTTGCATTGGAATGACATTTGTTTAATCAGGTGCTTATCAATATCCTTATTCCCATGACTGATTTTGGTTGACAGGACATATTTATCATCATAAAAGAAATCCACCCATTTATGGTCGGAACTCTTATTGATGGAATCAACAAATCCTTTTTTCTTGAGGTTTTTATATGTCTTTTTAGGGTCTAAAACGCTCATTTTTCTTCAATCCTGTCAATTATCTGAATGAGAATATTCTTAATAAGACGGTTATGATTTGTCAGTGAGTCATCATCCAATGTTTTTAATCTGTTGTAGATGAAATCAAATTCTTCAGTAAATGATTTTTCAGCATCGTCCTCGGTTAATCCTGTGCCTATAATTCCAAGCATTTCAGACTGGATTACGTAATAATCATCTTCCTTTTCGAAAAGGCAGCGAAGAGGGTATTTTAATATGTAGTTTTTTGTTTCGGTCACTATAACATCAGGAGCATATTCCAAGGAAAATTTTTTGCCAGAATAAATATCAATTATTTTACGGGTAATTTTCCCATCACGTTTTGAAATTTTAATCTTACCAACTGCCTCATCCGTTTCTGAAACGGCTTCTGCAACATCTTTTATTTCTGATATTAATTCTTTTTTAACTGCTGGCTTAAATCGATTAATTTTATAGATGGGAGTTATTTTTTCATTAACCTCATCATATTCAACAAAACTTACTGGTGCAGTACCAAAACTATTTACAAACGAATACAGATTCTCAACAATCGGATTACGCTTTACGGGTTCAGGATATAATTCGATTATTCTACCATAATCCCCTTCATCTGAAACTTCAACAAGTTTTTCTAATTTATCATTGACCGTATTCCTATGTAACTGCCAATTAATTCCTGTTTTGTTTTCGGAACGGGGAGAATAAGCAAATTTCGGTACGGCACTTCCCTTGGTGAAGCCAACCAATTCGATTTTGAAATTATTAAGGTCGATGGATTCCTTTGTTGGCAAATCATATTTTGCCAATGTAAACACCAGTTCCTGTAAATCCTGAGCAAGTTTTACCAGAACATCGATTGGCAAAGAGTTATACTTACCCAACTCTCCACCAATTTCAATAAAAGCACCGCTATTTAAATCGATTTTCACTAATCAAATATACATACAAACGAAATTCAAAGAAAGGTTCTTATATGATAATATCAAATTCAGGCTATTTTTTCTACCACTTTTTCTACTACAAAGAAAAATGCCGCTGTATTTTATTGATTTACAACGGTCTTTTAACTTAATCAGTCGGGATGAGAAGATTGCTCGTCTTCCCCTTGGTCAGACTCGCGGACTTCCATTGGGTGACCCAAAAGAAAAAGCCTTTCTCCGCCAATTGGCGGAGAAAGGCTTTTTCTTTTGTCGGGGTGAGAAGACTCGAACTTCCGACCTCCACGTCCCGAACGTGGCGCGCTAGCCAACTGTGCTACACCCCGGAAAGCTTTCCCTTTAGGTTGACAAAAATAATAAATTCTGTGATATATTTGTTGTGAATTATACTAAACCCTAATGATCATCCATCTCCATTTCCATAGAAGAACAACCGGCGTGTCACGTAGCATAGAAAATTTAATGCCCTGCCTCAGAAAACATACTGACGCCGCTGTCCTGGGATATGGTATCAATACACAAAAAATTAAACTCCTCCCCTTCCTTAAAAAAATTGCCGCCGGAAAAATAAAAATAATCCATACCCATAGGGTCAACGAAATAATTTTTGCTCTTGCCCTCCGCTTATTCGGGGCAAAATTCAAACTGTTCTTTACAAGACATTCAGAAAACAAACCCGCCCGGTTCACCCGCTTCCTGATGAAAAAAGCTGATGTCCTCGTGAGCCTCAGCCAGGAAATGTCAAAAAAACTGCCTTCCGGAAATGTCATTATACCTCACGGTGTTAATACCGATATCTTTGATATAAGTGCTAAAAAAAACCTGAATGGTATACCTCAGGAAAAACTGATTACTGTTATAGGAAGAATCCGTCCGGCTAAAGGACAACTGGTAGCTATGAAAGCTTCAGCACCGGTGTTAAAAAACAATCCAGACTGGGGTATCGTTTTTGTCGGTAAATGCGACGACAACAAATACGCAGAAAAAATTCTTTCTGTAGCAGAGACTTATGGAATAGCCCGGAGTGTTCATCTGATACCGGAAACAAAAGATATAAAGTCTTTCTATGATGCAAGCGATATCATAGTTATTGCTTCAACCAGCGAAGGCTTTTCTCTCGTATGCCTTGAAGCTATGGCCTGCGGGAAAATAACCGTGGCTACTGATAAAACAGGGATCCATTCACAGGTTATAAAACACGGAGAAAATGGTTTTCTCTTTCCTGTAAATGACACAAAACAACTGGAAATATTATTATCTGACCTGGTTAGTGGAAAAGTGACTCCCGACACCGAGAAAATACGTAATACCGTAGTCCAGGACTGGAGTATCGGCAAGGCAGCCTCAGAACTGTATAAGCTCTATGAGAACTCCCTGCAGGAATGACATTTAAGTATTCTCCTCTCAATGAGTTCTATACAAGTACCCGGGTTTCGTTTTAACCAGAAGTCATCAGGCTCTGCTAATACGGATCCACATCAATAGCAATCCGCATAGCTCCCGCCCCTTTTTGTTTTTCCAGGTTTCCGACAGCTTCCCGGACCATACTCCTTACTTTCTGAAGAGATTTTCCCTTTTCAATCTTGATAAGAATAGTTTTGATATACCATAACTGTATCTGCGATATAACAGGATATTCCGGACCAAGAACCCTTTTTCCGAACATCTGCCGGAGTTCATTTCCCAGGAAGTCGGCAAATATATTCAGATCGGCCCTGTTTTTATGTTTCAGGTTTATTCTTATCAGCCTGCTGAAAGGAGGATAACCGAAAACCATCCTCTCTTCTTTCTGTATGTTGTACATACCCCTGTAATCATGTCTGAGCATCAGACGTATGATACGGTTATCAGGATCAGCCGTCTGGATAACCACCTTCCCCTCTTTCTGTCTTCTCCCGGCTCTGCCACTGACCTGCTCCATCAACTGAAAACTTCTCTCATAAGCTCTGAAATCGGGAAAGTTAAGCAGGTTATCAGCATTCAGAATACCCACTACTGTCAGATTCTCAAAATCGAGACCTTTGGAGATCATCTGGGTACCTATCAGAATGTCAATTCTCTGCTCTTCAAAAGCCCTGATGATCCTGGCAAAAGAATTTCCCGACCTTGTACTGTCCTGATCCATCCTTTCCACACGTGCTGAAGGGAATATGATCTTTATCTCATCTTCAATCTTCTGTGTACCGTAACCCCTGGTTACCAGCCCGGTATTACCACAGTTCTCACATCGTGAAGGCAGATCGGAAGTATATCCGCAGTAATGACATACCAGACGAGGGGGATTTTTGTGGTATGTCATTTTTACCGCACATTGTTTGCATACAGGTATCCATCCGCATTCCGGACATTCGATATAAGGAGAGAAACCCCTTCTGTTACGGAAGAGTATCACCTGCTCTTTTTTCAAAAGAGCCTGATCAATAGCATTAAGCAATTCGGGAGTGAAATGAGAGACCATCAGCTTTTTTCTGTATGCTTCCCGGGTATTAGCCAGGACTATTACAGGAAGCTTTATATTTCCATAACGCTCCTTTATCTCAACGAGACCATATTTCCCGGTCAAAGCATTATGATAGCTCTCAACAGAAGGAGTGGCGGAGCCCAGTATGGTCCTGGCCCTGTGTATACCTGCCAGTATGATGGCTGAATCGCGGGCATTATACCGTGGTGCGGGGTCATGTTGCTTATATGAATTCTCATGTTCCTCATCGACTATTATAAGTCCAAGATCACTGAAAGGGAGGAATATTGATGAACGGACTCCGAGAATAAGTCTGTAGCCTGTTGCCGGATCGTTATCTGCCACACGTTTCCATATCTCTGCTTTTACCTGATCACTGAAACGCGAATGATATATTCCGGTAACAGAACCGAAATGTTTCTGGAGCCTGATAATTATCTGAGCTGTAAGAGCAATCTCAGGGAGAAGATAAAGGACCTGCCTGCCTTTCTTTAGCTGCTCCTCTATCATGTGAATATATATCTCTGTCTTACCACTGGAAGTTACTCCGTGCAATAAGACCACATCCTTCTCCCTAAAAATATTACCTATGGAATTATATGCTGCAGTCTGACTTTCCGTTAGTTTTTTCAGGGGCTCAACCTTCCCTCCCGGATCTTTCAACCGGCCCACTTCCAGATAAATAAGTTTTAAAATACCTTTTTTCACCAGTCCGTTAATATGGGAAAATGAAGAACCTGTATTTTTCAGGAGAAGATTTTTCCTCAATGGCTTTACAGCATTTCCCGGAGTGTACCCGCTAAGATAAAGATATGAGGCCAGTATCTCTGCCTGCCTGGGAGCCCTGCCCAGCTTATCCATTATTTCATTCAACTCCCTGTCGGAGTAAGGTAAAGCCAGCTCAACAAAAATGTCTTCCTTCGGACGGTATCTCTCATTAATAGGAGATGCCGTATCGCCGTGGGGAAAAAGAGCAGGAGGTACGGCAGCTTTCATCACCTCCCCTTCACTGCACATATAATAATCTGCCAGCCATTGCCACAGCTTCATCTGCCTGCTGTTGACAGCCGGCTCTGAACCGCAGACCTTAATAATGGGGCGTATGTTTTCGATATCGGGTTTTTCCTCGTATACCCTTGCAACAATCCCGGAATATACTTTCATATTGCCAAGCTGCACCAGGACTTTAACTCCGGGCTGCACAACATCTTTAAGCTCCTGCGGTATAGAATAAGTTAAACTTCCCTTTATTGCCAGGGGCAGAATAATATCAGCAAAAGTGTAATCCATGTATTATTTTCTGTATACAAAGATAACAGGAATGATGGCTCAGGAGTCAGTCGGCTTTGATGAATGAAGACATAACAGTGAGAAGATGTTCTTTGCGGATGGGTTTGATAAGACAGGCATCACACCCCGCTTCAAGGATAATATCTTTATCATCCTCAAATACAAAAGCTGTCTGGGCAATTATAGGCAGATCCTTTCTTATGGAACGAATACATTTCGCAGCATCAATACCATTCATTTCAGGCATCTGCATATCAAGAAGTACCACATCAATATCAGGTGTATCAGTTATTATCTCAATAGCTTCTTTCCCTGAACGGGCTGTAAGTATTCTGACGCCGGTATCGAGAAGAGTTCTGTTTAAATAAGTAAGGACATCTTTATTATCATCAACGAGAAGACATTTTTTCGAACTCCAGTCTAGTTGCTCCGGTGACTGGTCAGTAAATACCCCACGGTTTTTTGCTTTTGTACTTCCTGCCGCACGGTATGGAATGGAAAAACTGAATTCTGAGCCTATACCTTTTTCCGATTCAACAAAAATAGTACCTCCCATCCTTTCTATCACTTCTTTGGCCAGTGTCAGTCCGATGCCAAGACCTTCGAAGGGCCGGTGATGACCATCAATCTCCTGCCTGAACTCTTCAAAAATACGGGCAAGGTTCTCCTTGCTGATCCCTATTCCCGTATCTTTTATTCGGAAGATAAGTCTGGCTTCCTCTTTACAGAAAGACAATTCAATTGATCCGTCAAGAGTGAATTTAATGGCATTATCCATAAGATGACTCAGAACTCTCTTAAGCCATATCTTATCAGTGAATATGATATCTGAAATCTCTCCGAAATGGTTCCTGACATTCAGTGTTATGGATTTATCGCTTCTTTTTATTATCTGTCTGGATTCTTCTATCACTTCATTCACTATCTCACTAACTGAAATCTCTTCATAAGTGATCTCAATTTGTGAACTTTCCAAACGTGAAAGATCAATGATATCTCCAATTATCTGAAGGAGTTTCTCACTATTGTAATTTATCTGCTCAATATATTCTTCTTTCACTTCCTGAGTGATATCATTCGCCAACAAAAGATTTGAGAACCCCACCACACTGTTCAGAGGTGTTCTTATCTCATGAGAAATATTTGCCAGAAAACTCGATTTAAGACGGCTGCTGGTTTCAGCTTCAACGTTTGCTTTGACCAGGTCTTCATTTATCTTTTTTAGTTTTGTGATATCCCTTGCTATAGTCATCGTTCCCAGTAAAACTCCGGTATCATCTTTTACCTGAACAGCTTTAATGGAAAAATCCATATAATGCCCGTCCCTGTGTTTTATCCTTATCTCACATTCATACTGACCTTTATTCTTAAGACCTGTCATTATCTTATCGATGGAATCCCTGTCATCAGGATGTAAAAACGAACAATATTCACGGTAATTAAACGATTCTCTGTCATATCCAATGTTGGAAAAAAAGGCCTGATTTGCATATCTCAGTTTTCCCTCAACGTCGAAAAAAGAAAGGCCGTCATCGGCTGCCTGAAACAACATCCCGTATAACTTATCTGTTTCAGAGTATTTATGCATTATTGCCTCTTTCTGTTCCTTTATCTCCCTGTTGGCTATCTTCAACTCATCGTTTATCTTTTTTATCTCTTCGTTTTTTCTTACGAGTTTCCCGTTTATTTTTTTCAGTCTTAATGCGCAGAAGATAATAATCCCTGAAATAAGCAACACAGAACTGAAGACGAAGGAATAGATACCAGGCAGAGTTCCGGTAAAAGCTATTTTATCAACCGGATTTGCAAAAGCGGAAGTAAAATGACCGGCAGTTCCATATACCTGGAAAGAGACCGGAAAGAAAGCAATCATAGCAATATTATACAGATGATATTTGCCGGATTTCTTGAATATCCTGTTCAGTAGACCCCTCATAACCCAACATGATAAACCAAATAGACAAGTTTTTTTTACACAAAAAATATGGTGCAAATATAATTATTCAAATTATCTTTTATCTCTATTTCTTGACAAAAAGTATTAAATTGCAGGCCCGTATAAGTTAACCAAACCAGAATACACAGATGACAGATATAAGAACATACACAGGCAGCAGAAGATATAGCAATGATGAAATAACTGTTTACTGGAAACCCGCAGCATGCGTTCACGCCACACATTGTTACAAGGAGTTGATTGAGGTTTTTAATCCGGATAAGCGACCATGGGTTAACATGAAAGGAGCTCCGACAGACGAGATAATAGAAGTTGTTGATATGTGTCCTACAGAGGCTCTTACATGGAAATGGAATGATGAAGAAAAGAATAAGAGTGTTGGTCCGGAACATACCAACCATGTTAAATTCCGCAGGCCGGAACTGCTGCAGGATGATGTCACTGATGCTTCAACAAGGCCTGTAATGGTAAAGGTATATGTTGACGGACCCGTCGTAATAAAGGGTGATTTTACTCTTGTGGAGCAAGGGAACAGAAAAGAGATGAAAGGAGCTACTCTCTCCATTTGCCGTTGCGGAATAAGTGAACGTATGCCAATATGTGACGGATCTCATATTAAATCAGGATTTAACGGATAATACTTTTCGGTTATGGAAGAAAAGACAAACAAGAAAAAAGAAACTGTTGTTGAAATAATAGAAAACGGCCCCCTGGTCATTACCGGGAATTTTATATTTGCAGACTTAAAAAGAAATACTGAGGAAACAGCTGATGAAGTAAGGATTTGCAGGTGTGGAAGATCAAAGAATATGCCTTTTTGCGATAACGCACACGAAGAAGAATAAGTCAAACTTCTTGTAATACTTCACTTATTCTCTCTGCTGCTTCACTGAACGATACAGCAGAATAAACCAAAAGCCCTGATTTGTCTATTATATGTCTGGCTTCTTCGGCATTTGTTCCCTGAAGTCTTACTATAACGGGTATTTTTACTTCTCTAATTGATTTATATGCCTCAACTACTCCATTGGCCACTCTGTCGCAGCGCACAATACCTCCGAAGATATTTATCAGAATAGCTTTCACAGACGGATCTCTCATAATAATTCTGAATCCTGCCTCCACCGTTTCTGCACTGGCAGTCCCTCCTACATCAAGAAAATTGGCAGGAGATCCTCCTGACAGTTTTATGAGATCCATTGTGGCCATAGCCAGCCCTGCCCCATTAACCATACATCCCACATTACCATCCAGTTTAATAAAATTCAGATTATACCTGCCGGCTTCTAATTCTGCGGGATCTTCTTCATTAATATCCCGCATCTCCATTAGTTCCGGATGTCTGTAAAGAGCATTGTCATCTATTACTATCTTGCAGTCGACTGCCAGTATTTTGTTATCACTTGTCTTGAGTACAGGATTTATCTCAAGCAACTGGGCATCATAAGCCCTGAATGTATCCCATAGCGACCTGAGAAAGGTCTGCATGTTCTTAAAAGCTTCACCTGACAGCCCAAGATTGAATGATATATTCCTGCATTGGAAAGGCCGGAGCCCTGCCACGGGTTCAATAAATTCAGTGTAGACTCTTTCCGGAGTCTTCTCCGCTACCTCTTCAATGGATATCCCCCCGTTAGGAGAATACATAATTATATATTTCTCCCTGTTACGATCAGGCAGAATACTGATGTAAAATTCTTTTATTTCTGTTTCACCCTGATAATAAACATCGCGGGCAACCAATACTTTGGTGACCTTTTTTCCCGCCGGGCCTGTCTGGGGAGTGACAAGCTGCATCCCTATCATCTCCGAAGCCAGTTGACTCACTTCCTTAACCGAACCTGCAAGCTTCACTCCTCCTCCTTTACCTCTGCCTCCTGCATGTATTTGTGCTTTTATGACGAATAGTTTTGCTCCATACTCTTCTCTGAGCTTTTGTGCTGCAAAAACAGCCTGCTCTGCCGTCTCTGCGACAAAGCCTTCCTGTATAGCTGCACCGTGCGAACTAAGTAGTGATTTACCCTGGTATTCGTGAATATTCATTGTTACATTAAATAGATTAATCCGGTCTGAATTATTCTGAATATTAACACTGTTAATACAAAATAAAAAGATTAAAAGGATTTTTTAGCTATTTTAGTATAAAAAAGAATGCGTAAGCTAAAAAATAGTGAACTAAACAGGAAAAGTATCGGACAATATCGGGAATCGGATAAATCGCCTTTTGTCATTGTGCTCGATAATGTCAGAAGCAACAGTAATGTAGGATCTGTTTTCAGGACTGCTGACGCTTTTCTGGTGGAAAAGATCTTTTTATGTGGTATCACCGGCACCCCGCCTCATAAAGAGATCCGCAAGACTGCTCTTGGTGCAACTGAATCAGTTGAGTGGGTATATTACAAGACAACATACGAAGCTATACAGAATCTTAAGGAACAGGGTTATGTTATTACGGGTGTGGAACAGGCTGACAGATCAGTATCCCTGAATGATTTTAAGGTTCTCTCAGGATCGCGCTATGCGCTTGTTTTTGGGCATGAGGTAAATGGTGTCGATCAGAAGATCATTGATTTATGTGATTATGTCGTTGAGATACCCCAGTTTGGGACCAAACATTCTTTTAACATAGCAGTGAGTGCAGGGATAGTGTTATGGGAGTTGAACAGAAAAATTAATAGAGTCAATCTATAAGATATAAAGAATACTGAAAATAAGCATATTAAAAAAGGGTGCCTTTTGAGACACCCTTTTTTCCTGTTTTGTGCGAAAGACACCCAAAATAAATTTTATATAATTATTCCCGGAATTTAATGCTGTGCAAAACATTGATTCTTTTTTTCCATGACACCGGAGGTGTCAACACCCAGTAGCCCGGGTTCCACCCCGGGAAAGGTGCATCACATCATAACAACAACCCTGGAAGGGTTGACTTCAAAATGACATCCTGACTGACGGTAGCTTTCCCTCGGTTGAAAAAGTTGAAAAAGTTGAA
>JAAYDB010000133.1 GCA_012729475.1 Bacteroidota bacterium
CTCATGGCGGGGAATTTGCCGGTGTTGCAAGATCCTGGTTTCAGTGGCAGCTTAAAGGCGACGATGAAGCAGGGATGCTTTTTAAAGGCAAACCCTGTGGACTTTCCAAAGATCCTAAATGGAAGGTTGAAAAAAAGAACCTTGAATAAGCCTGTCATTCTCTGGAAGCAATACAGAAGTAATAATAAACCCACATGCTTAAAAGTACAAACACGAACGGAAATACTTTAAACATGTGGGTTTTCCCTATAATTCAGAACAAACTATATGCTTCAAGAAATAGTAATTATTAAATACTCTTATTTGTTGTAATCAAAGGTTACAATGATCTTACCGCTTCCTTCTCCCGGAACAACTTTAAGATTCATTTGTCCCATAACTTCAGTACCCTTTCCCAGTTCAGACAGTTCGGCCGTTACTGTAGGCTCATTTCCTGATCCTGTCAGTTCAGCGGCAGTTAACTCTCCACTCCAGAGAACAGGACCAAAAGTATGTCTTAAAGTGTAAAAATCAGGTGTGATATCATCAAAAACATACTCATTGATACCTTCATGAGTCATTTTTCTTACCATTGAGCCTGCTTCTTGTCCAAACCCCATCATACCGCGACCTCTGCCTTTCGTGAGTTCAATCTCTGCACCTCTTCCCATAGTTTCTTCAGTCACTTCTCTGTAGTAATCCGTGCCGCTGTCAAATGCCTCAACTTCAAAATGATATTCAGGATCCTTGTTAAGACTGTGGATGGTTATAGTGTTGGCATCATAAACCATGTAATTATTGTATAATTTTCCGGGTTCAATACCATAACGGACAACATAACCATCGGCTCCGGGAACGGGATCCCATAATAGGGTAGCATCGCGGAGGTCTTCCGGATTCCGGACAATTTTCACATTGCTTACTTTCGTGAATTTTGCAACATCAGGATTACCGAAAATACGGAAATCCTTGACGGCAAATTTACCTTCATCATGGGTGAATACATTGGTTATTTTTACATACCTGGCTTTTACAGGTTCGGGAAGCTCAATATAATCATGCCTTAAATCCTGAGTAACATTACTTTTATCAATAAGCATCGACCAGTTTTGATTATCGTTTGAAACCTGGACGGTGTATGACTGAAAGCGATCCAGACTGCTGCCACCTCCAAAGCCAAAACCCCGGCCGCCCATTTCTATCTTTGCATCCTGCTGATCAAAATTGACCTGCAGAGCATATAAATCACATTCTTTTCCAAGATCTACAGTCATATATTCCCCGGGATCTCCTGTTTCAGCACTCCAGTGGGTCATGAAATCTTCGTCTACAGCATTAGCCGGCTTATATCCTTCAAGAGTTGATGATACTTCAACATATTTTTTCAGAGATAAAAGCATCCAGCCTGTAAAATTATTATCAACAGCATTATCTTTAATTCCCGGATAATATTGAGGGTAGTCACCAAAAGCAGTGTTGGAATGCATAACACCATCAGCATCAACATCAGTAGGGAACAGAGCCATCTCAGAACCACCTCTTCCACTGCCATAATTGGATGGTATCATACAAATAGTCCATAATTGCCCGTTTTTATCATGGAAAGTACTACCATGACCTGCTCCGGGAGAGAATCCTGTTGTTTTAAATGTCAGTGGATTATGCTGAGAATATTCAAAAGGCCCCATAGGATTGTCGGAGACATAAACGCCATGTGAATATGAAAGGAATTCGAGTCCGATTGCTGCATATTGAAGGTAATATTTCCCGTTATGTTTCGTTACCCAGGGACCTTCTATCCAGGGATATTCTTCAGGAAAATATTCTCTGTGATCGAAATAAGGAAATATAACATCTTCTGCTCTTCTCCTTTCAAAACCATGCTCTTTATAATCGCCAAAGAAACAAACTTTGGATTCTCCTATCTCCTTAAAAGTATTCGGATCCAACTCGACAACCTTTATCGGCATAATCTGAGACCATCCATAATACATATATAATCGACCGTCATCATCAAAAAACATGTTGGCATCTCCGTAACGGTCACTGTCAAAAGTGCCTGTCTGCTCCCAGTTCCCTTCTTTCGGGTCGCCTACACATTTATATACGTCTTTCTGGTTCATCGAACAGGCATACAATGTCTCATTATTAATTGCGACTGATAATACACCACCGGGGAAATTCGGAGCTGTAACATAGGTCCAGTCTCTCAGATTATCAGAAAACCAGTATCCTCTTCCTCCCGTGATGAAAAGATAATAATCATCCTGGTAAAGAATCACAACAGGTTCACCGGCTCTGCGGGCCCTCTCTGATCCAACATGAAGGTTGATAGGATTACAGAAAGTCAAAGGTTTATCTGTTATTCTGACAGTAAAATCCTCTGTTTTCTCAACAGTCTGCGTACATGAGATCCCGCTTATTATAAACAGGGCCAGTACCAGGGGTAATGCAACTTTAAAAGATAGCTTAATCATGACTTAAGATTTTTAATCCGTTTAATTTATAGACTTTTAAAATAAATGTGTACCTTACACTAATAAACAGATATATTTGTATAAATAAAACTTAAAGATATAAAGAAATAATTAATTGTTTATTTTACACTTATTGTTTTTTTTATTTTTTTTATGGATCGAAATTTTGTTTTGAATTGGATTAAGGTGGGGGAAATGTTTATATTGTCAGATACGTTTTTACCGGTTGATAAATGACATAATATCAGAATTATAGCCTGACAACCAACAATTCTACAGGGGAGCATACAGGGTCTCTTCCGGTAGATTCATAATATGGATTTCATGACAAACTACTTATACATTAATAAACTAAAACAAACGATTATGAAAAAACCAGTATTCTTTCTTCTGATAGTCATTGCGATGGCATTGGTTTCATGTAGTGATTCGAATCCTGTACTGACTGTTGAGGGTGGTCAGATACAAGGAGTTGAGACTCCTACGGAGGGGGTTATAGCATATAAGGGGATCCCCTTTGCAGCTCCTCCGCTTGGTGAGCTGAGATGGAAAGAGCCTCAGCCCGTTGTTCCATGGGAGGGGGTGAAAGTTGCTGACACCTATGGTGATGCAGCCTCTCAGACAACATGGGATCCTGATAGTTTTTACGGAAGGGAATGGCAGGCCAGTGGCAGCGTACCCTTTACTGAAGACTGCCTGTACCTTAATGTATGGACACCTGCAGCCGGGAAAACAGGCCAGAAACTACCTGTAGCCATGTGGATACATGGCGGAGGTTATCGTGAAGGTTTTGCTTACGAACCTGAGATGGATGGAGGTGAGGATTACGCTTCACGTGGAGTGATCCTTGTCCAGGTTACCTACAGGCTCGGATCAATGGGATTCTTTTCTCATCCTCTTTTGTCAGAGGAAAGTCCTAACGGGGTATCAGGTAATTATGGCCTCCTCGATCAGGCAGCAGCACTTAAGTGGATCCGCAACAATATAGAACAATTTGGTGGAGACCCTCAAAACATAACCATTTTCGGTCAGAGTGCCGGAGCAGGAAGTGTACAATCACTCTGTGCTTCTCCTTTGTCAAAAGATCTGATAAGCAGGGCAATAATAATGAGCGGTGGCGGTCTTAGCGACTCCAGACCCGGAATAATTCTCGACAGTGCCCAGGTCGCCAACAAAAGGATGATGGATCATTTTGGAAAAACAACACTGGAAGATATGAGAGCCCTCTCATTTGAGGAAATGAGAGAAATGTCAGCTGAATATACTGCTGAGACGAATAACCGGGTTATGTGGAGTCCGGTGATCGATAACTATATGCTTACAGGTACTTTCAGCGACATTGCCCGTGCAGATGAAATTGCCGATGTACCCTATATGATCGGTTTTACAGCCAACGATATGAACGACATGACACAGGCTGTCAGGGATTTCTGTTTACTCAGATCTGAAAAAAGCAGTCATCCGGCCTATGCTTATTTGTTCTCAAGAGCTCTTCCTGGTGATGAAGCCGGAGCTTTCCATTCCTCCGATCTCTGGTATGTATTTCATGCCTTCAGACATAGCTGGCGTCCTTTCAATCCCGGTGATGAGGAACTGAGTATTGGAATGGTGGATTTCTGGACCAATTTTGCAAAATATGGCAACCCTAACGGAAGTACGGGAGATGATCCATGGAGCCCATGTACACCGGAAAGTCCTGCTTTTATGGTGCTCGATGTGGATGGAGAAAAAGCCACATTTACTATGGCCGAAGAACCGGGATACCGCGGCGGCCAATTCCCGAGATAGGAAGTTGAGAAGACAACAGGAATAATATTTCAGAATTACGATTATTCACCCTATTGCGGATAATCGTAATCTTCTGTGGAGGTGAGTAACAAAAGAAAGCCCTGCCGTTTTTGCGGCAGGGCTTTCTTTGAAGATAAGAGGTTCGAAATATTTAAACCTGAGTTCATTACTATCCCAGGTGAGACAGATGTTCTTTCTGAAGTTTTGTGTTCTGATAAAATGCGTCCATCATGATTTTAGTACACAGATGCGTTTCTTTGCAGTCTTTGCAGACCGGAGTATTATAAATGTCGATTTTTAAAATAGAAATAAAGACAATTCAGGTAATATAACCAGAAATTTCGTCCTTATAAAATAGTCAAGGGTCGATTGGTGATTTTCCGATTAATTCCATATCTGAAATTTTTAGTCTGAGTTATGATTAAAAGTTATTGGCTCAACGTGAATAGTTGAAACGATACCAAATTCTTCATATATAATATTTTCAATTTCAGTAGCTATTCTATGACCTTCCTCAATACTTAAATCATTTCTGAGCTTAATGTGAAAAGTCAGCTCTTGATGCCCAACATAATTGTGGATATGAAAATGATGTAGTTGTATATTTTCTGAATCATATTTCTGAATCGATTTTCTGATTTTTTCTATTAATTCTGAACTTGGCTTCTCCCCAAGAAGTTTATTTATTGCCTCTTTCGCAATTTGATAGGTAGCATAAAACAGCATCAGTGAAATAATAGCACCTAAAACACTATCAATCCACCAGAATTGGTTAGCAAACAAAATCCCAACCAAAACTAATACCGATGAAAGTGCATCGGTCCGGTGATGCCAACCATCTGCTTTAACACTTACATTTTCCGTTTTTCGGCCAATATAGAAGGCGTATTGAGCCAATGCTTCTTTAACTAATATCGAAGTGATTGTAACCAGTATAGCAATTATACCGAACTCAGTAGATTCATGGTTTTTAAAATGAGTATATGAATCTTTAAGGAAATCAAAAGCAATTATTCCAAGAAGGAAAGCGATGAATAAGGCTGCAATCTGTTCCCAACGCCCATGTCCAAAAGGATGTTCAGTGTCTGGTTTTTTTGATGATAGCTTTACAGCAACAATTACGATTATTGAACTTAAAGAGTCTGAAAGTGTATGCCATGCGTCTGCTGTCAAGGCAATTGAACCCGTTACTACCCCAGCCCAAAATTTCAGACCGAATAGGATGCAATTTGCAATCACTGATATAACTCCTTCCAGGTATCCAGCTCTTTGTTTATCCATAGTCTTAAAATAGTTAACGTTGTCTAATCATAAGGATTATTTGTTAAGGAAATTCAATGATATGACAGACTTATTTAACAGTACTATCAATATTTCTTTTTCTGATTCGGTCATTTCTTCAGTTAGCAAATCTGCAATTCGTTTATGCAAATCAGTATGCAACGAAGCTGCTTTTTCTCCTTTCTTTGTCAAATGAACATGTGCACTTCTTCTGTCATTATCCGAGGCAACTTTATAGAGCAAATTGTTTTTCTCAAGTCTTTCAATCATTACAGATATTGATGCTTTGGCAATATTCATTTTTTCAGCCAACTCAGTTAGTGAAGGATTTTGCAAATTTTTAATTAATTCAATACAATAAAGCTGTCTTGATGTCAGATTCTTTAAATCTGTTTCTTGTTTCATTTCTTCTTCAAGTATCTCGCTTGAATGTAATATAGAATTTAATATTTGATCTAAGCTTTTTGCCATCTTCAAAATATTACAATCCAAATATAATATATAGTTAGGTGTATCTAACTATAACTTAAAAATATATTTTTCCTGAATCCATTTTTGTGTTTGTCAGGAGTTTGTCGTCAGAGAGTTGGTTCTGCAATTGTACGTGTTATATGTCAGGCGTTTATTTAGGTAAAAACTAAACCAGGCAATCAGCTTCTGTTTCAACCAGCCAGTCATTTTTTATAAACCCCTTGACTTCAATAAAGGTACAAGCTGGTTTTATCTCTGAAAAATATTCTCCATGTGCTTTTCCAGCCAATTCCCACTCAGAAATATTTCTGAGGAATATTCTGGTTCTGATAACATTTTTAAGCTCTCCTCCCGCTTCTGTTATCGCGTTTTTCATGATTTCCAGGCACCTTTTTGTCTGGTTATACAAATCATTAGGGTGAGCAGTCGTACCGTCCTGTGCCAGTGGAGCTGTTCCGGCAACTGCAATTATATTACCTGTTCTGACTGCTCTTGAGAATCCGATAGGCTTCTCATACCTTGATCCGGAGGAAATATTTAATCTTTCCATTGTGAATTATTTTTCAGTTAGTATTTTGTGTTCCGCATGTCTCTTTTAATTATCTATGTAGATTATCCTCGGTTAAATATTCTTCCTTTTTATGCAGATGTCTATTATTAAAGGGTAGGAACACCCAAATTGGGTGTTCCTACCCGTCCGTTCTGATCCTTGGTGTGGTTTTCATTGTTTTCAATACCACCTCCGTCATTCTGTTTGTCAATTATAATAATTCCGTGCACATGATTAGGCATGACCACATACACATCTAATTTTACAAATGGAAAATGGTCGGGTATTTCTAACCAATATTCATTTGCCTTTGCCCCAATTTCGGATAATTTCATTTCCCCATTCACGATATCCCCAAAAAACAATTCCCTGTTGGCTGTACAAATGGTTACAAAATAGGCTGCATTCCAGCCATAATTCCAATTTTGTAATCTGGCAGACGAAGTACGATATTTGTTTCGAAATTTATCCATTTATTTGTTTTATTTCCCTAACTACCGTGTAGTCTGTGTAAAAACCCGTTTCAGCGAAATGAAAATCTGTATAGATATTGCAGGCCGGAGTATTATCTCGTTGGAACCGGACAATAAGGGACGATTGCTTTTCATAGCATTGTCCGTGTTAGCACATGTATATTACTTTTCTATCTCTCTGATTAGTTTTTCAAGGGTAGGAATATCCTGATGGATAGTATTCCAAACTACAGTAACATCGACTCCCAGATAGTCATGGACGAGTTTATCACGCATCCCAGCTATTTCTTTCCACGGAATCTTATGATAGGTTTGTTTTGTGTCTTTAGAGATTTTTTTCGAAGCCTCACCAATTATCTCTATGTTCCTGATAATTGCATCTTGAACTAACTCGTTGGTTTTAAATTTATTTAAGGACATTCCCTTACTAAAATCATTGATTTTTCTAATACAATCAAGAATATGATCAATGTATGCCAGATCGTCCTTAATCATTAAAGTATTTTAATAAGGTCCTTTTTAATGCTTTTTTTAATTCTCTTATTTTTCAAAGCCCCAGTAGTAACTAGATCAACTTTAATCCCAAGAATCTCAGAAAGATCATTTTCTAATTTTATCAAGGTGAGTAATGTTGGAGATTCCTTAAATTCGACAAGGATATCTATATCACTTTCTTTTCTATTTTCACCTCTGGCATAGGATCCAAAAATACCAATCCTAAGAGGATTGTACTCTTTTAAATGACTCAAGATTATATTTTTAATCTCTGATTGGTTCATTATGGATGTTTTTACAAATCTATTAAAAAATGATCATTCAACAATGTAAATGTCTTGATATTGAAAAAGAAGCAAATCTGTCCGGATTCCTAAAATGAGCTTTCCGGAACGATAATCTGCTTTCACAAAAACCAGGGCAGGAATATTTATTTCGGCAAAAGTCCTTAAAAATGTTTCTGTGTGACTAAAAATGCCCAAAAACAATAACGAAAGTATCCTCAGATACTCCTTCAGCACATTCATGGTCAAAATATTCTTAATTCTTCTGAGATTGCAGGCAATAAACATAAGTCCTGCATCTGCGCTTGCCCTGTTTATTCTATTCCTGGGTAGAATATAGCTGTATCCCCATTGCCGTTTTATAGTTCCATACGGGTGTTCCATAATTGCATGACGACGTTTGTAAAGATATTCCTTCTCAA
>JAAYDB010000134.1 GCA_012729475.1 Bacteroidota bacterium
ATTAATCATGGTGATTAAACTTTGGGATAATGCTTATTGTCTTAATATTGATTGAGTTGATATTCATCTTGTTTATTACATGTAATTTTTATTATATTGCTTTTAAGTATCTTAGTTGTATGAGGTTTTTAAGTTGTTATATTTCAGAGTTATATTTGTTTGTTGTAACTCAGAACGTAGGTTTTCAAAAGCGATTTTCCGGATTGTGAGTATGTCAGTACCGGATTGTTCTATTTCCAGTAATTCATCCCTCAACTTAAAAAAATGATTAATAATGAGCTGATAGATCCGGACAGTATAGTTGTCGTAGGTGGGTCAGATGACCTGAATAAGCCCGGGGGGAAAATCCTTAAGAATATTATTGAAGGTAATTACCAGGGTACTCTGTCTGTTGTTAATCCTCATCATAAGCTTATACAGGGTATCCGGTCATACAGCAATATTAATGATGTTCCCTCAGCTGGTCTGGCTATTCTGGCAATTTCTGCCAGGTACTGTTTGCAGGTGGTGGAAAGCCTTATAAGGGAGAAGGGGACTAAAGCTTTTATCATCATATCAGCTGGTTTTGCAGAATCCGGAGAAGAAGGGAAAAAACTGGAAGAGGAAATTGCGGGGATGATAGAAGAATCGGGGGGATGTCTCATCGGGCCTAACTGTATAGGAGTGATAACACCTTCATATAATGGTATTTTTACATCGCCTGTGCCACGACTTAATGAAAGAGGCTGTGATCTTGTATCAGGATCAGGAGCTACAGCAGTTTTTATTTTTGAGTCAGCTATCCCTAAGGGAGTCCGTTTTTCAAGTGTTTATTCAGTTGGTAACAGTGCCCAGACAGGAGTGGAAGAAGTTCTTGAATATTGGGACAACAGTTTTGATCCGGAAAGAAGTTCACATATCAAGCTTATCTATGTAGAAAGCATACGTAATCCTGATAAATTACTGATTCATGCTTCATCCCTGATAAAAAAAGGGTGCAGGATCGCTGCTATAAAAGCCGGTACCAGTGAAGCCGGCAGCAGGGCCGCTTCCTCTCATACAGGAGCGCTGACATCATCCGACTCAGCTGTGGAGGCCCTGTTCCGCAAAGCCGGTATAGTAAGATGTTCCGGCAGAGAAGAACTGACTACAGTGGCTTCCGTTTTTTTTCATAAGCCTCTTAAAGGCAGGAATATAGTAATTATTACCCATGCCGGAGGACCCGCTGTTATGCTTACAGATGCTCTTTCGGCAGGAGGTATGAATATTCCGGTTATTAGAGGAGAACATTATGACAAACTGATGGCTATGATGAATCCCGGAGCGTCAGCTTCAAATCCTGTCGATATGATAGCTACTGCCACCAGCGATCAGCTAGACAAAATAATTGATTATGTCGATAAAAAAATGCCTGAAATAGATGGGATGACAGTAATATTCGGTAGTAATGGACTTAACGATATGATGGTTATTTACGATCTGCTCCACAGAAAGATAAAAGAATGTGAAAAACCTCTTTTCCCTATTCTGCCCTCAGTTACCAGCTCCCAGCCGGAACTGGATTATTTCCTGGATAAAGGCCTGATTAATTTTCCCGATGAAGTTGTCCTTGGCAGGACACTGACAAAGATATCAGATACACCTGATCCTGCTGACGGAAGAATATTTTTGCAGGATATAGATATTAACCGGATAAGAGATATTATAAAAAATGCTCCAGCAGGCTATCAGAAACCTGAGATCATACAACAACTGCTTGCAGCTGCGAGTATTCCCATAGTAAAAGAAGAGGTTGTAACAACACAAAGTGCGCTCATCCATGCAGCAAAAAAAACAGGCTTCCCTCTTGCACTTAAGGTTGTAGGTCCGGTACACAAATCTGACGTTGGAGGGGTCACTCTAAATATTAAATCCAAAAGTTATCTTGAAGAGGAGTTTATCCGGATGATGGATATTAAAGGGGCAAAAGGAGTGAAGGTCCAAAAAATGGTTAAAGGAACAGAACTATTTATAGGAGCCAAATATGAACCTACTTACGGACATGTTATTCTCTGTGGCCTCGGTGGAATATTTGTGGAAGTGCTGGGCGATATATCTTCAGGATTGGCTCCCCTGACTTTCAGAGAAGCCGAATCAATGATAAAAAGCCTTAAAGCTTACAGGATAATCCATGGAACAAGAGGAAAACAGGGTATAAACGAAAAGAAATTCGCCGAGATAATAGTAAGATTATCCAGCTTGTTGAGGTTTGCAACAGAGATTAAGGAAGTGGATCTTAATCCTTTGATTGGCAGTCCGGAGTCAATAACAGTTGTAGACGCCAGAATTAAAATACTGAAATGATCCTATGTTCATTTGGTCGGAAAAATAAGTTATTATTATTATATTCGGACTTCATTTTTAAACTATAAAATCATTAAAGCATGATAATAAGTCAGTTGTCGGTATTTATGGAAAATAAGTCGGGACGACTAGCCGGGGTTTTGGAAGCATTGGCAAAAGAAAATCACAGGATATTGGCATTAAGTGTTGCTGATACCACTGATTTTGGTATACTGCGTCTTCTGGTTTCGGAGCCGGAAAAGGCCAGAACCGTTCTTAAAAATCAGCTATTTTCGGTAAATGTTACTGAGGTAATAGCAGTTATGGTACCTGATCAGGCAAAAGAATATGCCGGGGTACTTAAGAGTCTGTCCGACCTTGAAATTAGTGTTGAATATACTTATGCATTTTCCTCAGGAGGGAAATCTATCATTATCCTTCAGTGCAGTGACAATAAAAAAGCCATAGATGTATTGAAATCCAATGGATTAGAGCTGTTATGCGGAGAAGATTTAATTAGAATGTAGCAAGTTTATTATTTATTATTTACCCGATTGTATTTTTGAAAAATGGATATTTGGAACAGGCATTTTGAATGCATGGACAGAAGTGATCTGAGGAAGATCCAGAGTGAAAGGTTGAGAAGAACAGTAGAAAGAGTTTATTTCAATGTTCCTTATTACAGACACAAATTACAGGAAGCCGGGCTTGGACCGGAGGTTGTAGAATCTATTGATGATATCAGAAAGCTTCCTTTTACCACGAAGAATGACCTTCGTGACACTTATCCTTTCGGCATGTTTGCTGTACCGATGAGTGAGATTGTGAGGCTTCATGCCTCTTCAGGAACAACAGGAAAGGCTACTGTGGTTGGGTATACCCGTAATGATGTGTCTACCTGGTCGGAAGTCATGGCAAGGACACTTACTTCTGCGGGAGCAGGCAGGAATGATTTTATTCAGGTTGCTTATGGTTACGGTCTTTTTACCGGTGGGCTGGGTTTGCATTACGGCGGCGAAAAGATAGGTGCATCTGTTATTCCAGTGTCGGGAGGTAACACTCATCGTCAGCTTCAGCTGATGCGTGATTTCGGAACTACTGTTATTGCGTGTACTCCTTCCTATGCTCTCTATCTGGCAGAAGCTATACAGGATAATGGTATCAGCCGTGATGATCTGAAATTGAGATGTGGTGTTTTCGGTGCTGAGCCATGGACTGAAAACATGAGAAAGGAGATAGAAGAGAAGTTGAGGATTAAAGCAATTGATATTTTCGGACTGAGTGAAATTATAGGGCCAGGTGTGGCAAGTGAATGTCAGGAACAGGAAGGATTGCATATAAATGAAGATCATTTTTTCCCGGAAATAATAGACCCTGAAACACTTGAGGTTTTACCGGAAGGGTCAGTCGGAGAACTGGTCTTTACTACCATCACCAAAGAAGGTTTACCTCTTATCCGTTACCGTACCCGTGATCTGACAAGGCTTAATTATTCGAAATGCAAATGTGGCCGGACTCTTGTAAGAATGGATAAATGTTTGGGCAGAAGTGATGATATGCTTATTATCAGGGGAGTTAACCTGTTCCCTTCTCAGATCGAAACAGTTTTGCTGGCTATGAGTGAGATCAAACCTCATTACCGGATAATAGTTGACAGACTAAATAATCTGGATGTTATTGAATTGCAGGTAGAGGTGGATGAGGTGTTTTTCCAGGATAAAATAAGCCAGTTACAGAATCTGAGAAACCGTTTGCAGGATAATCTTGAAAATGCTGTTGGTCTCAGTATAAAAGTCACACTCGTAGAACCTAAAACCATCGAAAGAAGTGAAGGTAAATCAAAACGGGTTATAGATAACAGGAAGTTCTGAAATACTCAGACTATGGAAAAAATACCCATATCACCGGCATTGATAAGGGAACTCTCGGAAGAAAATGGTATTCCGGATCCCGGATCGGCTTCAATACGTGAGATAGTACAGCTTGTAAATCTTATTGAAAGGGAAACAGGGATCAGGTATGTGCGTATGGAGATGGGTGTTCCCGGACTTCCTACACCGGATATTTGTATTGAAGCAGAGATAGAAGCTCTGAGGAAAGGGGTTTCAGCAATTTACCCCGACATTACAGGTTTGCCTGAGCTTAAAAAAGAATCGGCACGCTTCATTAAACTCTTTCTTGATATTGATATCAGATCCAGAGGATGTATTCCCACAGTGGGCTCAATGATGGGAAGCATGATCAGTTTCCTTGTTGCTAACCGTAATAACCGGGACAAGGAAGGAACCTTGTTTCTTGATCCGGGTTTCCCGGTCCAGAAACAACAGGTCATGATGCTTGGTCATGATTGTCATACATTTGATATCTATAACTACAGAGGGAAAAGACTCAGGGCAAAGCTGGAATCGTATCTTGAGTCCGGGAAAATATCATCATTGCTATACTCTAATCCCAATAATCCGGCATGGATATGTTTCACTGAAGAAGAATTGTCAATAATTGGTGAACTGGCCCTCAAATATGATGTTATTGTAATAGAAGATCTTGCTTATTTTGGCATGGATTTCAGGAAGGATTATTCCAGACCGGGAGAGCCTCCTTATCAACCTACCGTTGCCCGTTATACTGATGATTATATTTTACTTATATCCAGTTCAAAGATATTTAGTTATGCCGGTCAACGTATTGGAATAATGGCCATCTCCGATCATCTCTTTAACAGGTCTTATCCCGATCTTTTAAGGTTTTATTCGTCTGACAAATTTGGGCATTCAGCTGTTTTCGGAGCGTTGTATTCACTGTCTGCAGGTGTTTCGCATAGTAGCCAGTACGGCCTGGCTGCTCTTTTTAAGGCTCTGAACAACGGTACTTATAATTTCAGGGAAGTTGTTGAAGAATATGCAACCAAAGCTGCGATCATGAAGGATTTGTTCCTGTCCAATGGTTTCAATATTGTGTATGATAAAGATCTTGATGTACTTGTGGCAGACGGGTTTTATTTTACATTATCTTATCCCGGACTCACCGGCAGGGATCTTCTCCGGGAGCTTTTGTATTATGGGATAAGTGCTATTTCTCTTGATATAACGGGAAGCAAAAGAGAAGGACTAAGGGCATGTGTTTCACTTGTCCCGAGGGATATTTTCCCGGAGCTTGGGCAGCGCCTGAAAAAATTCCGGGACGATCATCCTTATTGAGATATAAGAAATATTTAAAAATAATTATATGGCAAAGATCAAAGGTAATATAGTAGTTGACATTGAAAGATGTAAAGGTTGTGAACTGTGCATGGCTGAATGTCCGACAGGAACAATAGCCATGTCGAAAGAGGTAAATCATAAAGGATATTCTTATGCTTATGCGGCCAGGCCTGATCTGTGTATAGGTTGTGCCAATTGTGCCATAGTTTGTCCTGACGGGGTTATTACTGTTTATAAAATAAAAATATGATATGACACAGGAAAAGGAATTGAGATTGATGAAGGGGAATGAGGCTGTTGCGGAAGCAGCTATACGGGCCGGAGCAGATGGTTACTTCGGTTATCCGATAACACCCCAGAGTGAAATACTTGAATACCTTATGGCAGCTAAGCCTTATGAGACAACAGGTATGGTTGTCCTTCAGGCAGAGAGTGAAGTTGCGGCCATAAATATGGTTTATGGAGGAGCCGGTTGCGGGAAAAAAGTTATGACAACATCTTCTTCTCCGGGAATAAGCCTTAAGCAGGAGGGGATATCCTATATTGCAGGTGCTGAATTGCCATGTCTTATTGTGAATGTTGTAAGGGGTGGCCCCGGGCTTGGTACTATACAACCTGCACAATCGGATTATTTTCAGGCTGTCAAGGGAGGAGGACATGGTGATTATCATCTCATTGTTCTGGCTCCGGCCTCTGTACAGGAAATGGCCGATTTTGTAGGACTGGGTTTTGATCTGGCCTTCAAATACCGGAACCCTGTTATGATACTTTCTGATGGTGCTATAGGGCAGATGATGGAAAAAGTATGGCTTGGGCCATATAAAGAGAGGTCAAAAGATGTTCCAGACTGGGCTACAACTGGCAAAACTCCTGACAGAGAACGCAATATCATAACCTCTCTTCATCTGGATTCCTTCAGTGAAGAAAGGTTCAACCAGAAACTTATTAAGAAATATGAAGAAATAAAATCAAAAGAAGTCCGTTTTGAAGAGTTTAATTGCGAAGATGCTGATTATGTACTGGTTGCTTATGGTACCAGTGCACGCGTGTGTCAGAAATCGGTACAGATGGCACGTGCTGAGGGACTGAAGGTTGGGCTGTTAAGACCTGTAACCCTTTTCCCCTTTCCCTCAAAAAGGATCAGCGAACTGTCAACCAGAGCCAAAATGATATTATCTGTCGAAATGAGCTCAGGTCAGATGGTTGAGGATGTACTCCTCGCGGTCAACGGGAAAATACCTGTTTACCACTATGGCAGGATGGGAGGTATTGTTACTGCTCCTGATGAAGTGGTAGATTTTCTGAAATCTAAAATAGGAGGATAAGTTATGAATGACACTAATCAGATGAATGATATAATAAAGCCCGGAAATATTGTATATAAACGGACAGACTTGATGACAGATGATATTCTTCATTATTGCCCGGGTTGTGGCCACAGTACTGTTCACCGTATAATCGCAGAAATAATTGACGAGGAAGGTATTCAGTCAGAGACAATTGGCATCTCTCCTGTCGGTTGTTCCGTATATTTATATAACTATATCGATATAGACTGTCAGGAAGCTGCTCATGGAAGGGCTCCGGCTCTCGCAACAGCCATAAAGAGACTGATGCCTGATAAATATGTTTTTACTTATCAGGGTGATGGTGATCTTGCCGCTATCGGGACTGCTGAAACTATACATGCCTGTAACAGAGGAGAAAATATTCTTATAGTGTTTATAAATAATGGTATCTATGGTATGACAGGAGGTCAGATGGCGCCAACAACCATTCCGGGAATGAAGTCTTCTACTTCACCTTATGGCCGTGACGTGGAAATGATGGGCAACCTGATTAAAATGACTGATATAGTTGCAACTTTGCCAGGAACATATTTTGTGACCAGACAAAGTGTTCATTCTGCTGTTAATGTAAGACGGACAAAAAAAGCAATAAGAAAAGCCTTCCACTATCAAAAGCTCAAAAAAGGTACATGTTTCGTTGAGGTGGTTTCAAATTGTCCTTCAAACTGGAAGATGACTCCCGTTGAGTCTAATAAATGGATGGAAGAGAATATGTTTCCGTATTACCCTCTGGGTGATCTTAAAGATCCAGAAAAACAACAGGAAAAATAAAAATGAAATAGGAATAATATGACAGAAGAAATGATTATTGCAGGTTTCGGCGGACAAGGAGTCCTGTCGATGGGAAAGATCCTGGCATATTCAGCAGTGATGCAGGATATGGAGGTCAGCTGGATGCCCTCATACGGACCTGAAATGCGTGGAGGAACAGCAAATGTGACAGTGATTATCAGCAGTGAGAAGATAAGTTCCCCGATATTGAGACAATTTGATACTGCTATTATACTTAACCAGCAATCAATGGATAAATTCGAAAGCTCGGTTAAGCCCGGAGGATTACTGATCTATGATACAAATGGAATAAGCCGCCATCCGGAGAGAAAGGATATTGATATTTACCGTATTGATGCTGTAGAAGAAGCAGGAAAAATGAATAATTCCAGGATATTCAATATGATCGTTCTGGGTGGATTCCTCAAAATAAAACCCATAATAAAGTTTGAAAATGTGATAAAGGGGCTGAAAGAATCCCTCCCTCCACGGTATCATGACCTTATTCCATTAAATGAAAAAGCCCTGGAAAGAGGGATGGAAGTTGTAAGGCAAATCTGAACGGAATGACCTGCAATATTAATAGTGGTGTATCCCATTTTTATAGTGAAAGAAGAAATTAGGCATTGAATTATTATTCAGGACCGGAGAATTGAATAACTATCTGCCGTAGAAATGCTTTTCTTTTATATATTTCCATACGGCAGGAGGAAGGAAATATGACATGTTTTTTCCTTTCTTAATACCATTCCGGATAAAGGTGCCGGAGATTTCCATCATTGGCGCCCTGACAAATCTCAGATCAGCTGAAGAAAGAATATGTTGCAGCAATGGAGAAGGGGGTTTCACAGGATTTGGCCTGGGATAAACAAGTATCTGATGGTTTTTAACCAGTTCTTCTCCGTTTTTCCACTTATGAAGGGTATATACAGTATCCTGCCCCATTATGGGTAAGAATTTTTTTGAGGGATACTGATCTTTAAGATAAACCAGAGTGTCAATTGTGTAAGATGGAACAGGAAGACGGAACTCAATATCTGATGCCCTGAGCCTGTAGTTATCGTTTATTGCAAGTTCAGCCATGTATAAGCGTTCATAATCGGAGAGGAGAGTGCTCTTTTTCTTAAGAGGATTATGAGGACTGACAATAAACCATAATTCATCCAGATCAGTAAATTCCAGCATATACCCGGCAATAGCCATGTGTCCTAAATGGATGGGGTTGAATGAACCAAAGAATAATCCGACTTTTTGCATTAACAGATATTTTTTAATTTTCTTGTGACAGAAAACTGCTGACAATATTAAAAACTTCTTCCTCTGCCTTTTCCAGAATATTATTTATCAAAATATTATCAAACTGGTTAGCCAGTTTCATTTCTTTTGAAGCTTTTTTGAGTCTCATTTTTATCTTTTCCGGATCATCGCTTGCCCTTTTGATAAGTCTTTTTTCAAGCTCTTCCGGAGAGGGAGGCATGATAAAAATGGAGATCGATTTATTGCCGAAAATTTTCTTAAGACTGATACCTCCTTTTACATCCACATCAAAGAGAACATGCCGTCCGTTTGCCCATATTCTGTCCATCTCACTTTTAAGCGTTCCGTAATACTGCCCTTTGTAGACTTCTTCCCATTCAATAAACTCACCGTTTTTTATTTTTCTTTTGAAATCAGGGATACTCAGGAAATAGTATTCCACCCCGTTTTCTTCCATTCCCCGGGGTTTGCGGGTTGTGGCAGAAATTGAAAATTCGAGCTTATTGCTTTTTTTAAGCAGATAATTACTTATTGTTGATTTTCCGGCTCCCGAAGGAGCTGAAATAATCACTGCTTTACCTTTTATTACTGGCATATCAATTCAGAGGACATTAAGAGATTGTTCTTTTATCTTTTCAAGTTCATCTTTCATCATAACTACAATTTTTTGAATAGACGCATCATTGGCCTTTGAACCCAGTGTGTTTATCTCGCGCCCTATTTCCTGTGTTATGAATCCAAGAATTTTACCGTTGGGAGGTGTCGACTCTATCTTTTCTATAAGATATTCACAGTGTTTTTTTAACCTGACTTTTTCTTCGTTGATATCAAGTTTTTCAAGATAATAGATTAGTTCCTGTTCGAATCTGTTCTTATCAATGCTCTCATTCAGTTCCATATCAGTGAGAGACTTATTCAGTTTTTCCCTTATTTTCCCTATCCTTTTTTCTTCAAATTTCACTACTTCTTCAAGTAGTGTAAGGATTTTGTTTACAGACTTTTTTAAATCATCTTCAAGTGAACGCCCTTCTTCTGTCCTGAAAAGATCCAGCGAGGCGATAGATTCCTCAATTTTCGTTTTTACTATCAACCATTCATTTTCAGACAGATCCGGCTTTTCTGTTTTCATGGCATCGGGCAGTTTCAGGATAACAGGCAGCAACTGTTCATTAGCTTCTATCCCTATCTCATCAGCAATTTCCTTAAGCTGATTAAAATAAGCTTTCACAACTTCTTTGTTGATGAGAGGAACTATGTCGTTGTCTATAACATCCGAATTTATTGTAAGATCGATCTTGCCTCTGTCAAGTTTCTGGTTAATGAGAGCCCGTATATCGGCTTCTTTCTCCTTATAGAGCCAGGGCAGACGGGTGCTGATGTCCAGTGATTTGGAATTGAGTGATCTAATTTCAATTGAGATTTTTTTACCGGAGATTTCAGCTACAGCTTTCCCATAGCCTGTCATGGATTTTATCATATTCTTAATATAGTGTTCGTTTGAAAGTTACATATTATCAAAATATTTAACAACAGTACTGGCTTTCCACCTTCCGGTTCTGTAATAGAAAAATGAAAGAATAAGTCCGATCAACCATCCTGCCGGAATAGCCCACCAGATTCCGCTTTCACCCATTCTGGCAGAGAGGTAATATGCCAGGGGTATCCTTACCAGCCACAGGGAGACAAGGGAGAAAAACATCGGGAAAATAGTGTCTCCTGCACCCCTCATTATGCCATTAAAAATAAACATCATGGTGAACAACAAATAAAAAGCACTGACAATGGTGAGGTATTCATTTCCTATTCGTATTACATCAGTATCACTTGTAAACATTCTCATCATGATGTTTCCCATTAGTACTATTATGACAGTTGTTATAACAGTAATTCCTCCGGCCATTTTTATTGTGGCTTTCAGTCCGGTACGGACTCTTTCCGTTTTGTTTGCCCCTATGTTTTGACCAACGAAGGTCGACAGAGCCTGGGAGAAGGATAATGAAGGTATAGTTGCCATCATATCAATTCTGTTAGCCACAGAATAGGCAGCCAGAACATTAGTTCCGAACTTGTTTACTATGCTTAGCAAAGCAAGGTTCCCTATTGCAACCAGTGTATGTTGTATCCCTGTGGGAAGACCTATGCGAATGCTCTGAAGAAATATTTCTTTGTCGAAATGCAGTCCGCGTACGGCTATCTGAATTATTTTATGAGTTTTATTAAGCCAAATTATAGCCAGACCAAAGGCTATGCTGTTTGCCAGAAGACTGGCAAAAGCTGCTCCTTTTATTCCCCAGGAAAAAACTCCCACAAAAAGAAGATCGAAGATAATATTTGCTACTGTAGCTATTATTAGAAAATATAAAGGTGTTTTGGAATCGCCTAAGCCACGCAAGACGGCACTGGTACCGTTATACCCGAAAAATATAACCATTCCGGAAAAAAAGATTCGCATATACTGTGTCGCCTGAGGCATTATTTCCTGTGGGGTATCGAGCAGACGCAGTAGAGGAACGGTTAGTAATAATCCTGCGGTTGTGGCAATTATCCCGGCAAAAAAAGTGTAGATATACATCGTATCAATAGCTCTTTTTACCCTGACATAATCTTTAGCTCCGAAATACTGGCTGATAACCACAGTGATGCCCATTACAAGACCTATAATCAGCGATATAAGCATGAAAATGATGGGGAAAGATGCACCAACAGCAGCTAATGCTTCTTTCCCGATAAAATTACCTACTACAACACTGTCTACTACATTAAATAACTGCTGAAAAATGTTTCCAATGAGCATTGGTGCAGCAAACCGGAATATCAACTTCCCTTCATGACCGTTCGTTAGATCCTGCATGTTTGTATTTTGCGATGCAAAGGAAATCAATATATGGTTATGATCAAAACCAAAGGCAAGGCTTATTTTGCAGGTTTATTATTCCTGATATATTATATCGGACATCTTTCGCGTTATATTGAATAGTTTTTTAAAAATTTTCTTATTCAATAAGAATAATAAGTGTATTTTGCCACACCAGAAAATTTTATAATTTAATAATTCATCATTTAGCATATTGATTATATAATGGACACTTTGTTTAAAAAGAGTATTCTTATTTTCATTTTTTTCATTTCATTTTTTTCATGCTTTGCACAGGATATTAAGCCCATAACAATTACAGGCGGGCAACTGGACTCATTAATGTTTGACCCGGGTTCCGGGAACCTTGACGATGACACTGCCAGAATAGACTTTTCAGCAGGAGATGCATTGATCTTTCTCAGGAAGACTATTGAAACAGCATACTGGAAAGACACAACCGATTTGCTTAAAGAATCCCTGAGCCGTCTCGTTTATGAAGCTTCAAACCCACCTTTTGATTCAACACTTTTTTACCTGAAAAGCTATCCTTTTGATTCTATTTCAGTGTTATGGAAGGAATATGGTGTTCCCAGGGCAATCACGGGAGAAGAAGTATTGAATGATTCTGTCGCTGTTCCTGCTGTTGTTGCGGGAGATTCAACATTGGTTAACGTGGTTGATTCATTGGCTTTTTCAGGTGATTCGCTGTTTTTTACTAAAGCAGATACTTTGCCAGAAATGTCGTCAGAAAAAAGTGTTTTTCCTCTTGACTATTATGATAATCCCTGTTTTATTGATTCAATCAGGGCAGCTGTGGAATCACTTCTTGGACTTATTGATAAGCGTGATTCGACACTTGTTCTTTTTACTGGCAGGGGTGATGAAGTGATTCCTGTGTGGCTTAATTCCCAGTCAGAAAAGATGCAAAGGTATTGGTTGAGGAGTGATATGAATGATTCGGTCACAGTATGGATTGGTGGTCATTCAAAGGATACCATAGGTCTTTACCTTGAAAGCGGTATAAGGTTGCTGCGCCCGGTTCGTCACGAAATGCGTTCAGATATAAAGGTTGAGATGCAGGAGGTTGACCGTTCTTCTCTTCTGGAGGTAAGGAAAATTATTGTAAAACCGGAGCTATGGAAATACAGAACGGAGACCTCGTTTGCCCTTAATCAGACAGCACTCTCCAACTGGGTCAAAGGAGGGGAGAGCAGTGTGTCAACAACTCTTGATATCACAGGGTTCGCAGATTATGAAAATAAACTCCTGAAATTGAATTCAGCAAATTTCGCCCGGCTCAAATATGGCTTAATTGCCACAACAGAAAACGGAGTGAGGAAGAATCTTGACCTTTTTGAAACTAATTCAAAAATCAACCATAAAGCTTTTGGAAAATTTGACTTCAGTGGGATAATGCTTTTTAAAACACAGATATCCAAGGGACATACTTATACCGATTCATCGAAAAATATGGTGTCAAGATTTATGAATCCCGCAACACTGACACTTGGTTTTGGTCTGGATTATAAGCCCGGTAAAAAAACTTCAATAAATTTCTCTCCTCTGTCGTATAAGGCGACTTTTGTTCCGGATACATCAAGGATTGATCAGACTCTTTATGGTGTGGCGGCCGATAGAAGAGCCAAACATGAACCGGGGATGAGTTTCATGATAACCAATGAATATAAACCTTCAGAGAGCCTTACCGTGACTAACCGCCTGCAATTATTTACCAATTACAGACACAATCCCCAGAATATTGATATTGACTGGGAGATGATACTTACTGCCAGGATAAACTGGTTTACCGAACTTAGGCTAAATACTCATTTTATTTTTGATGATGACACCAAAACCCCTGAGTATGATAAGGATGATAAACCCGTCCTGGGGCCTGATAACAAGCCCAAAAAAACAGCGAGAATACAATTTAAGGAGCTGCTCGGTTTTTCCTTTGTGTTCAGGTTCTGATAATGCTTATTTCCGGAATAACGGGAGAAATACTTTTTTTAGTTTCTATAAAGCTTTCTGGTAAATACGGAATCGTTTTACAACCTTACCTCCGATGCGCTCGTATTCACTCCTCATACGTACATTGTTTTCCAGAACCAGATGACTGTCAATAATTTCCATCTTCTGTTTTATCCCTGATTCAAGTATCTTAACTCCCATAAGGACATCAATACCTTTTCCGCGGAATTCTTTTTTGACACCACCGAGGAGCATTAGTAATTTCTTTGACCGTCTTGATTCTCTCATAACTTTCAGTATTCCGAATGGAAATAAATGTCCATTACAGGCTTTTATACCGGGAGACACATCCGGCATGCCTATGGCAAAGCCAATAAGTTCCTGGTCTTTCTTTACCATCTTAATGAATTTCGGATCAAGAATAGGCAGATAATTCGCTGCAAGCTCCTTCTTCTCGTTATCTTCCAGGGGAACGAATCCGTAAATTTCACGGAATGTCTCATTCATAAGCTCCAGCGCTGGTATAATGTGCTGTTTCAGTTCTTTTTTGTTGTGGAATTCCAATATTTTATAATTCTCGGTTTTTTCGATCCTGCTTAATACCTTCACATACACTTCAGGCAAAGCATCAGGCATTTTCGCAAGATAATTGACCAGATCTACCTTCTTTTCATAACCTTCTTCTTCTTCCATATATTGATACATATACGGTGAATTTACAGGAGCAGTTATAAAAGGTGGATATTCAAAACCCTCAATCTGAAATCCCTGAGGATCTTTATCTGAGAACCCCAGTGGACCCACTATTGTACTAATGCCATTGGTTCGCAGCCAGTTTTCAATACTTGTAAGGAGCGCATGGAATATTTTTTTATCATCATAACATTCCATGAAACAAAAACGGCCGTGATTCTCATTATTGATATGATTGTACCTCTTATTGATGATCCCCATTATTCTGCCTACAGGTTTATTGTTCTTCCATGCGAGGTACATTATGGTATCAGCATAGTTAAACGACTTGTTCTTTTCCTTGTTAAAATAATTTTTCTCATCCATATAAATAGGAGGCAGCCAGTTCGGGTCATCGTTATGGACTTTTTCAGGCAGGAAAATAAATTCCCGGAGTTCCTGACTGGAAAGAACCTCTTTAACAATTATGTCGTCTACCATATATTGAAGCTAAAATGAATAGCAAGTAAAAAAAAATATATTAACTATTGTCGAAAAAATAAAAAATATTTATGTCCTGAACGATTTAAATATACATATCGAGGATTACAAAAAGAGCAAAAACAATACTTGCAATACCATTTGTAGTTCCAAATGCTATATTTATCCTGCTGAGATCATCATGTTTGACAATCAGGTGCTGATACAAGAGTAGTATAATAAAGATCATTGCTCCGCCCCGGAACAGGAATCCTGTGTTGTACATCAGTCCGGCTGTTATAACAAGGATGACTGTTGTCAGATGAAGCAAGGCTGATATTGTCAGGGATTTTTTGATTCCTGTAGCAGAGGGGATAGAATGAATATTATGTGCTCTGTCGAAATCGGTGTCCTGTAGGGCATAAATGATGTCGAAGCCACTTACCCAAGTCAGCACAATAAATGAATAAACAACGGGCAGCAGGGAAAAGGAACCTGTAACAGATATGTATGCACCGGCAGGTGCCAGGCTTAAACCCAGACCCAGGATGAAATGACAGAGGTTGGTTATTTTCTTGGATAGGCTGTAACCCAGGATGATCAGCAGGGCAACAGGAGATAATATCAGGGTGAGTTTGTTAATGAAACCAGCGGTGATAATAAACAGGATTGAATTCACAATCACAAAAATGCCGGCCGACCGGCTACTGATAATTCCCGAAGGTATTTCCCTGGCTGCTGTTCTGGGGTTCATTGCATCATATCTTCTGTCAGCCAGCCTGTTAAATCCCATGGCTGCATTTCTGGCGAAGATCATGCACAAAATTACGAGGATAAGAAGTCTTAGACTGAAGGAGTATTCATCTTTTGAAATAGCCAGGAAAAAGCCAATTAGAGCAAAGGGCATGGCAAATACTGTATGGCTGAAACGGACCAGAGATAAATAATTATTAACTGTTTTCAGCAAACGGATCATTGCTCAAGAAGCTTTCTGTAGGCTCTGTGGTTTTCTTCATCGAAAGTGACGAATACTACTCTTTCCGGTATAGGATAAATTTTTGTAAACCGCATGGTCTCATTTATGGCGATCATTGCGGCGAGGTCTTTCGGAAAGCCATAGGCTCCGGTTGAGATACAGGGAAAGGCGATTGATTTAATTCCATTTTCTTTTGCCAGGAGGAGGCTTGACTGGTAGCAATTGGCAAGCAGGTCAGTCTCATCACCGTTTCCCCCGTGCCATACCGGTCCAACCGTATGAATGACATAGCGTGCCTTTAGTTCAAATCCGTTTGTTATTTTTGCTTCCCCCGTTTCACAGCCATTCAGTTTCCTGCACTCCTGCATGAGTTTTGGTCCTGCCGCACGGTGAATAGCTCCATCTACTCCTCCTCCTCCAAGAAGAGAGTTATTTGCGGCATTGACAATGGCATCAACATCAAGAGATGTTATATCCCCTTTTATCAGGTCTATACTACATTCCTTTTTCATCTTATGATTGCATTAAGTTCTCTTTCATAAGCTTTGACCAGATTGTTCATTATCTTGTCAATATTGCTGTCGGTAAGAGTCTGATGATCATCTCTGAGAATAAAACTGACAGCATAGGATTTTTTATTCCGGCCAAGCGAATCACTTTCGTAAACATCAAAAAGATCAATTCCCTTAAGAATATGCCTTTCAGTCCTGAAAGCAATATCTCTTATTTGTGAGAATTTTATTTTCTTATCAAGCAAGAGGGCAAGGTCACGTCTAACCCATGGATATTTAGGCAAGCCGTTGAATGACACCTCATGGTTCTTTATTATCTTAAGAACAGCATCCCAGTCGAGATGTGCATAATACACATCCTGTGTGATGTCAAATTTTTCAAGATACTCTTCAGATATTTTGCCTGCTTCAGCAAGCAGTTTGTTCTTAAATACCCAGGAGACTGATTCTGTGAAATATTTCCTGCTGCTTTCATCTGAAATGATTTCTTCTGAACGTATTCCTAATCTGTCAAAGATCATCTCCACAGATGATTTGATGTTATAAAAATCTGTCGGAGCAGATTTAAAATTCCAGCGAGTGTGGCCATTATTCCCTGTGATGAAAAGATCCAGGCATCTTTTTTCACAGAAATTGCCGGCTGACGGCGATTCTTCCCCTGATTGTTTTTTGAAATAGCAATTTCCAAATTCGAATAACTTAAGGTCTTGATTCTGTCTGTTAATATTCCAGGCAATTGAATTCAATCCGCCATACAGTAGTGACTGTCTCATTGCATTTAGGTCTGAACTTAGTGGGTTTGCCAGTAAGACAAGGCCGTCAGGATTAAAGTCGTCATTCTGATAAAAAACTGCAGGATTAAGAGAATTGCACATTATCTCTGAAAAACCTGTTGAGGTAAGCATGTCTGCTATTGTATTATTGACTTTTTCCCGGTCAGGTTTATCACGATAACTTAGTGTTGAATTAATATGTTCATCAATTTCAACGTTGTTATAACCGTAAATTCTAAGGATCTCTTCAATTACATCGGCTTCCCGTTTTACATCCACACGGTACAGAGGTATTTCAAGGACAAGGCTTTCCTGATTTTCTTTTAATATTACCATATCCAGAAGAGTCACTATTTTTTTTACAATTTGGGGTGGTATTTTTTTCCCGATAAGCTTGTCAATATTTCTGTAACGTATTTCAATGCCTGTTCTGTTAATTTTCGAGGGGTAAACATCTGTTATTTCCGAAGATATTTTGCCTCCGGCGATATTTCTGATGAGCATTGCAGCTCTTTTAACAGCCGTAATTGTTATTTCAGGATCGGCACCTCTTTCGAAACGAAAGGAAGCATCTGTGTTGAGTCCATGTCTTCTTGCAGTTTTTCTTATAGCTACAGGGTTGAAATAAGCGCTTTCAAGAAAGATATTTCCTGAAGATTCGGTTATTCCTGATCCTATCCCTCCGAATACACCGGCAATACACATGCCACCTTCGCTATCGCATATCATAAGGTCTTTTGAAGAAAGATGTCTTTCAACACCATCCAGAGTAGTGAATTTCGAATTATCTGGCAGGTTTTTAATAATAACAGTCTTATCTGTGATTTTATCAGCATCGAAGGCATGAAGAGGTTGCCCCAGCTCGTACATCACAAAATTGGTTATATCAACAACATTGTTGATTGGATGAAGACCAATGGCCGATAACTTGTTCTTAAGCCAGTCAGGTGATTCGCCAATAGTTACGTCACTTATTGTTATTGCGGTATATCTGGGGCAATCACTTTTATTTTCAATGATTACTGTATAAGGATTATCTTTATTATCGGGCCTGAAATTATCAACAGAAGGAGGGCAGGCTTTAACCTGTAAGCCCTCATTAATATTGAGATAAGCAGCCAGATCTCTTGCAACACCAAAATGGGATCCGCTGTCTATTCTGTTAGGAGTCAGACCTATCTGGTACACGAAATCGTGGGTTATTTTGAAGTATTCGGAGGCAGGGGTTCCCGGTACACTATTTTCGTCAAGGATCATAATGCCTTCATGTAGAGGACCCAATCCAAGCTCATCCTCGGCACATATCATACCTTCTGATATCTCTCCGCGTATTTTTGTTTTCCTGATCTCCAGTTTTTCATTTCCCATATATAAAACAGACCCTATTGTGGCAACAGGTACTTTCTGGCCGGCAGCAACATTCGGAGCACCACATACTATACGAAGGGGTTCATCCTTTCCTACATTGACAGTGGTGACAGACAGCTTATCGGCATTAGGATGCTTTATACATGTTAATACCTCTCCAATGACAACACCTTTAAGACCTCCCGGCACAGATTCCCATTCCTCAAGAGCCTCTACTTCAAGACCAAGGCCAGTAAGAATCACCGATAGTTTTTCAGGTTCGATATCAAAATCAATATAGTCTTTAAGCCAGTTATAAGAAATCTTCATACTTGATAGGTTATATTAAAAAAACAGACTGCCTGGACTGTATAACAGAATAAATAAAACTTCAGGAACGATATTTTTATGTTTCACCCGTATTTGCGGGATGAAGATCTTTATGTATTCTGTTTACAGATTTCCGCTATTAACAGAAGGCAAAAGTAAGCATTTTGATAAATGTTTTTATGAGAGATAAATTTTTATGAGCTAATAAAGCGTAACAGAAATCAGGAAACCCGATTTTTTTCATTTTCATCCTTTTATTACTCTTTCTGGTATGGTATTTCTTTATCTTTGCAGCTAAAGATATAAAAATGGTAATTGAAAAGGGGGATAAACTTATACTTTTAACGAATGATGATGGTCTTTATGCAACAGGACTGAAGACGCTTTTGGAGACAATGGAGGAATTTGGCAAGGTTGTTCTCATTTCCACTCTGGAAAGCCGGTCAGGGATGTCACAGGCCCTTACAGTAAAGACGCCAATAAGAGTAAAGCTGCTTGATGAGGACGAAAAACACAGGATTTATACCTGCAACGGAACACCGACTGACAGTGTCAAATTGGCTGTTAATCAGCTGTTGGACCGGCATCCCGATTTTTTAGTGGCAGGGATAAACCATGGAGCAAATACTTCTGTCAGTGTTCTCTATTCAGGCACTATGGCTGCCACCCTGGAAGGATGCCTGTATGGAATACCATCAGTAGGCTTTTCTTTGAACAGTTTTGCTCCTGATTCTGATTTTTCTGTGTGTCATGATTTTATAAAACTTATTATGAACCGTCTCATGGATGAACCTTTACCACCAGGGATTTGCCTTAATGTAAATATACCGGCGGTTGGAAGAGATGAGATAAAAGGAATAAAGGTCTGCAGGCAGTCAAGAGGTAACTGGAAGGAAGAATTTGAAAAAAGAAAAGACCCGATGGGAAAAACGTATTACTGGCTGGCAGGTTATTTTAATAATCAGGAACCGGAGTCTGATGATACTGATAACTGGGCACTTGACAATAATTATGTGTCGGTGGTACCCGTTACTGTAGACATGACAGCCCACTGGTTTCTCGACGAATTAAAGGAGAGACTGGATAGATGAAGCTGACGGATAAATACGACCGTATATCAAGCGGATTACTCTCAGGCTTTCTTTTGCCGGTAATAGTTGTATTCTTCGTTTTTCTCTTTTCAAAGGGGAATCCTTCTCTGAAAGAATGGCTTGAAAAGATATCAATAGCCGGAATAGAGACTCATATTATAACTCTCTGTGTATTTCCTAATGTTCTGATTTTTTTATTGTTCAATCATCTGGATATGTTACGTGCCTCCCGGGGGGTACTGGGCATTACAATTGTCTGGGCTGTAATAGTGTTCGGAGTCTATTTCTTTGTATGAAGTATTTCATTATAGCAGGCGAACAGTCAGGCGATCTGCATGGTTCAAATCTGATAAAGGCTTTGCACAGCCATGATAAAGAAGCCGGTATATTTTGCTGGGGTGGTGATATGATGGAGGAAGCAGGAGCCACTTTATTGATGCATTACAAAAATACTGCAATAATGGGCTTTACTGCCATTATTAAAAATCTTGGGAAATTTATCAGTAATCTGGATTTGTGCAAAAGGCAAATATCAGACTATTCTCCGGATGCAGTGATTCTTATTGATTTTCCGGGATTTAACATGCGAATAGCAGAATACTGCAAAAAAAATGGTTTTAAGGTATTGTACTATATCTCACCAAAGTTTTGGGCCTGGGGAGAATGGAGGGTAAAAAAAGTCAAACGCTATGTCGACCGCATGTTCATAATTTTCCCTTTTGAGACAGAATTCTATGCCCGCCATGGTATCAGGGTTAAGTATCTCGGGAATCCTCTGGCAGATGAGGTTGAAAGACAGCTGAACTTATTGCCTGACAAAGAAGATATTTATAAGATATGCGGGCAGGCCGGGAAGCCTGTCATCGCCTTGCTGGCCGGAAGCAGAAAACATGAAGTTCTGTCTATCCTCCCACAGATGGTTAAACTTGCAGGAGAGTTTCATGATTATCACTTTGTAGTGGCCGGAGTAAAGAATCTGCCGGATGAACTGTACCGGTCCATTATCGGAGATGAACCTGTCAGCCTGCTTAAAGATAAAACATACTCGATCCTTAAAGTGGCAGATGCTGCATTGGTTGCCTCGGGTACAGCAACACTAGAGACAGCACTTTTTAATGTTCCCCAGGTTGTTTGTTATAAAGGTGATTTTTTCTCGATGCTCGTAGCCTGGATATTGATAAAAGTAAAATTTATTTCGCTGGTTAATCTAATTTTAAAAAGGGAAGTGATAAAAGAATTAGTCGGGTATTCCCTTAACAGAAAAAATCTCATCAGAGAACTTAAAGCCATCTTGCCAGGAGGTGATAAAAGAGAAAAAATACTCAGTGATTACGACGCAATAAGGTTCACTCTCGGTTCTTCAGGTGCTTCAGACAGAATAGCAGGAGAAATGGTAAGAGTCCTCAGGTATCAGGAATGAAAAAGCTCTGTGTCATAATAAGAAAAGAACGATTAAATGAACTTTTTACAATGTGTTTTTATATTCTGACAAAAACATTTTATACACGGTTAAGAAATATACACTACTTTTTCTCCGACAAGGATGGTTCATATTCAGATAGATGTTGCAAAGATCTTTCACTACGGACAGCCAGGATTTTTTTCCTTTTGGTTAATATAATTTTCCTTTTTCCCACACCCTCTGGAGCCCATGTGAAAATAAGAATATTTGCCGGTCAGGTACCCTCATCTGTTTTATTTACAGTAAGGGAGGGCGGGTACTTTATGAACTGCTTTTCAGGAGGTACTTATAGCTTACTAACCAGTGAATCAGTTCTTATTGCTAAACATGGTAAAAGAATTGCTGTAAAAAAGAATGGCCTTTCTTCTTTTGTCTGTGATTCTGTCCTCTTTTCAGGCGTTGATGAACATGCTGTATTCATGCTACGTGTAAATACAAATAATCCTGTAAGACAATGTTATGCCGGTGATTTATTGTGTATTCCCGATCTGAAGACTGTTGTATTGGTAAATATGACTGATATTGAATCTTATATAGCCGGTGTGGTACAGGCGGAAGGAGGTCCTGGTAAGCATGCAGAGTATCTGAAAACACAGGCCGTGATTGCAAGAACTTATTTGTATAAATATTTCAATAAGCATCATACAGACCGATATAATCTTTGTGATAATACACATTGTCAGGTATTTAATGGTATTACTGGAGACACTGCAATTATAGCATCAGTGGAGAAGACACGAGGCCGGGTGATTCTTGCACCTGACAGTACTCTTATTATTTCTGCATTCCATTCCAATTGTGGCGGAGAAACTTCACCTTCAGGTTATGTATGGCTGACTGATGTGATTTATCTGAAGGGGATTAAGGATCCCTGGTGTGCCAGTTCCAGGAATGCTCAATGGCGTAAGAGTTATAGTACTGAGGAATGGACAAGCTATCTTCGCAAGTCAGGCGAAACGACAGGTTTGGAGAATATCTCACAGATGACTTGTTCTCAGGAAAACCGCGGATATGAATACACGGCAGGAAATATTTCGCTACCCTTTGTAAAGATTAGGGATGATCTGGGCCTTCGGTCTGCATTTTTTTCCATTATTGTTGAAAATGATTCTGTAATACTTGTGGGAAGAGGGTATGGTCATGGAGTGGGCCTGTGCCAGGAAGGTGCGATGGAGATGGCTAAAAGAGGCTATGATTACCGGGAGATAATAGATTTTTATTATACCGGTGTTATTATTGCCGATATTGTAGAGGCAATACAAAGAGAAGAAGCAGATAATCAGTATTTGTAACAGTCAGATCTTTCTGGCGGACATATTTATTCATCCTGTATTATAGATAAGTGTTTGCGGTGTATTAATATAATTAGTTATTTTTGACTTTTGTCAAGGAAGAAGTTATGTTTGCTATTTTCAGGAAGGAGATAAGCGGTTTTTTCAGCAGCCTGACAGGCTATATTGTAATTATTGTCTTTCTTCTGGTCAACAGCCTTTTTATGTGGGTTTTCCCTGGTCAGTGGAATATTCTCGACAGTGGTTATGCAGGTCTTGATACATTATTTTTTCTGGCCCCCTGGGTATTTCTGTTCCTCGTACCCGCTGTTACGATGAAAATGATTGCTGAAGAAAAGAGACTGGGTACCATGGAGCTGATTTATTCCAAACCTGTTACTGAAAGAGAGATTGTTTACGGGAAATACCTTGCGTCTGTGATGCTTGTTATCCTTGCGCTTATTCCCTGTCTTATCTGGTATATATCAGTTTATTCTCTGGGAGAGACACCCGGCAATCTTGATGCCGGAGCCACATGGGGGGCATTTACAGGATTGTTCTTTCTTGCAGCCATTTATGCTTCAGTAGGTATATTTGCATCATCACTAACAGATAATCAGGTTATTGCTTTTATTCTTGCAGTATTGATTTGTTTCGTGTTATATGCAGGTTTCGATTCATTTGCTTATTTGCCGGGACTGAAAAAAGTTGATGAATTTGTAATAAGGCTGGGCATAAACGAACATTATAAATCGATGAGCAGGGGTGTAATTGATATACGGGATGCAGCTTACTATATAGCGGTTGCAACAATATTCAATGAAGCAACACGACTGGTTTTGTTATCACGTAAATGGAAGAAAAAAAATTGAACCATGACAGAAACACCGGATAGTAAAAATATCAGGATAAGGTGCTGGATCAATTTTATTATGACCGTTACCGGTATAATTATAATTGCTTATATCTGTTCTCTTCTTACAGTCAGAATTGATTTGACGGAAGATAAAAGGTATACTCTGTCTCCGTCTACCCTGAATGTGCTGGATGGGATTGATAATGATATTTACATTCAGGTTTATCTGGATGGCGAGATGCAGATACCTCTTAAACGTCTGCGGCGGTCGGTGAAGGAGATGCTTGATGAGTTCAGGCTGGCTTCCCGGAGAAAGATTTCATACGAATTTATTAATCCGGCAGCCACAGGGGATGTCCGGCAACGGGAAGCTTTATATGAGAGCCTGTATAATAAAGGTCTTGTGCCGGTAAGAGCCCAATTGACCGATGATGAAGGAGGAGAAAGCCAAAGACTGGTTTTTCCCGGAATGATTGTCAATTATAATGGTGTTGAAATACCTGTTAATTTCTTAAAGAATAATCAAATGGTTTCGTATGAACAGAATATCCTTCATTCTATTGAAGGGCTGGAGTACGAGATGATACAGACAATTTCAACTGTGGTATCAGACACTGTCTATAAGGTTGCTTTTCTGGAAGGTCATGGAGAACTGACAGAGACAGAGGTAGCTGATATTACATACCATATGGCGAAATTTTTTACTGTTGACAGAGGAATGGCAGGAGGAAGACCAGGTGTTCTTGATGACTATGCCGCTGTGATAGTGGCAGGACCGCTTGACCAGTTCAGCGAAGAGGATAAGTTTGTCATCGATCAGTATATTATGAACGGAGGCAGGGTGATATGGCTAATAGAACAGGTATACGTTAATTCCGACAGTCTTTCGCTTGGAGAAACAGTAGGCCTTTATCATACTGTGAACATTGAGGATCAGCTGTTCCGCTATGGGGCCCGTGTAAATCCCGAATTGATACAGGATTTGGAATGTGCTATTATCAGAATGTCTGTTACAACAGGAGGAGAACAGAGACAGATAGTACCTGCTCCGTGGGTTTATTATCCCTTACTACTGCCCAATCAGGATCATCCGGTAACACGAAGCCTGAACCGGGTGAAAGGTGAATTTGTAAATACGATAGATACAGTCGGACTTGATCCCTCTGTTAAAAAAACCATTCTCCTTACTTCTTCCGGCTATGCCAGGACTCTTTCACCGCCTCTCCTTATCCGTCTTAGTGATGCAGAAACGGTTCATGATGAGAGCGAATTCAATAAGTCAGATCTTCCTGTTGCTGTTTTATTGGAAGGGATATTCTCTTCAGCCTATAAAAACCGAATGCCCGGTGCTTTGTTTGGAAATACGAGCGTAGAAATAAGGAATGAGAGCATGCCTACAAAAATGATAGTGATAGCTGATGCCAATATCATAAGAAATGAAGTGCAGAGATCAGGATATTCTGAGATACCTTTACCTCTTGGTCAGGATAAATACACAGGTCAGATATACGGGAACAGGGATTTTATGCTTAATTGTCTTAATTACCTGGTCGATGATAACGATCTGATGAATCTGCGATCAAGAGAGATGAAGCTGAGATTGCTTGACAGATCAAAAATAAGAGAGAAAAAGATTCAGATACAGGTTTTTAATATCATAACTCCGGTCCTTCTGGTTATTCTTGCAGGTATTGCCGGAGCTTATATCAGAAGGAGGTTGTATACAGGATCATGAACATAAATAAATTATTTTTCAAAAGACTTTTTGTTCTTTTATCACTGTTTGTAATTCTGCTTGTTTTAATAATCATTTTTCATCGCAGCTCATCTTTCGGAAAACGTGAAGCACTTTTCGCCGTTGATCCGGTCACCGAAATAACGATGATAGAATTAAGAGAAGGAGAAAGAGAACTTATACTTGCAAAAGATAATGAAGGATGGAAAGTTAATGGTAATGGCGAAGCAAGAAAAAATGCCGTTCTGTTTTTTCTGGATATTCTGACAGGTATGCAGATCAAATCACCGGTGTCAGATGATCTTTTTGCTAAGGAGATAAAAGACAATAATATTGAAGCGGTGAGGGTTAGAATAGTTTCGGGGAGGAAAACAGTTAAGTCTTATCTGGTTTACAGGACCAAGAGTAATAGATACGGCAATATAATGAAGATGAGGGACAGGGCAAAACCATTCATTGTCAGCCTTCCGGGAAATGAAGAAGATATAGGATCATTTTTTACTGCAGATATACTGTTCTGGACTCCTTATATTATTTTCAACATCCATCCTAAAGAAATGACTTCGGTTTTACTTGAGAGCAATGCGGATACAGCCGCCTCATTTAAGATAAGGGGCTCATCAGAAGGCAAGTACATATTGTCAGATACAAAAAAAGAGCTTATGGGATGGGATACATCAAGAGTACAGAGATATCTTTCTTATTTTATACATGTTCCGTTTGAAAGGCCTGTCACCTGTATTACTGCCAGTGAAAAAGATAATATTGTATCCCACGATCCTTTATACATAATTTCTGTTGAAAAGAATGATGGTAATAAGAAGACTCTTATCCTGTGGGAGAGGACGGAGGAGGGACAAAAGGATAATGACAGGCTGTGGGCCCGGATCGAAGGGAATGATGAATTATTGATAGTTAAATACTTCGATATTGATCCTTTGTTAAAAAGGAGATCCTATTTTTTTACCGGACAGCAGGGAGATGAATAAAAAGACATGAATGGCAGAATATATTATGACTTTTCCTGCCGGATAGCGTAAAAGTTATAAATTGTTATTTAATTTGAATGAATATTTTTTTTTTTGTAATATTGATAATCGGGAGATATCAGAAAATGGGATCTCCATTATTCCATACTAACGATAAATTATTTTGGAATCAGTAAATTTAATTTAACCCGGAACTACTATGAAATTCGTTGTATCCAGTACTGAGCTTCTTGGTCATCTTCAGGCAATCAGCAGGGTCATAAGCTCCAAGAATACTCTTCCCATACTAGACAATTTTCTTTTTAATTTGTCAGGCAATGATCTTGAAATAACTGCTTCAGATCTTGAGTCCACGCTCATAACAAGGATGAAGCTGGACAATGCTGAAGGAGATGGTATTATAGCACTTCCTGCAAGGATATTGCTTGATACTCTGAAGGAGTTTTCTGCACAGCCTCTTACTTTTGATATCAATCCTGATACTATGGCTGTTGTTATCAGTTCGGAAAACGGAAAATTCAATGTTGTAGGGCAGAATGGAATAGATTTTCCGGCATTACCCTCTGTTAATAAGGACAAGAAGTTTAGTTTTGAAATAAATGCTGATATTTTGATGGATGGTATAAACAAGACTCTTTTTGCGACAGCTGATGATGAACTGCGTCCGGTGATGGGAGGTGTTTTTATAGAAGCTTCCACTGACAGGATAACTTTTGTTGCATCGGATGCACACAAACTTGTACGATACCAGCGAACCGACGCGAATGCAGATGATAATGCATCTTTCATTCTTCCAAAAAAGCCTGCTTCTCTTCTGAGAAATATTCTTCCGAGAGAAGAGGGTATTACCACTCTGGAATTTGATGATAAAAATGCTTTTTTTAACCTGAGTAATTATAAGGTTGTATGTCGTCTGGTAGAGGGCAACTATCCCAATTACAATTCAGTAATACCAAAGAACAATCCCCGAAAAGTGACTATTGACAGAGCGGAGTTCTTCAATACACTTAAGAGGGTGTCTGTTTTCTCTAACCAGGCAAGCAATCTGGTGAAGTTACAATTCACCGGGAACCTGGTTACCGTTTCTGCTCAGGATATAGATTTTTCTATTTCAGCCTATGAAAAAATAAAATGCCAATACGAAGGAGAGGAGATGGAGATCGGTTTTAAATCAGTATTTCTGCTCGAAATTCTGGCCAATATAGGGTCACAGGAAGTTGTTATAGAGCTGGCTGATCCAACCCGTGCGGGTCTCTTCCTGCCGGCTGAGATGGATTCAGAATCAGAAGATCTTCTGATGCTTTTAATGCCAATGATGATAAACGCGTGATAATTGGAACTTAAACTTAAACGCCCGATAGTCTTTTTTGATCTTGAAACAACAGGAATAAGTGTTTCTTCTGATCGTATTGTGGAAATATCTGCTCTTAAAATATTTCCAGAAGGAAAAGAACAATGGTTTAACACACGTGTTAACCCTGAAATGCCCATCTCCCCTCAAGCCACTGCTATACATGGTATAAGTGACAGCGATGTTGCGGATGCTCCTTCTTTCAAAGAGATAGCAAAAAACCTCGCCTCTTTTTTGGAAGGATGTGATCTGGCTGGTTTTAATGCTCTTAAATTTGATGTCCCTTTGCTGGCAGAAGAGTTTCTGAGGGTCAACGTGGAGTATAATTTTTTAAAACCAAGATATGTTGATGTTCAGATCATTTTTCACAAGAAGGAACAACGTACCCTTTCTGCGGCTTACCAGTTCTATTGTAAGAAAGTTCTGGATGATGCTCATTCAGCAAAGGCAGATACCTTTGCTACCTATCAGGTACTAAAGGCTCAGCTTGACAGATATCCCGATCTTGAAAACGATATACAGAAACTTTCAGATTATAGCTCTTATAATGAGAATGTTGATTTTGCAGGAAGGATAATTCGGGATGAGAATGGGGTTGAGTTGTTTAATTTTGGTAAACATAAAGGGAAATCTGTTGAAGAAGTATTCAGGACAGAACCCTCATATTATTCGTGGATGATGAACGGGGATTTCCCCCTTTATACAAAAAAAATACTGACTGAAATCAAATTGCGTACTTCAGATAATATGGATAGATAGTATGAAGATAATATGTATAGGACTTAATTACAGGAATCATGCCAGGGAAATGAATAAGCCAATTCCTACAGAACCTGTTGTTTTTTTAAAACCAGATTCGGCAATATTGAAGAAAAATAAGCCTTTTTTTCTCCCGGATTTTTCACAAATGATACAGTACGAAACAGAACTGGTAGTGAAAATAAACAGGCTCGGGAAAGGAATATCTCCGGAATATGCCGGCAGATACTATGATGAAATAACCCTTGGTATTGATATCACTGCCCGTGATATCCAGGCAAGAAATGCTGCAGCAGGTTTACCATGGGAGCTATCGAAAGGCTTTGATGGTTCTGCACCTCTGGGAGAATTCATACCTGTAAGCACCATGAAAGATGTAAACAATATTGATTTCAGACTTGAAATAAACGAAAAAATAGTGCAACAGGGCAATACCTCCGATATGATCTTTAATATAAATGAACTTATTGCTTACGTTTCCCGGTATTTTACCCTTAAAACGGGAGACCTGCTCTTTACAGGAACACCGGCAGGTGTCGGACCTTTGAGAAAAAACGACAATCTCGTGGCTTATTTGGGCGATAAGCCATTGCTTGATTTTATGATCAGATAAATATTATTAACGGAAATATAGAAATATTTATACCTTCATATAAATACCTTGTTTATTCCGTTATGTAAATTTGTAATTATGACAAGCTATTAATACCTTTACATTATACTTATACGATGAATTATGGGAAGATTTGGAATTACAGAAATAATCCTCATTTTACTTGTGGTGGTTCTCCTTTTCGGAGGACGGAAGATACCTGAGCTAATGAAAGGTTTGGGACAGGGAATGAAAGAATTCAAGAAAGCATCCAAGGTAGATAAAGAATCAGAAAAGACAACAGCTGAAGAAAACGAATAGCATCAGAATGAGACAACGGGATGTTTTCATGTAGTGCGTTGCCTTTCAGTCAGAGCTTATATTGGGAAGTCAATCCCCGCCGGATTGGATGGGGTTGGAGTTGTGTTGTTATGATATACTGAACTTAGATTCTTTACTGTGTCAGCCCTCAGAGTGTTCATAGCTCTTTTGTTAAATTCTTCTTCAAGTATTACATCCAGAATTTCTTCTCCGGACAATTTAAAGTTGTCAGCATTGCCGGGTGTTTCCATATACAGAATTGTTCCGGGGTCGATACCTTTTTTTACCACTACATCCTTATCATTCATTGCTCCAAGCAATACAATCTGCCGGGTACCACCTTTTGTATATACAACAGGTATTCCATCGGCTCCGGTATGGACACATTCTTTTGGGATAAAGATGACATTTTCCATTTCATCTATCATTATTTTATTGTTTGTCGTCATTGCTGGACGGAGATTTAAGTCAGAGTCTTCTAACCTGATAATAACTTCAAAAACTTTTGAGTCAGTGTTGGCAAGTATTTCTCCGATATTGGACACGCTGACGACGGAACCTTTAAATGATTTATCCGGTAAAGCATCTATAGTGACAGAAACATCCTGACCTGGCTGAACTTTATTAACATCTATTTCACTTATATATACCTTTGATAACATACTTGTCAGGTCTGGCAGAGTAGCAATGACACGATCATGAGGGCTAATATTAGAGCCTGTTTTTCGTTTGTTACCTATACGGTCTTTTTTGTATACTATCATTCCCGGGGATGGAGCAGTTACTGTGAATTCTTTAAGAATTTCCTCATAATCTTCAACCCTTCTTTCAAATTTCATGATCCTGGTTCTTTGTTGTTCTACTCTGAGACGAGTTTGGGCTTCACTAAGAGAATAGCTGCGTATTAATTGTTCCAGGTTCCTTTGAGCTTTGTCAACTGCTATCTCGGCCTGCCGCTGGTAGGTGGGTGTTTCATATTTAGAATTCTGAAAAGTTATTTCAGCTTCTTTTAAAGTGTGTTTTTGATTTCTGATCTGATCTCTCATGTCGTTCATTGTAAGAGAAGTATCAATCAATAACATTTCAAGATCGGCATACATCTCAGTAAGTCTCTCCCTGTAATCCCTAACCTGATTTTCAAACTCTGTTCTGTCAAGTGTTGCAACATAATCACCTTTTTTTACCTCTGTTCCTTCCGGAACTAAATCGGTGATTTTTAGATTTGATGAACGGATACGACGGTTTCCAGCTATCTCGGGACCCAGTATGTCAACTGAATTTTCTGCAAGTAATTCACCTGTAGTAGAAACAGTTATTTCAAATTTACCTTTTTGTGCTTCAGCGAATATGCCTGATGTGTCCTCTCTTGTGAGTAATTTATTAAAAACAAAAAGGACTGTTAAGGTAAAGGTTATTACTAAACCTGTGGTTATTATAAATTTTTTGTTATTCATGCGATTATTTAAATTTCATTTCGTTTCCTTAACTAAGGGGAAACGTATTAGAATAACAAAAATAAAGAATACCGTTTTCTTATTTAGTTAATCCGCATATTTTTAACAAAGATTAACACCAGACTACTGTAAAAACAGGGTGTGCAGCATTATATGTTAACAGAAATCTGTTATACAGGTAAAGATATTTCAGTAATGTTTTATTACATACCGCTTACATCGGTATTTTCAAATAGTAGTGAAGGTGTTTGCATTGAGTTATATGGATAAGGGTCATTTCCAACAGCTGCCAGGGTATTCCAGAAATCATTCATGTTACCTGTTATATTCATTTCACTAACAGGATGAATTATTTCTCCGTTCTGAACCAGAAACCCTTCTATGCCATAAGAAAAATCACCTGTTGCCCCATTGCAGTTACCTCCGTTGAATCCGGTGACTAAAATAGCTTTATTAACAGACTTTAATAAACCGTTCTGGTCGAGGGTGCCGTTTTGAAAAATTATATTGGAGATATTGCCTGAGGTTGGAGGGAGATCCAGTTTTCTGCCATAATAAGTATTAATGAAATAGTTGCGGAGAAAGCCCTTTTCGACAACTGTCCTTTTGATGGCTTTTAATCCCTCATTATCAAAATGCCTTGAAGATAAGCCTGATATAATAAGAGGGTCATCAATGAATGACAATTTGTCGCTTGCAACTTTTGTATTTATTTTCCCGTCCAGGAAAGAGTTCTTTTGATACAGGGAAGATCCGAATAATGCAGAGATGAATGGGCTTAACAGCGTAGCAGCTACCATATTGTCAACAATAAGGTTATATTTTCCCGATTTTATTTTCTTTGGATTAAGTTTTCTCAGAGTTCTCTCGAGGGCTTTTTCTCCGATCCCTGTTTTAACAAGCTTATCGTAGAAAATGTCATATTCAACCCAATAATCGGAAGGCCTGCCGGTATCTCCCTTTACTGAGACCTCTGCTACCAGTCCGGCATAGCTGTTATCCGACTCTCCTCTGAAGCCATTGCTGTCAGCAAGGATCATATGTGATACTTGGTCCATGTATGTTGATGTAACAGAGACTATCCTTTCATCAGTACCGAATACTTCGTTCTCGACCTGACGTGCCAGGTCTATTTTTGTCTTCGAATCAATTTTTATGATATCAGGGTCTATTGTTCTGAGATCTTCAGCTCCGCCTTTGTAATAAAGTTCTTCTTCAGGCAGATAGCGAAATTCGTCCTCAGAAAGATATTTTGTCGCTTCTATAGCTTCCTTAACAAATTTTTCCAGTTCTTTATCTTTCAGAAGGTTCGTCGAGTGCGATGAGAATTTACGATCCACGTAAAAATCTACAGACAGAGAGTTGCCTATTGATTCCTGGAGTCTGTCTATTTTTTGTTCACGTATTTCAATACGTCTTGAGGAATTGTCATTGATAGCTACGGCTACCTGACTGGCTCCGTTTTTGAGAGCACTTTTAATAACGTAGTCAGCTATTTTGTATTTTGCATTTTTATCCATAGAGATTCAGTATTTATTATGTGCGTTTTAAGCATTCAGTCCTCCAACGGTAAGCTTTTTTATCTTAACAGTAGGTAATCCCAGGCTTACCGGTACACTTTGTCCGTCTTTCCCGCAATTCCATGTTCCGTCAGAGAACTGCAGATCGTTTGCAACCATTGTTATATCGGCAAGAGCCTGCGGTCCATTACCTATGATATTTACATCTTTTATGGGTGTTGTAAGTTTGCCGTTTTCTATCAGGTACCCGAATTTTACAAAGAAGGTAAAGTCGCCGGGTCCGATATTTACCTGTCCGTTACTGAAATTATCGACATAAATGCCTCTTTTTACACTTGCAATGATTTCCTCTTTTTCATGGGGACCATTTTCCATGTAGGTTGATCTCATTCTTGGAATAGGAACATTTCTGAAATCCTGGCGGCGTCCGTTACCGGTCGGATTGACATCATAATATTTGGCACTTATTCTGTCGTGTATGTAACTCGTTAGTAATCCGTTATTTACCAGAACAGTTCTCTGAGACATTATTCCCTCATCGTCAACATTGAGAGCTCCCCTGTCGTTTGGAAGAGTACCGTCATCAACAATAGTGATAAAATCGGCAGCAATTTTTTGTCCCATTTTATCTGAAAATATAGATGTTTTCTTTCTGTTAAAATCAGCTTCAAAAGAATGTCCCATAGCTTCATGAAGAAGAATACCTGAACGGCCGGGCCCCATTACCACTTCCATTTCCCCGGCTCTTGGTTTTCCTGCCTTGAATAAAAGTGAAGTCTCATTGATAGCTTCTTTGGCAAGGCCATCAATCAGATCTTCAGTGAGAAACTCAAAACCCTTGCGGTATGATCGTGATACGGATGTGTTTTCTATCCTTCCGTTTTCTTCCATGATAGTTCTTGCTGCAAGATAGGTCATGGGTCTGTAATCCCATGTCATTAAGCCCTCTGAGTTATAGAAAAGGATAAAGGAACTGCTGTCGTTCATCGATATGTTAACCTTGTTGACACGGCTGTCTCCTGAAAATATTTTCTCATTCAGACTGGTCATATAAGGTACTTTTTCTTTAATAGAGACTTCTTCCCATGGAGTTATTATTGAATAAAAGGAAGGGGGCTGGAACTCTCTTATTTTCAATTCTTTTTGAGGAGAATTGCTGTCAGCTATGTTGGCTGCTGTGCGTGCCGCCTGTAGCATGGCTTCCTGAGAGGTATCTTCGGAATAGGCAAATCCTGTCTGCTCTCCTTTCAATACACGTATTCCCACTCCGTATTGGATATCGGAATATGCACTGTTAACTTTGTTATCCTGAAGAGCAGCTGTGTTGGTTACTGTGTGCTCAAAGAAGAGATCTGCATAATCAGCACCCTTCTCCATTGCAGTATTTATAACCTTATGTAGTTGTTCCGGGGATACTTCAAAATGATCAAGATAAGCCCCGGCATCATTGCTTACGGGAATCCTGTTGCATGATTGCAATAACGGAGGGATGAAAACAGAACCTGCCATAGTAATACCACTTAGTCTGATAAATTCACGTCTTTTTAGATACATGCTATTCTTTTTATAATTAAGAAATTAAAGTTATAGAAGTTTTTTAAAAAACTTCCTCTTTAACCGGAAAAAAAATAATAGTCACAGCCAAATAAAAACAGTAATTTAGATTGTTATTTATTTGTAAGTACAACATTTCCCATTCCCAACTGTCCTAGAGCTTTCATTTGGGAAGCCGCATCTCCTGCAACAATATAGTACATGCGGTCAGGAACTATGTATTTATCTATCATCTCTTTTGCTTCTTCAAGAGTCATGTTTTTAATGATATCTTCTTCTTTTTTTATGTAGTCATCTTCAAATCCGTATTTTGCCATGGAGGAAAGCATACCTGCCAGTGCTGCATTGGTTTCAAAACGGAGAGCGTTTGATCTGACAAGATAGTCTTTAACAAATATCAGATCGTCCTGAGAGAAGTTATTACTGTATTTCTCCATCTCTTCTTTGATTATTTTTACAGATTCAAAGGTGGCATCCGACCTAACACTGGTAGCTGCAACAAAGGGAGAAATGGTTTTCATACCCAGGAATGAGCTCGAAGCACCATAAGTATATCCTTTCTGTTCCCTCAGTATCTGATTCAATATGCTGGTGAAAGCTCCTCCCAACCTGTAATTAATAAAGTCAGCCTTTATATAGTCAGGATCAGTTCTTTTTAAAGCAGGATAACCGGCGTATATTACTGACTGATAAGAGCCGGGAATATCAACGAAATGTATCTCAGATTTTTGTGGAGCTGCCGGTTCAGGATAGTCATACTGAACTATACCACCGGTTTTTATATCCCAGTCGTCTGCCAGAGCTGTCAGAGCCTCATCAGCTTGTTCTTTCGTAATGTTGCCTGCTATAAGGATCTTTGTGGCTTCCGGCTTAAAAGTTCTTTCATAAAATGCTTTAAGATCATCTATTGTCATCTTAACCAGTGATTCACGGGTTCCACGGGTGTTATAGCCAAATATATGATCAGGTCCGTATATCTTTCTGTAAAATACTGAAGAAGCTACACTTGCCGGCTGGGCTTCAGACTGTATGATGTAATTGAGTGTTCTTGTCAGTGCCATCCTGAATTCTGCCGAATCCCACCGTGGCTCAAGGAGTATTTCTTTGATCAGAGAAAGGGTTTTCTCAAAATTACGGGATAGCATACTCGATTCAAGAGTTATTTCTTCTCTTCCTGCAGCCATTCTGATGGTCGAACCAAGCAGCTCTGTTTCTTCTTCAAGCTCTTCAGGTGTTTTATTCTTTGTTCCCTGCGGAAGGACGCTGGCCACCATTCCTGCAACACCTGGCATGTCAATGTTGTCCTGCATTACTCCGCCTTCGATCATAATGTTCATATGTACCAGAGGAAGCTCACTGTTAAGGATGCCGTATACTTCTATTCCGTTTGGCAGTTCAGTGCGCCATACTTCAGGTATATTAACTGCCGGTTCTTGTCCAGCTGCCGGTTCAATACTTCTGTCTATAAGGGAAGGTGTTTTGACTATCTCTTTCTCATCTGATTCAGGTATCTCAACACTGGTGGCATCACTGATATTTTCTTCTTTGATCAGCGCATTGACACTTTTTGCCGCAACCATTTCTGTCTGCCCTTTTGGAACAAGACTGGTGACAATATGTGGTTTGTCTTTTATGTATTGATGATAGACTCTCATGATATCATCACTGGTGACAGCTTTTATGTTTTCAATATCTTTTTGAATATATCCCGGATCGCCAAGCATTACATTGTAGTAAGCCAGGTTGAAGGATTTATTGAATACTCCGTTAAGTCCTTCATAGAAACTCTTTTCGCTCAGAGCTTTTATCCTTTCTACATCTTCCGTTCTGATACCATCTTCTTCAAATCGTTCAAAAGCTTCAAATACGGCCTCTTCAATTTCTTTCAGGTTGATACCCTCATTTGACCTCACCGAAACAGTAAACTCCCCGGCCAGTTCATTAGTGCTGTTGTATGCATTTGTTGAAGATGTTAATTGTTTTTCCCTGACTAAAACCTTATAGAGAGGGGCTTTTTTCCCGTCTGACAGGATTCTGGCCAGAAAATTCAAAGCATACATGTCTTCATGAAACTCCTGTGGAACCGGCCAGACCATCGTTAACTCAGGTACATTGGCGAATCTGTCTTCATGGTACAGTTTTTTTGTACTGTCGAGAGATACAGTAATAGGATCTCTCTCTTTAACGTCACCATGAGATTTTATTTCACCGAAATATTTTTCCAATAGTATTTTTGCCGAATCGCTGTCAAAATCACCGGCAAGTACCAGTGTGGCATTATTTGGGCCGTAAAACTCTGAATAAAAACTTCTTACATCTTCCAGTGTGGCATTCTTGATATCCTCCATCTCACCTATCACTGTCCAACTGTACGGATGGCCTTCTGGATAGAGATTCTTGACAATGATTTCTTCTGTAAAGCCGTAGGGAGTGTTATCCATTACCTGTCTTTTCTCATTCTGAACTACATTCTGCTGGAGAGCAAGAGCGGGAGGAGTTACTGAATTGATAAAAAATCCCATCCTGTCTGATTCCAGCCATAGAACCTTTTCAAGTGCATTTACCGGAAAGACTTCGTAATAAACAGTAAAATCCCTGCTGGTGCCTCCGTTATTGGAAGCTCCCATGCCTTCAAGGACCATATCGAACTTTCCGGTTGGAACATTTTCCGAACCCATGAAAAGAAGATGTTCGAAAAGATGAGCAAAACCAGTCCTGCCGGTAGCCTCCCTGCCCGATCCTACATGATACATGATTGCAAATGATATCATGGGATCGGAATGATCGTTGTGCAGTATAACTTCCAGTCCGTTGGACATGGTATACTTCTCATAGTTAAGACTAAAATCTTCATCCTTATCTTTCTTACACGATGAAGCAATGATCAGTATTATTAAAACTGATATAAAACAAGTAAAAACAGGTTTTTTCATTTTATTAGTTTTATGTTGGCAATATCTTTTCTGAATTAAGATATGTAAAATTAGAAAATAATTATTAAGCTTTACTTATTCAAAACTCATGAAGGGTAAATAATACCTGCTTTTTCACTATATTTCCATTGATAAAAACAACAACATATAACTAACATCACATTTATTATCAATAATTACACATGAAGAAGTTACTTTTTTCTGTTATCGTTATTACACTGAGCTATTTTTGGTCTCATGCACAGGCTCAGGAAAAGTCATTTCGTGAGAATATATATTCATATCTGGAGAATACTTCTGTTTTTGAAGTTAACCAGGAGGAAGGACGTACACCTTTTATATCCTACAATTCGGTTACTGATGCACTAAAAAACCGGAAAGAAAAAAGCAATGGATACTTATTACTTAACGGGACATGGAAATTCCTGTTTTCGGAAAAACCGGAAGATATTCCCGGAGATTTTTTCAAAAAAACCTTCAACGATAATAAGTGGTCCAATATAAAGGTCCCATCAAACTGGGAAATGGAAGGATACGGAGATCCTCTTTTCAGAAATGTCAATACACCTTTTCCTCCTGATCCTCCTAATGTCCCCCGGGAATATAATCCTACGGGTTTATACAGGAGGTCTTTCAGTATTCCTGTATCCTGGAGAAAAAAAGAAATATTCCTCAGGATGGAAAAAACAGCTTCTGCTTCATTTGTATGGATCAACGGGAAAGAAGCAGGTTACAATGAAGGTGGTCAGGAGCCCGCTGAATATAATATTACAGAATATGTCAGCCCCGGACATAACACTATTGCTGTGATGGTTGTAAAATATTCTGATGGTTATTATCTGGAAGATCAGGACTACTGGAGGTTAGCAGGTATCTTTGATGATATATGGCTTTATGCTACACCGCAAACACGTATCTTTGACTGGCATGCAGTTACTGATCTGGATGATCAGTACCGGGATGCATCACTGGATCTTTCTGTCAGTGTAAAGAATTACAGGTCGGAGACAGAAGACGACATGGCAGTCAGGGCTGTTCTTTATAACAAGGATGGCAAGGTAGTTACTTCAATGATTTCTGATAAGTTCCGTTTAGGACCGGCGGAAATGCATAAAGTTAATCTCCGGGAAAAGTTAAATAATCCTCTTAAATGGTCAGCCGAAAAACCGAATCTGTATTCCCTGATTTTTGAACTGCTTGATCAATCAGGTAAGACTCTTGAGGCCGTTTCAGGCCGTATTGGTTTTAAAGAGACTGAAATAAGAGATCAGGTTTTTTATCTGAACGGCATGCCTGTTAAGCTTAACGGAATAAACAGTCATATGCAGCATCCAGATATGGGGCATACTATGGATGAGTCGACCATAAGGAAAGATATGGATTTATTTAAACAGTTTAATATCAATTGTGTAAGGATATCTCATTATCCTCCTGTAAACAGATATTTAGAGCTGGCTGATGAATATGGGATTTATATTGTTGATGAGACCGGAGATGAGGCTCATGCTACTGAATACCTTTCATACGATCCTGCATGGGAAGCCATGTATCGTGAGAGAGCCCGCAGGATGGTCCTGCGCGACAGAAACCATCCTTCAGTGCTTTTCTGGAGTGCCGGTAATGAAAGTGGAGAGGGAGATAATATCTGTGCGGTTATTGAGGAGGGAAGGAAATATGACAGTACGAGATTCTGGATGTATGGTGGAAATGCTGCCTTACATCATTGTGAAGAAATAATCGGGCCACGTTATCCAACAATTAATGAACTGATTACAGATGTATTCCTTGTACCGGAGAAGCTTGACCCACGACCATCATTCCTTGATGAATATCTTGCACTAACCGGTAACGGTGGGGGCGGACTGGATGATTACTGGGAATTATTTTATCGTCATCCCCGTAGTATGGGAGGTGCATTATGGGACTTCGTAAGTACCGGGATAACCGAAGAAATAAGAACGCTATCAGACAGTTCCGGAAATAATGTTAAAGCCCACTTGATGGGAGGTGCAAAATTGGTTCCCGGTAAATATGGCAATGCTCTGGATCTGAATGGTCATGATCAGTGGGTAGAAGTATACAGAGATGATGCATTGGAGATCAGCGGGAAAAAGTTGACAATCTCTTTTAAGGTTTTCCCGAGGAGTCTGAGTTATTCTTCAGGTACTTATATCACCAAAGGTAGTAATCAGTTTGGTATTGTTCAGGCAGGCAGGGATTCACTTGAATTCTATATTATGACACAGTCACGGCATCATGTACGTATGGCTCTCCCTTCAGACTGGGAGTATAACTGGCATTTTATAAGAGCATGGTACGACGGAAAAGCTATTTGTTTTGAAATAGACGGTAAGGAAAGCCGGAGAATACCGGTTTCCGGGAATATACGCAACACTCCTTTCCCGGTCAATATAGGAAGAGATGAAGAGATCCATGGACAGGAGACAACAGTTTATATCTGTGATGCATTAATTGATCAGCTTGCAGTTTTTGCAGATATTGTCCCTTCAGAATCATTACTGGAGCCATCAGGGGAAACAAAAAAGATGGCTGCTCTCTGGCTTGATTTTGAAAATGTCAGAAATGAGGGGGAATTTTTCAGCTATGGTATAGGAGGAAGGACCTATGGTTCAATATGGCCTGACAGAAGTATACAGCCTGAAATGTGGCAGATCAAGAAGTCGGGGCAGCCTTTTACTGCAAGAATGATATCTCCTGCCAATGGGATAGTGGAGATAACAAACCGTTATCTCTTTACAAATCTGGATGAGATGAATATCGTATGGGAACTGGAAAAGGGAGGAGAGATACTTGAACAGGGTGAAATAAACACTGATCTGGAGCCTCTTAAATCAGCACTGATAGAAATACCTTATCATAAGCCTGTTATTGATCCTGGTGTTGAATACAGGTTGCTTATCAGCCTAAGGCAGAAAGAATCAAAATCTTGGGCAGAACCCGGATATGAGATAGCATGGGAACAGTTTGATCTGCCATGGTCGGTTGACAGCGATGAAGTAGAAGAAAAGCCTGAAGCTTTTTCAGTTATTAGCTACGAATATGGTATGCTGACAATTGCTGGTGATGATTTCAGATATGTTTTCGATAGCCGGGAAGGAGCCCTAAGCTCCTTTATTATATCGGGAAAAGAAATGTTGAAGAGAGGGGCTATGCTTAATGTCTGGAGGGCTCCCCTGGCCAATGAAGTGGATGGCTGGGCCGCGTGGCGTTCAGGTTTTCAGTACAGACGGAGAGGATATGGAGGCTGGATATCATCAGAGTGGTTCGCATTGGGTCTGGATAATATGAAAACGGTACAGGAGTCTTTTGATTACAAACAGAATGATGACGGAAGCATCACAGTCAGTATTAGGAATCTGAGCCGGCCTTCATCAGGATCACTGGCTTTTATTAACCATTATATATATACAATCGGCGGGTCCGGAGAAATGACTATAGATCATACTGTAATACCTGATGGCACAATGCCTCAATGGTTGCCAAGGATAGGCACTGACTGGGTGTTTGATCCTTCATTGAAAAATGTGGAATGGTATGGGCGTGGTCCTCAGGAAAATTATCCTGACAGAAAAAGCGGATACAAAACAGGTGTATACAACATGAAGACAGAAGAAATGTATGAACCTTATCTTTTGCCTCAGGATCATGGTTTGAGGACAGATACCCGATGGGTCAGAATGACTGATGATGAGGGCAGGGGAATAGAATTCAGCGGGAACTCTTTTTTCAACTTTAACATATATCCTTTTACTACAGAGAATCTTACAAAATCGGTTTATACCTATCAACTTGAAAAATCAGACGGGCTTACTTTTAATTTCGATTATGCGAGCAGCGGGGTGGGTTGTACGGCATTGTCTGTATTCCCTCAATATCGTGTTACACCACAGCGGTATGATTTCAGAATAATAGTCCGCCCCTTTCATGGAAAGACCAATTGAATGGATACATGATCCACAATGATGATAATAAATAAAAATTTATTAAGTATGAAAAACAAGATAATCACATTTGGAGAGATTATGCTTAGGCTGGCTACGCCTGATCATCAGAGATTTACTCAGACAGTTGCATATGAGGCATCTTTCGGAGGAGGAGAGGCAAATGTGGCTGTTTCGCTGGCAAATTATGGTCTGGATACTGAGTTTGTTACACGCTTGCCTGATAACGATCTGGGTAGGGCGGTTGTAATGGAATTACGCAGGCATAATGTAGGAACAAATGGCATTATATACGGAGGGGAAAGACTTGGTATTTATTTTCTGGAAAAAGGATCTGTGTCAAGACCAGGTAAGGTGATCTACGACAGGGCTCATTCTGCCATTTCAGAGGTTCAGCCGGGTATGATAGATTGGGACAGGGTATTTTCGGAAGCCGGGTGGTTTCATTGGACAGGGATTACCCCGGCAATATCTAAGGGGGCAGCAGACGTATGTCTTGAAGCTGTTAAAGCTGCCAGGGAAAGAAATATAATGGTATCATGTGATATGAATTTCAGGAAAAACCTGTGGAAATGGGGGAGGAAAGCTGAAGAGGTGATGCCTGATATGGTTGAACATTGCGATATCATCCTTGGTAATGAGGAAGATGCTGAGAAAGTATTTAATATTCAGCCTGACAGAGGGGATGTTTCTGCAGGAGATGTGGACAGCTCTGGATATGAGTCAGTATGTACCAGACTGAAGGATAGATTCCCGCAGGCAAAAAAGATAATTATCACTCTCAGGGGATCTGTAAATGCAGATCACAAGTATCCGTCCTACGAACTCCATCTTTTTTGATGGCAGCTTAGTTCGTAGCTTTGGATCATGAGAAAAATCCAACGACACACCCAGGCTGAGATGTTCGCTCACGTGGAGGCCTGCAGGAAGAGTA
>JAAYDB010000024.1 GCA_012729475.1 Bacteroidota bacterium
AGCAACTTCAGAAAGAAGGCAGGGTTGTGGCAATGGCAGGTGATGGAATAAACGATTCTCAGGCTCTGGCTCAGGCTGATATAAGTATTGCAATGGGGCAGGGTTCAGATATTGCCATGGACACTGCAGGGATGACAATAATATCATCTGATCTTACACGGATACCAAAAGCCATAAGATTATCAAAGCTTACTGTCAAAACAATAAAACAGAATCTTTTCTGGGCATTTATTTATAATATTATTGCTATACCTGTTGCTACCGGTATTTTATACCCTTTTACAGGGTTCCTCCTCAATCCAATGATAGCAGGAGCAGCCATGGCACTGAGTTCGGTAAGTGTGGTAAGCAACAGTCTCAGATTGAATTTAAGAAGAATATAGTACTGTTTGAGATTCTCTTTGCATGGAAAATATACTGTTCCTGATGAATTCAGTTAAACAGGTAGCTGAAAACAGAATACCGGTCAGCATCAGGCAAAAGATAAGAATATTCAGGAAAGTGATGTTACTGGACAGAGAATGAATTTTTCACTGTTCTGTTGTCACAACAGCTATTACCGGCCAGTGATCTGAAACAAAAACACCCTGCTCTTTCTTCATGAGAGTCCGGTGCTGTAACACCCTCATGTCATTACTGACAAAAATATAATCCAGTCGTATTGAGCCGGGTTCATCTGAAAAGCCATTGAAGGTATATGCAGGACCTTCAGGATTTTCTTCGGATATGTCTTTTGAATCCTTAAACAAAGGTATGCTTTCTGCCGGGCCTGTTAAAAGTGAATAAGTTTCACTACCGGGCATAGCATTGAAATCTCCTGTTATCACAAAAGGGAACCCTGCTGCAATACTATCCACTGTCGACATTAACAATCTGGCACTCATAATCCTGGCTGTATCTGAATCATGTGCGAAATGTGTATTGAAGAAGAACATATGCTCATCAGTCTTTTTGTCAACAAGCTGTGTCCAGGTCACAATACGGGGAAGCGATGAAGACCATGCCTTTGATCCGGGCACCTCTGGTGTGTCAGATAACCAAAAAGTTACGTTCCTTACCATATTAAAGCGGTCTTTTCGGTAAAAAACAGGATTCATCTCTCCCGATCTTCCTCCATCATCACGGCCAACTCCCGCTGATTCATACCCGGTAAGCAATGAGTCAAGATAATTATACTGATGATATAATACCTCCTGTAAACCAAGAAGATCCGGCTTCTGCCTCCTTATTACATCATATACTATGGAAGACCGTGAAGACCATGCGTTCACACTGTCTTCCGGATTATCATACCTGATATTTAGGGTCATTACGCTGATCTCATTCGGTCCCTTCTTCCCTGAACATCCTGCCAGAACAATATACACAACAACTATGATCAATACGGTAAATCGCTTCATTACTTGAAATTTTGGCAAAGATAACAATATGTAATGTATTTTGTTATTTTAGTTTAAGGAAGACCGTAGAAAAACTCTTCCTCTTATTATTTATATATTTGTGACAAAATTGCCTTGAAGACCATATTAAATGCATATAGCTGACACATGGCTACGTAAATAAATACACAGTTTGAATGCCTGATATTATTAAATTATTGCCCGATTCCGTTGCCAACCAGATAGCTGCCGGCGAAGTTATTCAGCGACCAGCCTCTGTGCTTAAAGAGCTTATTGAGAATTCTGTTGATTCGGGTGCGAAGCAAATAAATGTAATAATAAGGGATGCCGGAAGAACTCTTATTCAGATCATAGATGATGGTTGCGGAATGTCTGAAACTGATTCCAGACTGGCTTTTGAAAGACATGCCACCTCAAAAATAACATCTGCAGAAGATCTTTTTGCCATACAAACCAAAGGTTTCAGGGGTGAAGCACTGGCATCTATAGCTGCTGTGGCTATGGTTGAGCTAAAAACAAGGAGAGAGGATGATGAAACCGGCACACTGATTGCAATCAATGGCTCCAGAGTGGCTGCTCAGGAACCCTGCTCTTGTCCAAAAGGCTCCTGCTTCTCAGTTAAAAACCTCTTTTACAATATCCCTGCAAGAAGAAAGTTTCTGAAATCTGATACTACAGAACTAAGACATATCATCAATGAATTTCAGAAAGTTGTGATAGCACATCCCGATATTAAGTTTTCACTCCGGAGTAATGACAACGAAATATATAATCTCCTTCCAGGAAATAAACGACAACGTATTGTTGGTGTTTTCGGCAAACAAATAAACCAGGAGCTCATAACTCTTGATACTGACACAAGCCTTATTTCCATTTCTGGATTTATCGGAAAACCCGAAAGTGCCAGAAGAACATACGGAGAACAGTTCTTCTTTGTAAACAACCGTTTTATGAAACATCCCTATTTCCATAAAGCAGTTACGGAAGCCTATCAGAACATCCTTCCACCTGATACCATACCTTCTTACTTTATATTCATGCAGGCCGATCCTGCCTCAATAGATATAAATATTCACCCTACAAAAACGGAGATCAAGTTTGAGGACGAGAATGCTATCTGGCAAATACTCATGGCTTCAGTACGGGAAGCTCTCGGACGTTTTAATATAGTTCCTTCACTTGATTTCGAGAATGAAGCTCTCATTGATATCCCTGTACGATCTTCCGACAAGGTATTTTCCGGACAACCAAAAATACCGGTGAATCCGGATTATAACCCCTTTGAAAAAGATGATCCTTTACTCCAAAGATCCGGTTTCATTGAAAAATTTGAGAGATCAAATACTGAAAACTGGGATAAACTTTATTCAATCATCGGGAAAGATGATGAAGATAATGTTGATATGCTGGCAATACAACGGAAAGACCGTAAGTTTTTTCAGATAAAAAACAAGTACATAGCCTGTCCTGTAAAATCAGGAATGATGTTTATTGATCAGAAAAGAGCTCACGAAAGGATATTGTATGAAAGGTACATTGACTGTCTGACCAGTAATACAGCTGTCAGTCAGACAGATTTGTTCCCTGTTAAAATTGAGCTGGATCCCTCTGATTTTCTCCTCCTGAAAGAAAGCCATGAAGAACTGCAACTACTTGGTTTCACTCTGGAATTCACAGACAATTATAATATTGTTATAAAAGGCTGCCCGGCCGGTTCAGGTTCATTTAATCCGGCCGGCATGCTGGAAATTATTATTGAAGAATACAAAAGTGCCGGAGGCGCCCCCCGTACGGGAGCAAAGGAAAAACTAGCAGCCGGCATGGCTGCTGCATCCGCTATCCAATACGGCAAAGCTCTGGAAAATAGCGAAATGGAAAATCTTTTTGATGCATTGTTCGCTTGTTCTGCCCCCAATTATTCGCCAAAAGGTAAGGCTGTAATAATAATTATGACACTTGATGAACTCGATAAGAAATTTAAATAAGCAATGTCTGTTAATTGCAGATTAAAAAGTAACTGTTAGTTTTGTCTCATATAATTATTATGGCGGAATAATATTTTCAATTTATGAATGCATACGGAAGAGGTTTTTTCTCCCTGCCCCCTGTGGTAAAGAATCTGATAATGATCAATATAATAATGCTTCTGGCTAATTATGCAGCCATAAGCGTCTTCTCTGTTGATCTGAACACAGTTCTTGGACTTTATTTCCCTAAATCAGAAAGTTTTAAACCTGTCCAGATACTTTCTCATATGTTCATGCATGCCAATTTATGGCATCTGTTTTTCAATATGTATGCCTTATTCATCTTTGGACAGGTCCTGGAAAAGGTATGGGGTCCGAAACGTTTTCTCATTTACTACCTTGTCTGCGGTCTTGGAGCTGCCTTTATTCACGAATCAGTCCTTTTTTATGAATACAGCAAACTGGTTGGGAATATTAACCCGGAAAGTCTGCAGCTTGTACTGAACGAAGGTGCTGCGTATCTCAATGCCGGAAAGGTTTTTACTGATACAGGCATGCAAAGCCTGCAGTTATTGCTTAACACTCCTACAGTAGGAGCTTCAGGAGCTGTGTTCGGAATACTTCTGGCTTTTGGTATGCTCTTCCCCAATACACAACTTATGATAATCTTTCCTCCGATACCGATAAAAGCAAAATATTTCGTAATCATATACGGTGCAATAGAACTATACCTGGCTTTCACACAACCCGGAAGCAATATTGCCCATGCAGCTCACCTCGGAGGTATGCTATTCGGGTATCTCCTTATAAAATACTGGCGTAAAACAACCAATACGCTTTACTGATGAGTATTACAGATGATATAAAGAGGACATTCAGTTCAGCCAATAACCTCACCAGACTCATTTATATTAACATTGGTGTTTTCCTGTTCTTCCTGATTGTATCTGTAATAAGCTTTTTATTCGATAATTCAGGGATTGAATCAACAATACTCAGACTGTTTGCCATTCCTGCATCCCTGAAGGTTTTTTTACTAAAACCCTGGACCCTTATAACATATATGTTTACCCATAAGGATATATGGCATATCCTGTTCAATATGTTGTGGCTCTATTGGTTCGGAAGAATATTTCTGGATTATCTTGATCAGAGAAAACTGGTGGCTGTATATCTTATGGGGGGCATCATTGGTGCTATTGTTTATGTATTATCATTCAATATATTTCCCGTTTTTACAGGTATTGTATCCGAATCAGTTGCCATAGGGGCTTCAGCTTCTGTTATGGCTGTCGTTATCGCTACTGCAACCTATGTCCCTGATTATTCCATTCATTTCTTTCTGATAGGCCAGATTAAAATTAAATATGTAGCTCTTGCCATACTTATCCTTACGTCTTTCATGGATTTTTCAGTCAATTCAGGAGGTAAGCTGGCACATATCGGAGGTGCCCTTCTTGGTTTCTTATACATAGAAAAGCTAAAAAAAGGAAAGGATCCGGGGAGAAGACTGAACAGCATTATAGATACCATAGTTACATTCTTCAAACCCCGGCCTAAAATGAAGGTAACGCACAAAAAAACTGTAACGGATTACGATTTTAATAAGATGAAGGCAGAACATCAGGCGAAGATAAATACTATTCTGGATAAAATATCAAAGGGGGGGTATGACAGCCTGACGAAAGAAGAGAAAGATATGCTTTTCAGGGAAAGTCAGAAAAAAAATTGAACAGGGAAATTATTTTGTTTGTTTAATGAGAACTACTGCCAGTCATAAATCAGAATATCTCTTTCAGGATTTTAACATAATTATTTTATTTTGGCACTAAAAATGTCTCTTTGAAAAAAATTCTTCATAAGATCCTGTTATCGGTGAATATATTATTTGCATTCGCCCTGTTGATATCTTATCTATCCGTCCATATAAACCCCGAATTATTTATCCTGCCGGCTTTTTTCGGACTTGCCTTTCCTTATCTTCTTCTGGTAAATATTTTTTTTTCAATAATATGGGCTGTCCTCCTGCGCTATGAAGCAATTATTTCTGTTATTGTAATAGCTATTGGCTTCACTCATCTGTCTAATTACATAAGATTTGGAAAAAGTAACGAAAGTACAGATAATTCTTTCAAGGTAATAAGCTATAACGTGAAGCTCTTTGATAATTATGGGAATCCGGATAATAATACCGAAGAGATAATCATTGATTTTCTCAAAAATCAGGATGCTGATATTATCTGTCTCCAGGAATTTTATCTGTATGGCGATCCTGAGAAAAAAGACTCTGAAATAAAAAATGCCCTTGGAGATAATTATTTCTCACACATGAAACTGACAGGATCGGGAAAGAACCGCTATTACGGTATTGCAACCTTCAGCCGGTACCCTATAGTGCAAAAAGGTCAGATAATACATCCCCGGTCATCAAGTCTGACCATCTTCAGCGATGTAATTATCGGCCACGACACTCTGAGGATTTTCAATAATCATCTTCAGTCGTTCAGATTGAAGAATATGAATCGCTCATTTTTTGATGAGATGACTGCCGGAGACAACAATGAGACTTTTGGATTATTTAAAAGCCTGGCTGCAAGTCTGAAAAAAGGTTTTGTGATACGGGCACAACAGGCTGAGGCCTTGAAAACACAAATCAATATATCGGAATATCCGGTTATTGTGGTCGGTGATTTCAATGATACACCCGTATCCTGGTCATACAGAAAGATACGTAAGGGTCTTAATGACTCCTTTGTCAGTGCCGGCTATGGAGCAGGATTCACCTACCGGGGGAATTATCCGTCAAACAGGATAGATTATATCCTTTATGATGATGCTCTTGAATGCCGTTTTTTTGATATTTTAAGAGTTAAATATTCTGATCATTATCCTGTTTCAGCTTTTTTCGCCAGGCCTTTCTAAAAAGGCAGCTTTCTGAAATCCACATTGCCTCCACTCAGAATAAGGCCAGTCTTTTTGCCTTTGAAAATACCGGGGTTTTCCTTAACAACAGCCAGAACTGTAGCTGATGAGGGTTCAACAATTATCTTCATTCGCTCCCATATCAGCAGCATACATTCGATAATTGATTCTTCGCTTACAGTAATTATCTGATCTGCTCTCTTCTTTATCACTGAGAAAGTGAGTTTACTTAATGAGGTGAGTAAGCCGTCGGCTACAGTTACAGGGTTCACTGAAGGTGTTAAAATGCCTGTCGTAAAAGATTTCCATGCATCATTTGCATTCACTGGTTCTGCTCCAATAACCATTATCCTGTTATTAATCTCTTTCACGGTGGTGGCTGTTCCACTCAGCAGACCTCCTCCGCCGACAGGAGCAATGATGACTTCAAGGTCTTTATGATCTTCGAGAAATTCCAATACTGCAGTACCCTGCCCACATATTACATTGAAATTATCATAAGGATGAATAAGTGTTGCTCCGGTATCCTCCATTATAACTTTTACTGTATCTTCCCTGGCTTCAAGAGTAGGTTTACAATAAGTAATATCTGCCCCGTAACCTTTTACAGCGTTTTTCTTCACTTTCGGAGCTGTTTCAGGCATAACTATCATCGCTTTAACTTCGTTCAGTGCTGCAGCGAGAGCTAAAGCAGCTGCATGATTACCTGAGGAATGTGTTATGACTCCTTTTCGTTTCTCTTCCGGTGACAGAGATAGAACAGCATTCTCAGCTCCCCGGAATTTAAAAGCCCCTACACGCTGAAAGTTTTCGCACTTAAAAAAAAGTGAACAGTCGAAAATCCTGTCGAGCTGACTGGAATTAAGAACAGGTGTTCTGTGAATAAATGGTTTTATCCGTCTGTGGGCAGCTTTTATATCTGCCAGCTGAGGCAATAGCATACTGTTTTCCTTATCAGGCAAAGATACTAAAAAACAAAGAGGTATCCGGAACAGATACCTCTTTATCAACTTATTAAGTTGTATTTTATCCGAAAAGGCTGAATGCAACGGTTAAACCGGAAAATACTACCGAAACCATTGACATAAGCTTGATAAGAATATTCAATGACGGGCCTGAGGTATCTTTGAAAGGATCTCCGACAGTGTCTCCGACAACTGAAGCTTTGTGTGGTTCACTTTTCTTACCACCGTAGTTACCTCTTTCAATATACTTTTTGGCATTGTCCCAGGCACCCCCTGAGTTATTAAGCATTGTGGCAAGCACAAAACCTGTTGTCAGACCTCCTGCCAGAAGTCCGATAACACCGGGAACACCAAAAATAACACCTACTAATACAGGTACAATTATAGCTACAAGAGAAGGCACAAGCATTTCGCTCTGTGCTCCTTTTGTTGAAATCTCGACACATCTTGCGTAGTCTGGTTTTGCTGTCCCTTCCATTATACCTGCTATCTCACGGAATTGTCTTCTAACTTCGTCGACCATCAGTCCGGCAGCACGACCAACAGCTTTCATACTCATAGAGCTGAAAAGAAATACCATCATAGCACCAATAAATACTCCACCCAGCAATATGGGGTTGAATAGAGTTATATCATAGGCAGCAGTAAAATCCCTTATTGTTGCGGTACTAATATCTACTGCCTGCTGTCCTTCCTGAACAGCCGGGATAGTACTGTTATAGAAAAGAGTGTCTCCTATCTGTTTAAAACCATCCGGAGCTTTGCTTATAAGACGTCCCAGCCACAACCTTACTTCTTCCATATATGCCGACATCAGAGCCAGTCCTGTCAGCGCGGCAGATCCGATAGCGAAACCTTTACCGGTAGCAGCTGTTGTGTTTCCAAGGCCGTCGAGTGCATCGGTCCTTTCTCTTACTTCTTTAGGTAATTCAGCCATTTCAGCATTACCTCCGGCGTTATCTGCTATCGGTCCGAAAGCATCTGTGGCAAGGGTAATACCAAGTGTGGACAACATCCCCACAGCTGCAAAAGCAATACCGTAAACCCCCATTGCAAAATTCTGGAATCCTCCGGCAAAACCGTAAGCAGCAATAATTCCAACAACTATTGTCACAACAGGTATCCATGTAGAAGCCATACCTACAGCCATTCCTTCTATAATTACTGTTGCAGGTCCCTGTTGTGCCTGTTTGGCTATACTCTGTGTGGGTTTATTACCATCGGAAGTATAATATTCTGTTGACTGACCAATGACAACCCCGGCAACCAGACCCGATACTGCAGCACCAAAGACACCCCAGGTTATCCAGTTGAGATAAGCCAGGACAGCCAAAACTACCAGAATAAGTGCAGAGCTGCCTCCTGTACCTAACAACAATGCACGCAGAAGGGTTTTAGGAGTAGCTGATTCTTTTGTACGTACCATATATACTCCTGCAATAGACAGGAAAATACCGATAGCAGAGACAATCATTGGAGCAATAACTGCTTTAATCTGCATATCACCGGTCAATGCCGGTAAGGCTGCTCCCAGAGCTGCTGTAGCCAGTATGGAACCTGCATATGACTCATAAAGGTCGGCTCCCATACCTGCAACATCTCCAACATTATCTCCAACATTATCTGCAATTGTAGCCGGATTGCGTGGATCATCCTCCGGAATACCTGCTTCAACTTTCCCAACAAGATCGGCTCCCACATCAGCTGCCTTGGTAAATATACCACCACCAACACGTGCAAAAAGAGCCTGTGTCGATGCTCCCATACCAAAAGTAAGCATCACGGCAGTGATCTCAACCAGTTTAACCTTTTGCCCGACTTCTGTTATTACTCCGTTTATGGCATAGTCAGGGCTTCCATGAACAAATGTGAGCCCAAGGAAATCCCAGCCATTAGCCAAATTATCAGGAGTAAAAACCAGGTTATTCAGAATAATAAACCAGAGGGCCACGTCAAGGAGTCCAAAACCAACAACAACAAGGCCCATTACAGCTCCGCTCCTCAAAGCGACCTGTAAGCCTTTATTTAGTGATTTTGATGCTGCCCATGCCGTTCTGTTAGACGCCAGAGTGGCTGTCTTCATCCCTAGGAAACCGCAAAGTCCTGAAAAGAAACCTCCGGTAAGAAAAGCCAAGGGAACAAATGGGTTCTGAACACCAAGATATGCAAGTATGGTCAGTATAAAAACCATAATGATAAATACCTTGATAACAACTGAATACTGACGCCTAAGGTAAGCCATAGCACCCTCACTCACATAAGAAGCTATTTCTTTCATTCTGTCGGTACCACCCTCCTGGATCTTCATATTTCTGTAAAAAATCCAGGCGAACAGCAGCGCACAGAGTGCTGAAACAGGAACAATCCAAAAAATACTACTAATCATAATATCTGTTTTAAATTATAAATTATAATTTTTTTACCCGGAAAAAATTCCGGTACAAAACTAATTAGATTTTTATTAAAGCAAATAAAAAATGAGAATCCTAATCCGTAAATCATCGGAATAGATGGATTTTATAACATTTATTCAGTGAAATTATAATCCGGACAATAAATATTGTCCTGATCACTCGTAAATATTTATGTGTTTATATATCTCTGAAGAACTCGTAATTTATATCCTCAAGCTGTTTCATATCAGGATAAGGATAAAAAATCATTTCATCTTTTGAACCTACATAAAATCCGCTTTCGATGGTTCTGTAAAGAAGCGTGCCCGAGAAAATTCTCTGTACTGTTTTCATGTGTTTCTCATATTCACCTTTTAATATTTCAAGGCAATCCCTGAGATGTCCTATGTTCTGGTATGGTAAATGTTCCGCAGAGCCTCCGAGAGGATTAGTTGCCAGTTCTCCCAGTTTCAGTTCCACAAAGAACAGCTTTGGCAACACAATAGGTCTTGAGCCGTCTGTCAGCTTTTTAAGGAAAAGTGAAGGAGATAGTCCGCTGGCAACCAGAGGACTTACCGGAGCCAGTTCCTGATAAAGATACAGGGCATTTTCAGATTCAGCACTCTTATCATAAGGAGCTTTTTTTAATTCCAGCGTGCAACCATGATCAGTAGTCAGATACAGACTTTTTAGTGCTGAAAGGGGAAGCATCTCGAG
>JAAYDB010000025.1 GCA_012729475.1 Bacteroidota bacterium
CATCCCTATTTATCTCTTCCCTCCCTTTCAATTTCACCAGATAAACCAGCCTTGGTCAGGAACTGCAAAATTAACAAAAAATGTAATAACATAAAATAAGCTTCTATTTACTAAAAGTGATTCTTGTAAATTATCAATTATATAAACCTGTTATATCCTCCGGTTGAAAAAAGTTTTGTATATTAGATCAGTAATATAATCAGTATGATATGGAAAAATTTATTGTAAGGATACTGAACATAGAACAGGTAACTCATGATGTGAAAAGATTTCACGTTGAAAAACCTGCGGGATATTCATTCATCCCCGGACAGGCTACTGAAGTTTCAATAAACACACCTGAACTCAAAGAAGAAAAACGGCCTTTTACCTTTACCTGCCTGAATGATGATCCCTTCCTCGAGTTTATTATAAAAATTTATCCATCGCATAATGGGGTTACAAACGAACTGAATAAACTTGTTCCCGGCGATGAATTGATAATCAGAGATGTATGGGGAGCTATTAACTATATCGGAAAAGGTATTTTTATAGCAGGAGGCGCAGGAATAACTCCGTTTATTGCAATAATCAGAGACCTTAATGCAAAAAAAGAACTGGAAGGAAATAAACTTCTGTTTGCAAATAAAACAAAAGCCGATATTATTCTTGAAAATGAATTGAAAACAATGATGGGCAATTCTTTTGTCAATATCTTATCGGAAGAAGATACAAAAGACTATCATCATGGATTTATTACAAAAGAATTCCTTGAAAAACAAATAGACAATTTCCACAACCAGTTCTACGTATGCGGACCACAACCAATGATCGACATGGTACTGAAACAACTTGATGAACTGGGAGCAGACAAGGAATCCGTAACTATAGAACTGTGATACCTGAAATTTATCCGGTCGGGTAAAAAATCAAATCTGAAAAGAGATCCAATCCTGAAAAAAAAATTATTGCGGTAAAATTCCGGGTGATAGCCTGATCCTTATCTTGATATCTCAACACTCACTCTTCCTATCTTGCCTCCCATCACAGGATTAAGCTTTGATACTTTTACCATAGCTTTCTTTATCCCTGTCAGGTTATTGTACAGGGCATCAAGAATACGCGTGGCAATGTGCTCCAGAAGATTAGAGGTAATCTCCATCTCTTTCTTTATGATATGATACGCCTTCTGATAATTCAATGTGTCATTAAGATCATCAGTAACTCCGGCTTTATCCGTATCAATCTCCAGGGTAACATCTACCATAAAATGACATCCGACTATCTTCTCTTCTTTATAATGCCCGTGAAAAGCATAAAACTCCATGCCTTCAATCTTTATTATTCCCATTTTTCATCTTTTTAAATCATTTTTTACTTCCTATAGCTTGAAATAATACTCCTTTATATATTAATTTTTAAATACTTACAATATTATTTAAAAATAATTGCCAAAATATTTGGTTTATATTATAAACTACTTTATATTTGCAATATGTTTACGGTAATTAATTCTTATATATAAATTTAAATAAAATTACGGAAATGGAAGAAAAATTAATGTCAGGTGAAGAGAGTCTTAAGATCATTACGGAAATGATCAACAGGACAAAAATAAACATCCGCCAGAGCAGCTTCCACCTTCTCTTCTGGGGTTGGCTGATATTCGCATGCAGCCTGACTGAATATCTGTTGTGGAAATTTACAGATTTCGCATCTCCCTGGTATGTCTGGTTCTTTGTTATACCCGGAGTGTTTGTTTCGCTGATCTATGGCTTTATTATCGGCAGTAAAGAAAAGATCCATACCTATGCTGATAAACTCTATAGTTGCGTCTGGCTTGGATTCCTTGCAGCATCTCTTGTCCTGTTCATTATTGTTTACAGGAATATCGGATTATTTGCTCCGCTTATACTGACATTAGCAGGGATGCCAACATTTATCTCAGGATTCATAATCAAATTCAGGCCTTTGATAATCGGCGGCATCACTTTCTGGATACTCGCTCTGATCGCTCATTTTGGAGGACCTTCAATCGCTCCTCTTGCAATGCCTGTGGCTATGCTCACAAGTTACCTGATACCGGGATATCTCTTAAAAAGAAAAGTTGATCATGAAAGCGTTTAAAGATCTGGATCCTGTCCTGCATTCGCCGCTGCGGCTTGCAGCCGTTTCCCTGCTAATGAGCGCTGAATCTGCTGATTTTACATTCATTCAGGAACAAACTGGGGCTACAGCGGGAAACCTCAGTGTACAGATCTCAAAACTGAAAGATGCCGGGTATATCGAAGTAACAAAGAAATTCAACAATAACTACCCGCAGACTCTTTGCCGTATCACTCCTTTCGGCAGGAAAAGGTTCGCTGAATATGTAAAGGCTCTCAGAGATTATCTCGAACCTGACCTTCCCACGGAAAAGGGATAAATAATTAAGGGTGAGGGGTGCAGGATTAGTAAAGAAACCATCATTCCGACGTTTTCATAACCATAATTGTTGTTTTTAAAGGGAGCTTACCTGCGATAAATGCTTCAGAATGTCCTGAATATTTAATATCATAAGTAGTATCAACAACTTTTAGGAAATCTTCAACTGTCCCAAGCCTGAAACCACTTGGAGGTGCATTTGCCGGCGTAAAATGCATCGGAATAACTACCTTGGGCTTTAGTTGCTTAATGACTTCCATAGCAGTTTGAAGATCAATTGTGGGTCCTGCACCAACGGGTATCATGAGAATATCTGCCGCCCCGATAGCTGCAACCTGGCTCTCACTGAGCAGATGACCAAGATCTCCAAGGTGAACTATCTTCAGGCCCGGCAATTCAAAAACGAAAATTGCGTTTTTCCCGCGTTGGCTCCCTCCCTGGTTGTCATGAAATGATCCGACAGTATAAACATGAATCCCCTTAAATACCGTATCAACTCTGGCATAATCGGATCCCCTGAGTCCGTGTATAATAACCGGATTCCCTTTTGCCAGGGCAACATAATTATGATCTCCGTGTTCATGCGATATTGTGACCAGATCAATGATATCCGGTACTTCTACCTTTGCCATACCTGGATTTACCGGATCTATTAAAACTTTCACTCCAGCACCGGTACTTATCAGAAAGGTTGACTGGCCAAACCATGTTAAATTGGTTGTGGTCTGACTGATCACTAAACCGGTGTTTACTAATGCTATAAGCAAAATGCCGAATAACTTTTTCATTAAATTGATTTTGAAGTAATATTCCAAAGATAATCAAATAAATATTTTACTATTAAGGCAACCGCGATACTAATTATTTATCTTTAGTTTCCGACTAAAATAAAAAAAGGGTTGCCGATAAAAGGTTCTGCCAAATGTTGTAAATTGCTACCTCCTAATTCCGGGGACAACATCAGTAATATTGCTGAGTATTTTCTTGTGAGATTGCTCCAGACATGAGACACTTTTGAAAAAGATAATTATAACACAATAAAAAAAAGTATTATGGAGAATTATAAAAAAATCCTGATTTCTGCAGCCCTTATAATTAGTTCGGTTTTAACATCAGAACTGCCAGGGCAGATTACGGTCAAATTACCACGAAGTACTCCCGAAACAGAAGGAGTGACTTCTCAGGGAATAATAGATTTTCTGAATGCTGTTGATACAGCAAGCAGGGTGGAATTACACAGTTTCATGTTTCTCAGGCATGGCAAAGTTATAGCAGAGGGCTGGTGGGACCCGTTCGGACCTGATAACAAGCATTTGCTATACTCAGCCAGCAAGACTTTCGCTGCAACCGGAATTGGTCTGGCAGTATCAGAAAAAAAGCTGAAGCTTACTGATAAAGTCTTTTCATTCTTCCCATATTCTCAGCCCGACACTCTAAGTGATTATATGAAAGAAATGACAGTACAGAATCTTCTGACAATGTCGGCCGGACAGGATCCTGAACCCAGGTCAATGGGTGCCGGTGGCGATTGGATCAATACCTTCCTCAGCACTGAACCGGTCCATAAACCAGGAACAGTTTTTATGTACAATAATATGGCGACATTTATGCTATCAGCCATTGTTCAGCAGGTTACCGCCCAGACATTGTTTGATTACCTGTTGCTAAGAATTTTTCAACCACTTGGGATCCGTGGGATCGACTGGGATCTTAATCCACAGGGAATAAATCTTGGAATGATCGGATTAAGACTTCGTTCTGAAGATCTGGCAAAATTCGGTCAGCTGCTGCTGCAGCAGGGTGTCTGGAATAAAAAACAACTTATTCCCAAAGAATGGGTGAAAGAAGCCACTTCATTTAAAATCGAGAGTAAAGGTGGTTCTCCCCAACTATCCAAAGATAAAAATGACTGGACGCAGGGATACTGCTACCAGATGTGGCGCGGGAGGAACAATACTGTTCGCCTTGATGGAATGGCCGGTCAGTTTGTTGTTCTTATACCTGATAAGGATGCCATTGTCGTTCTAACCGCAAATGCAAGAGATACACAGGATGAGCTGAACCTTGTCCATAATTATCTTATACCGGCGATTAAATCGAATACATCTCTTCCAGCAAATCAGGGACTTTATAATGAATTACAAAAGAGACAATCCTCCCTTAGCCTGAAAACACCTGTTTCCAAAACAACCAAATCAGAGTTTGAAAAAAGAATTTCAGGAAAGGAATTTAGTTTAGAAGAAAATAATTACCAGATCCAATCAGTGTATTTTGCTTTTAACAGCGATGGATGCAGCTTTGGTTTAAAAAGAGATAACCAGATCTCTGTGTTCAAAGCCGGACAGGGTAGCTGGAAAATAACAAAATCAGCATCGACTTCCCTCCTGTCTCCTTCACGTAATCCCTCATCAAAATCAATAGATGCCAATTATAGTTCACCCCAGACATCATTCATAGCTGCTGCAAGTTATGCCTGGACTGATAGCGCAACATTGGAAATAACAACAAGGTTTGTAGAAGAAAGTCTTGGGCCTCAAACAATTGCCTTCAGATTTTCAGAGTTCAACGGCGGGGTAAGAATCACAATTGAACAAAGTACATCCGGGGGCCAGGCGCGAGGCCCGGCAGGAGCAGCCCCTCGTGTTCAGCTAAGAGGTAGTATGGTAGAAATAAAGTAGTTGTTTGTAAAGAATTGATTCAGTGACCTTAAAAAAAGCTATACAAAAATTCATTGTGATAATAATGCCCGTACTCAAAATCATCCTATTTTTGTAGTCTTAAATTATTCAGGATGAATGACGAGAATACCAGGGAAAATGAAGGAACGAAGATTCCTGTAAGTTTTATCGAACAGATCATTATTGACGATCTTAAAGAAGGCCGGAATAACGGCAGGATACATACCCGTTTCCCTCCCGAACCTAACGGGTACCTTCATATCGGTCACGCCAAAGCTATTTGTCTCGATTTCGGCATGGCTGAAAAATACGGAGGTAAGTGCAATCTCCGTTTTGATGACACCAATCCGGTAAAAGAAGAAATTGAATATATTGATTCCATCAGGGAGGATATCCACTGGCTGGGTTTTGACTGGGAAGACAGAGAATATTTTGCTTCGGATTATTTCGGGAAACTGTATGATTTTGCTATTGACCTTATTAACAGAGGTCTGGCTTATGTAGATGACCAGCCATCAGATCTTATCGCGCAACAAAAAGGAAGTCCTACACAGCCCGGAATAGAAAGTCCTTTCAGAAACAGACCGCCAGATGAAAATCTCGATCTCTTCCGTCGAATGAATGAAGGTGAATTTGATGAAGGGAGCAGAGTGCTCAGGGCTAAGATAGATATGAAGAATCCCAATATGCACATGAGAGATCCTATTATCTACCGTATCATCAAAGCTCCACATCACCGCACCGGCAATAAATGGAAGGTCTATCCGATGTACGATTTTGCTCACGGACAATGTGACTTTTTCGAAGGGATAACCCACTCTCTCTGCACTCTTGAGTTTGAAGTTCACCGTCCTCTTTACGACTGGTTCACTGACAAACTTATGACTTCTTCGTACAGACCAAGGCAAATTGAATTCAACCGCCTCAACCTGACTTACACTGTGTTGAGCAAGAGAAAACTCCTTGAACTTGTGAGAGAAGGGAAGGTAAGAGGCTGGGATGACCCCAGGATGCCCACTCTGTGCGGACTCAGAAGAAGGGGCTATACACCTGAAGCCATAAAGAGGTTCATTGAAATGATAGGGTATACAAAATTCGAAGCCATCAATGATATTTCCCTGCTTGAACATGCCGTACGTGAAGATCTTAACATGAGAGCTCCAAGGGTTTTCGGGGTTCTTAAGCCCCTGAAGGTGATCATTACTAACTACCCTGAAGAAAAGACTGAAGAAGTCACTATCATCAATAATCCAGAAGATGAAAGTATGGGAAGCCGGAATATACCTTTCAGCAGAGAATTATATATAGAGCGTGATGACTTCATGGAGGATCCGCCGAATAAGTTTTTCAGGCTGGCCCCTGACCGTGAAGTCCGGTTAAAAGGAGCTTTTATTATTAAATGTGAGTCTTACAGGAAAAATGAGACTACAGGTATCATTGAGGAAGTATACTGTACCTATGATCCTGATACCCGGAGCGGGGCCAATAATTCTCAGAAAAAAGTTAAAGGCACCCTTCATTGGGTATCGGTCCGTCATGCTATCGATGCTGAGGTCAGGATCTACGACAGACTGTTCAATCATGAAGATCCTACAGGGCAAAAAGATGATTACCATAAATTCCTTAATTCCGATTCTCTGCAAATATTGAAAGGGTGCAAATTGGAACCCTCTCTCCGGTCGGCCAGACCTCTTGACAGATTTCAGTTTCAGAGGCTGGGATATTTCTGTGTCGATTATGATTCGTCAGAGGATAATCCTGTGTTTAACCAGACTGTATCGCTCAGAGATTCCTGGTCAAAAATGCGGAAATAAACATCATTGCCCGTTAGTGATTGTCAACTAACACATCTTTTGAATAAGTGTCAGGACTTTTTTACTCCGCATTAACCTGATATAATATCTTATTTTTTATATCTTTGTCCCCTCTCTATTGCTCCGTGGTGTAATTGGCAACACGTCTGACTCTGGATCAGAAAAGTCCAGGTTCGAGCCCTGGCGGAGCAACAAACAGACCGGCATCTACAGCCGGTTTTGTATTTTATTCAAACCTTCTTCTCATTCCCTCTCCATCAGCTGTCTTAAGAGCAGCAACCACATCTTCCGGCTTTATTTCTCCCGCTTCATTGTGGATTGTTTCTCCTTCAGCACATGAAGCAACCCCAACCTTCATCAATTCACTGTCGGGTAAACCTGACATACCCATATCTTCAAATGTTGTGGGCAGTCCTACTGCCTGACAGAAATCGTACACTTCATCAATAATTTCTCCCGGACGGTCAGTGAGGAACAGAGAAGCCAGTACCCCGAATGCTACTTTCTCGCCGTGAAACAGATGATGAGTCTCTTTCAGCACCGTTAGTCCGTTGTGAATAGCATGACTGGCAGCCAGTCCACCACTTTCAAAACCCAGTCCGCTTAAGAGGATACATGCTTCCACTACGTGTTCAAGAGCAGGAGTTACAACATTGGCTTCTGCGGTGACCAGTGCTGTCTGCCCATATTCAAGCAAAGTGTCATAGCACAGCCGTGCCAGTGCCTGTGCCGTCATTGATCCGGGGTAGCCTGACATATTGGGAGAAACAGTCCGCTGACATGAATCGGCTTCAAACCAGGTAGCCAGGGCATCCCCTATTCCGCATCTGAGGAAACGGGCCGGGGCACGGGCTATAATTTCAGTGTCAACAAGAACCATATTGGGATTAGAAGGAAAGAACATATATCTCTTGAACTCGCCTTGTGGAGTATAAATGACTGAAAGGGCACTGCATGGAGCATCAGTGGATGCAATTGTCGGAACAACAACAACCGGGACCTTCAGGTTAAAAGCAACTGCTTTTGCTGTATCAAGGGTCTTCCCTCCCCCTATCCCTGCAATGAGATCAATACCGGCAGACTGAGCCGCTTTGGTTATTCCTGAGATCTCTTCATCGGAACACTCTCCATGAAAACGCTTTGTAACGATCTTCATCTCTTCCTCTACACTTTTCTGGAAATCAGGAAGAAGATTATCATATACAAAAGGATCACAGATCAGGTATCCGCTTTTTCCATACCTGGCCATTTCTATGCCCAGCTTTTTAATGGCTCCCGCCCCCTGAACATATCTTCCCGGAAAAATTGAAACGCTTATCATTTGAATTGATTTTTATATTGTTACTTGATACAACACAAAGATATAAAAAGCTGATAATCAGAAAAATAATTTAGACAAATTTTGAATATTATTCTGTATATCATTATGTTACGGAAGGTCCCCTTTATATCAGAATCATGAAATCCAAAACAGAACACAAAAGCAGATAATTAACTCCGGTTTAGCATTACCTATAGACAGTGTCATCTTGCGAATCTAAAAAAATTAAGGTTGAAGAAGGAAATACCATAATGAAGATCAAAATTCCGTTCAATAATCCGGAAGGCATCCTTGAAACTATAAAGAAACCTGATAAATCGTAATATCTTTTATAGCGTTAAAATAGAATGTTTTCAATTCTATTTAAGTTTCTCATCTATTTTGTAGTTGCTCATAGTTTTTTATTAACTAAAGTTGTCCTTTTAATTATTATAAGCTATAATTACATTTCAACGCTTTATAAATAAAAATCTTTATTATGAAAAAATCTGGCCTTATCATTATCGTATTGCTTACCACATTGATTATTGGCTGTGATCCGCATGAAAAAGATATTCCCATAATCAACATAGCAAAAAACAGTTTTAACATACCTTGCGAAGGAGGTACTTTTGATGTTATCTTTCAAACTAATAATGAATATACAGTCGACATAACTAAGGATGGCTCTGACTGGATTTACAGAACAACAAAAAAAGGCCTTGTTTTAGACGCTATCGAGTTCACTGTAGAGCCTAATTTTACATATTCAGAGAGAAATGCAACAATTGTGATAAAAACGACAGAAACCAATCTTACAAGTGACACTGTCTATGTAGTACAAAATGCCGGTCCTGCGTCAGTAGAAAGCACAGGTTTTTCAAAATTTATATTTGATGTAAACGACAACCCCTTACATCTGAACTATACCGTGGAATTTGAAATTCATGGAAATAGTATAACAGGAAGAATACCTCATTACGCCAGACCTGATAGTATTATAGCCAGATTCGCTACAGACGGGACAACAGTATTGGTTGGAGAAAAAGAACAGATTAGTGGTGTAACAGCAAACAATTTCAGAAACCCTGTGGATTATACAATAGTATATGCAGATGGGCATGAAAAAACATTTAGAGTTGATGTTACCAATTTCACTGGTTTGCCTGTTCTCTTTATCTCAACTGAAAATCAGGCTCCAATTAACTCCAGGGATGATTATGTTAAGGGATCCGTATATCTTGATGGTGCTGGCATCTTTGACGACCTGAGTGCATCTATGAAAATCAAGGGAAGAGGAAATTCGACATGGGGTATGCCAAAAAAACCTTATAAAATAAAATTTGACACTAAACAATCAATGGCAGGTTTCCCTGCTGACAAAGAGTGGGTGTTGCTGGCGAATTATGCTGACAAGTCGGCTATGAGAAATGAAGTCGCCTTTAATATAAGCAGAAAAACATGCCTTGAATACACACCACGAACTCAATTTGTAGAAGTATTTATAAATAATGTTTATAACGGAACCTATCAACTCACTGAACAATTAAAGATCAGTGAAGGACGTGTTAATGTGTCTGATGATGGTTTTTTACTTGAAGTTGATCAGTTAGACCGGTTGGATGAGGATGATGTTTATATCTTAACGGACAGGATTTTACTCTGCATTAAAGATCCTGATGTAGAAACAGGATCTGATAAGTATAACTGGATTAGAGATTATTTAAATAATACGGAGAATTCTTTGTATGGAGAAAACTTCAGAGATCCTGAAAATGGGTATACGAAATATATTGATGCAGAGAGTTTTGCTGATTGGTATCTGGTAAACGAGATTACAAAAAACAATGATGCCATATTTTTCTCCAGTTGTTACATGAATATTGCTCCCGGCGGCAAATTAAAGATGGGTCCGGTTTGGGATTTTGATATTGCTCTGGGAAATATTAACTACAACGATAACTTTAATACTGAAGGCTTTTGGATAAAAAACTCTCCATGGATTGCCAGATTGTTTACAGATCCCGAATTTGTAGAGTTGATCAGGATAAGATATAATAGGATCAGGGGAATAATAATGTCAGAAATAATACAACAAATTAATACTCATGCTAATTCTCTCAGATGGTCGGTAGTTGAAAATAATGCCAAATGGAACACTCTGTATACTTACACCTGGCCAAACGATGCAATATGGGGTTCATATGACAATGAGATTCAATATTTAAAAAACTGGATTACCAAAAGGATTGAGTGGTTAGATGTTGCCATCCCGGAGTTATAGCAAATATTTAAAAATCATCTTAATATTATTCATATTTAAATTTTTATAAAAGCAGATGAATATTATTTCTCCGGGTAATAAGAAAAATAATCTGAAAAAAAACAAACTGATAGAAAAAGCATGTTAAACAGACGAAATAATTGATTACTGTAGCTCATATTTTGATAAAGGGTTTTATTGTATCAATGGCTTATTATACTTTTGAGAGGTAATTAATACAATTATTATGCCCTTCAGTGATATCACCTATTCAAAAAAAATGAATGAATTAAAAGATTTTTCGGTTGAAGAAACGCACAAAACACCTCTTATTGATTTTAATCATATAACAGGAGAACTTATCATATCAGGGAAATCTATTCCTGAAAATCCTGCAAAGATATATGAACCTGTAATGGAATGGGTAAGTATTTATATTACAAACCCGAGACCTGTAACAAATCTCAGGTTTAATGTAGAATATTTCAACACCACATCATCTATATGGTTCTCAAAAATTATAAAGGCTCTTACCCAGATCAACAATCCCGATTACCTCCTTATCGTACATCTGTATGTTCCCCTGGAGGAATATGATGATCTTAATGAGATTGATGATATAAGAGATGCCTTTGGCCCCATCACCAATCTTTTTCAAAACACCATTCCCGGAGTCGGGCTTAAACTGTACGGCACCAACGATAATTCGGAAGTGGTAAAAGATACTATGGTCCTTATGTAATTAGGACAATCACCTTCTCTGTTATTTTCTGGTTTATATCTTTCTTATTCTTTTGTTGAAAGATATTCTCTGCTTTCCGATTTGAATTTTTAAATTGCGCCCACATATTTTTTGTTAATACTATGCCAAGACGTGAGGATTTAAAAAAAATACTGATAATCGGCTCGGGGCCGATTATTATCGGACAAGCTTGTGAATTTGATTATTCTGGCACTCAGGCCTGTAAAGCTTTACGTTCTCTCGGATACAAGATCGTACTTGTCAATTCCAATCCTGCCACGATCATGACAGATCCTGAGATGGCTGATGCCACCTATATTGAGCCACTCAATGAATATGCTCTTACAGAGATAATCAAAAAAGAACGTCCCGATGCCCTTTTACCCAACCTTGGAGGGCAGACGGGTCTCAATCTCTCTTCTGTTCTGGCCCGGAAGGGTGTGTTGAAGAAATATAATGTTGAGGTCATAGGTGTGAATATTGACGCCATAGAAAGGGGTGAAGACAGGACAGCTTTCAAAGAGACGATGAACCGCCTTGGTATAGATATGCCCATGAGCAGGGCTGTATCAACTGTGGAAGATGCCGAGAAAGTTGCCAATGAGCTGGGTTATCCTGTTGTTGTACGTCCGGCTTACACTATGGGGGGTACAGGAGGCGGTTTAGTATATAATGTTGAGGAATTACAGACTGTTGCCAGTCGTGGTTTATCAGCCAGTATGGTCAATCAGGTACTTATTGAAGAGTCTGTTGTCGGATGGGAAGAGCTTGAGCTGGAAGTTGTCAGGGATGCAAAAAACCAGATGATAACTGTGTGCTTCATAGAAAATGTTGATCCTATGGGTGTCCATACAGGTGATTCTTTCTGTACGGCTCCTATGCTGACCATCAGTAAGGAGCTTCAGGAACGTCTGCAGAAATATTCATATAGTATTGTTGAAGCTATTGAAGTGATAGGTGGAACCAATGTTCAGTTTGCACATGACCCTTCCACCGGCAGAGTTGTGGTAATTGAGATCAATCCCCGCACCTCTCGTTCATCAGCTTTGGCATCCAAAGCCACCGGTTTCCCTATTGCTTTTGTGTCGTCACTGCTTGCCGGAGGGCTTACTCTGGATGAAATACCTTACTGGCGAAGCGGCACTCTTGATAAATATACTCCCTCAGGCGATTATGTCGTTGTTAAATTCCCCCGTTGGGCTTTTGAGAAATTCGAAGGGCTGAAAGACAGGCTTGGGACACAGATGCAGGCAGTGGGTGAAGTAATGAGCATAGGGAAAACCTACAAAGAGGCTTTTCAGAAAGCGATACGTTCCCTCGAAACAGGCCGTTACGGTCTGGGCTTTGCTGCTGACTACAACAAAAAAACACTTGACGAGCTTCTTAATATGCTCAATCATCCTTCCAGTGAACGTCAGTTCATCATGTATGAAGCGCTCAGAAAAGGGGCAAAGACAGATGATCTGCACAACAGGACAAACATCAAGGCCTGGTTCATCTCACAAATGAAAGAGCTGGTTGAAGAAGAAGAAAAAATTCTTTTGTATAAAGGATCCCTTCCTCCGGACAATATCTTTATACAGGCAAAAAAAGATGGTTTTGCAGATAAATATCTCTCCCGTCTCCTGGAAGTCCCGGAAAAGGAAATAAGAAAGAAAAGGATCTCTCTGGGTATGAATGAAGCCTGGGAACCCGTACCAGTGAGTGGTGTCAACGATGCAGCATATTATTATTCAACATACAATGCAACTGACAAAGTAACTGTATCCGGCAGAAAGAAGATAATGGTCCTGGGCGGCGGTCCTAACAGGATAGGACAGGGTATAGAATTTGACTATTGCTGTGTACATGCTGCTCTTGAGATAAGAAAAGCAGGGTTTGAATCCATCATGGTTAACTGTAATCCCGAGACTGTCTCTACCGATTATGACACGTCCGACAAACTTTATTTCGAACCACTTACTGCCGAAGATGTATTAAGTATCTACGATAAGGAGAAACCGGAGGGAGTGATCATTCAGTTCGGGGGTCAGACACCTCTTAACCTGGCACGTGAGCTATCTGAAGCCGGGGTGAAAATCCTGGGAACCAGCCCCGATACTGTTGATCTTGCCGAAGACCGTGACCGTTTCAGACATATCATTGAAAAACTTCAAATACCTCAACCTCCTTCCGGAATGGCCGGTAATCTTGAGGAAGCTCTGACAATAGCCAGTCAGATAGGATACCCTCTCATGATACGGCCATCATACGTCCTTGGAGGCCGTGCAATGAAAATTATCCTTGATAAGGATATGTTGGAGGAATATGTTAAAAAAGCCGTTGATGTATCTCCCGACCGTCCGTTATTACTGGATAAGTTCCTTGAAGATGCGATAGAAACAGAAGCTGATGCCATATCTGACGGAACAGATGCGTTCGTACCTGCTGTCATGCAACATATTGAATATGCAGGTATCCATTCCGGCGATTCTGCATGTGTCATCCCCCCAGTTATCATACCAAAAGAACACAAGAAAACCATTTATGATTACACTCGCCGTATTGCAATGGAATTGAATGTAGTAGGCTTACTTAACATTCAATATGCAATATATGAAGATGTGGTATATATTCTCGAGGCCAATCCACGGGCTTCCCGTACAGTGCCACTCGTTTCAAAAGTTTGTAATGTGTCAATGGCCAGAATAGCTACCGGAATATTGCTCGGACAAAAATTATCAGCATTCGGGTTGAAAAACAGGACATTCAACCATTTTGGTGTAAAAGAAGCTGTTTTCCCCTTTAATATGTTTCCGGATATTGATCCTCTCCTTGGTCCCGAAATGCGTTCTACCGGTGAGGTTCTTGGGATGGCCGATTCCTACGGAATGGCTTTCTTTAAATCGCAGGAAGCAACGCTCACTCCCCTGCCGGTAAATGGCACTGTGCTTATTACTATTGCCGATCGTGATAAAAGCAAAATCCTACCCGCCGCTTTAAATTTCAGGGATATGGGATTTAAGATAATGGCAACAGGCGGTACCCGCGATTTCCTCATAGATAACGGAATAGAAACTGAACTGATACTGAAAGTACACCAGGGAAGACCAAATATTGTTGATGCAATAAAGAATGGAGAAGTAGATTTAGTTGTAAATACTCCTGCAGGACGGCTCAGTGAATATGATGATTCCTATATAAGAAAAAATGCTATTAAATACAGAATACCTTATATTACAACTACTTCAGCTGCTTTTTCAGCTACCCAGGGAATAAAAGAAAGACAAAACGGCAAGTTCAAAGTCAAATCACTGCAGGATTATCACAAAGCTATTCCTGATTAAGATCTTAAGAATGCGTGAGGACAAATAGTAAGGAAGAAATCCTTTTGAAGGCCTGAAAACCGCACAAAACAGGAAGGTATTCTTCTTAAATACATAGTTTTTAACCCAGTACCATTGAAAGTTCCGGGGCACCCGGGGATTACCGGCTCGTGTGAGGCATCAGGGTCATTTAATAAGATGATAATCAGTGATTTAAAATCTTTTGTTCCTGGCAATTTCGATAGAACGATAAAACGCTGATTACTAAAGCAATACTTATCTTAGAGCTTTTTTGAACTTTCTGAACAGCCTTTCATCGCTGTCGCCGGCCTTAATACCTTCTATCATTACCTCAATGATACCATCTATCTTTGAATAATCGAAACCTGCTTCAATTGCAAATTTTCTCAGCATTTTAATCTCATTGTCCTCAACTATTTCATCCGCTAGTATCACTTCTGCAATATTATGCAGATGTTCAAATTTATCTTCAAGGGAGTAAGGTGCATGATAATTATGTTCTTTCTCCATGGTGATGATCTGATCAATCTCAGGATCCGTCAGCCCGAATTTTCTTCCTTCTTTATGCAACATCTCCTTTTCGGATACTCCCAGTTTTCCGTCCGAACGGGAAACCTGAACCAGATGAATGAAAGCCTCTCTGTTTATCCGTCTTCCCTGGTGCGTTATAAAATCAACAAAACTCATCTTATACAATTGAGTAATTAAGTAATAAAAAATTAAAGAGCTTAAAATTAACAATAAAATTTCACAGCCTCTCCCTTATACACAAACAAATTAAAAGCATTTTAGTTCGGTTTTCCCGTGTACACTCTTTGTAATTTCCCGGTGCTTATATTTCTTGCCAGCAGTTTTATTTTATAAAAAACTGAAAGATATCTATTTATAAAGAAAATATAACCTATGGTAGCCGCTCTTCTTCATCACAGAATGTCATAAAAGTTAAAAGTTATTAAATAAAATGTTAATTTGCTGAAGTGAAAATTGCGAAGTACAATAAGCCATATATTTATAATCTCTTAAAGTGGCATAACCTTTGTAAAAAGAATTAAATAATTAAATACCCGAACGAAATAATAATTAATTGAACGTGTGAAATAAAATGAGCATATTTAAAATTAAATTTCCGGGAATAGTTTTAATAATATCATTGTTTTTTCTTTCTACAAATATGTATTCCCAGAATCTCAGGGAAGATTCCCAACTTGATAACAGAGTAAGGGAATTTCTTCGTTCGCAGCGGTGGTATGATATGAATATCCCGTCTGTTGACGGGCAATTGCTTTATGATATAATTATTAAAAACAATTACACAAGTGCTCTTGAGATTGGCACTTCCACCGGTCATTCGGGTATTTGGATTGCCTGGGCATTAAGCAAGACAGGCGGGAAGCTTATCACCCTTGAAATTGATGAGGGCCGTTACCGGGAGGCATTAGAAAATTTCCGGGAGGCCGGACTATCGGAATACATTGACGCGAGGCTTGCCGATGCACATGAGATGGTCAAAGAGCTGGAAGGGCCTTTTGATTTTGTTTTCAGTGATGCAGACAAAAATTGGTACAAAAATTATTTTATCGATATTGATCCCAAACTTAAGGTTGGAGGTTGTTTTACTGCCCATAACATAGCTGAGATTGGTCGCGGATACGGCGGATATGGCGGGCAGGCTGATTTTCTGCGTTATGTAAGAAGTCTTCCCAACTATGAAACTTCTTTAAACACAAGAGGAGGAGGGGTCTCTGTCAGTTATAAGAAATCTGAAAAATAACAAGTTTTTATGAGCGCGGAAAAATTAGAGAGAAAACTCGGTCTTTTCCCTGCTACAAATATTGTAGTGGCCAATATGATCGGGGCAGGGATATTCACTACTTCAGGGCTCCTGATGGCTGGCCTCAATGACCCGGTCCTGATGATTGTATTATGGGTTGTAGGAGGTCTGATTGCTTTATGCGGCGCATTGTCATACGGTGAGCTCGGAGCCAATATGCCGGGAGCAGGAGGCGAATATCTCTTTCTCTCAAAGTTATACCATCCTCTTTTCGGATTCCTCAGCGGCTGGGTTTCTTTTATGGTTGGCTTCTCAGCCCCTATTGCTGCTTCAGCGCTCGGTTTCAGCGAATATTTTCTCAGAGCTGTCCCCGGATTGTCTGTATGGCTGGATAATGCAGGAATAATGGGTCCTGTGTGGACAAATAAATTATTGGCTATATCCGTGATCCTGATATTTACCTTTATCCATTACCGCGGGATAAAATATGGTGCAAAGATCCAGAATATTCTCACTCTGCTGAAAGTCATTCTTGTAGTGGTTCTTCTTGCTGCAGGCTTTTCATCAGGAAAAGGTGATTTCAGTAATTTCAGTGAGGGCGGAAAAGTGGCACCGGGTCTTGCCGGATTTAAGACCATAGGTCTATCTCTTATGTGGATAATGTTTGCATATAGTGGATGGAATGCTTCTACATATATTGGCGCTGAGATAAAGAATCCCGCAAAAACACTGCCGCGTTCTCTCATTTATGGAACAGCCATTGTTCTTCTTCTGTACCTGGGAATCAATATCCTCTATGTCTACAGTATTAATCCCACAGATATGAAGGATGTAATATCTGTGGGAGGGCTGGCCATGGGCAATCTTTTTGGCAAGCCGGCTGAAATATTATTCTCCCTCCTAATCGCTTTTGCTCTCTTCTCTTCACTGAGTGCATTCATCATCATAGGCCCGAGAGTCTATTATTCCATGGCGAAGGATGGCCTCTTCTTCAAAGCGGCTGGCCGGATACATGAGAAATTCAAAGTCCCATCAAATTCCATTCTCCTGCAATGCCTTATTGCTGTTATTCTGGCTCTGTCAGGGACTTTCGAACAAGTCCTCACCTATATGGGATTCGCTCTTGGTATATTCCCCATCATGACAGTAATAGGTATCTGGCGATTACGAAAGAGCAATCCGGGCAGTATACGGATGAAAGGTTTTCCTATAACCCAGATCATTTATATCATTATGGGTGTCCTGATCCTTGTTCTGTCGTTTATGGAAAAGCCGATGGAATCATCAATAGCACTGCTTACAGTTGTCATTGGCATACCTGCATATTACATCTTCAAACACACAAACGGCACTAAAACGTGATAACCAGTAAGACTGCTATTATTTAGATTTTGTAATCTTAGTATCATCTCCGGTACTCAGATGACGGATGACTACAGAAGCACAAGCCAGTCCGAAAGCTGCCGGCATATAAGAAATGGTTCCCACAACAGATGCCTTGTTCTGTTCTCCGGTGACAGCGAGCACCCTGGTTTTATCGTATGCCTCGGGAGACCATACTGCTGTCACTCCTTCTCTTATACCAAGCCTGTGTAATCTCTTACGCAACATACGGGCCAGAGTACAGCCACTGGTTTCTGAAATATCAGAAATACTGATCTGTAAAGGATCAAATTTGCCTCCTGAACCCATTGAACTTACGACAGGATATTTCCGCATCAGGGAATGCCAGATAAGAAATACTTTGGGAGACAATGTGTCTATGGCATCTATTACATAATCATATCCTTTGTCAAGAACAGCAATCATGCTGTCGTCTTTTATATACTCATTTATTACCTCAAGATCCAGCCCGGGATTTATGTCCAGAAGTCTTGAAGCCATTACTTCAGTTTTGTATAATCCCTCTGTGCTCCTCAGAGCAAGAAGCTGTCTGTTCCTGTTGGACGATTGTATCCTGTCACCATCAACGATCGTCATTGAACCAATTCCTGCGCGGCATATCATCTCGGCAGCATAAGCTCCCACTCCTCCCAGTCCGACAAGAAGGATCCGGGCAGATGAAAGGTTCAACATACCTTGTCTTCCCAGAAGCATTTCAGTCCTGTCAAGCCAGTCAGACACCATTTACATCCTTGTTTATACCAAAAAAGACAAAAAAATTATTCAGGAGTTGTTTTTTCAGTTCACCGGTATTCATACCAAGGTCTCCTGCCACTTTGGTGTAAATATCTTTAATATCTGTTCCCGTTCCATCTGTTTCCAGGAATATTTTTTCCACCGGAAGGTTTTGTATCAGTTGGGTTGATTCAGGTCTTATGCTAAAGCCGGACCATAAGGACAGATAAAAACCTTTTGAAATAAGCTGTAAAGCCAGATCCTTTTTACCATGGAATCCATGTATCAGCCATGCCATTTTTGGTTTCATCCTTTTATACACTCCTGTCAGTTCATCCCATGCTTTTACACAATGAATTATCAGAGGTTTCTCCTTTTCCTCCGCAATATATACCTGCTCCTCAAATACTTTTCTTTGCAGATCAGGTGGAGGTCCTTTTATTTTATCAAAACCGGCTTCACCTATGGCAGCTATCAGGGGATTGGCTGACATCCTGATAACATTTATTATCTGTTCATTATGATTATCTTTTGTAAGGTACCACGGGTGAATTCCATAAGTATAGCTCAGTCCGGCTACATCCTGTGGTTCTTTTTTCTCATGGGCCATAAGTGTCACGACAGAAAAAACACCGGAAAGAGGATAGGCTCCGTGAGTATGAATATCTATATAATCATTTTCCTCCGGAAGGTTCATCGTGAATGATTTCCGATTACAGTCAATCCCCTGTCTATCCTGTTTAATGTTTCCTCCTTCCCCAGCCAGGAGATAATATTGAAAATATGCGGACCGCGTGATGCGCCGACAAGAACGAGTCTCAATGCATTCATAATAGTGCCGGTATGGTATCCATTTTGTGTTATCCACATCTTCACGGCCTGTTCAGTAGCAGCCGGAGTAAAATCTGACAGTTCATCCAGCACCTCTTTCAATCCCTTCAGGTGTTCAGGAGTCTCCGGTTTCCATCTCTTTGTTATTACCTCACTGTCGTAAGCTTTGGGTGCAATAAAAAAGAAATCTGTTTCATCCCATATATCTTTTACAAAACTGACCCTTTCTTTCACCAGATCAACAAGCGTCTCCAGTTGAATAATGTCGTGATGAAAACCTTTAGCCCGAAGTATTTCCCTGAATTCTATTGCCAGTTGTTTATTGCTTTTCTGTTGAAGATAATGATGATTGAACCACCGGGCTTTTTCCGGATCAAAACGGGAACCAGCTTTATGCACTCTGTCAAGTGAAAAAACATTTATCAGTTCATCCATACTGAATATCTCCTTTTCTGTTCCCGGGTTCCAGCCCAGAAGAGAAAGCATATTCACAAAAGCTTCAGGGTAATAACCTTCTTCCCTGTACCCTCTGGCTGTTTCACCATAAGGCCAGTACAATGGAAACACAGGAAATCCCATCTTATCGCCGTCTCTCTTGCTTAATTTCCCTTTTCCGTCGGGTTTGAGGAGAAGGGGAAGATGGGCAAAAAGAGGTTTTTCCCAGGCAAATGATCTGTATAATAAAAAATGAAGCGGAAGGGAGGGTAACCATTCCTCGCCACGTATGATATGGGTGATCTTCATCAGATAGTCATCAACAACATTGGCAAGATGATATGTAGGCATACCATCAGACTTGAAAAGCACTTTATCGTCAAGTGTGTCAGTATTAACGACAATATGTCCACGGATAAGGTCATCAAGATTCACATCCTCATTAACAGGCATCTTATATCGTATCACATAGGGCTTATCCTCTCTGATAAATCTTTTCCACTCAGGTTCTGGTAAGGACAATGAGTTTTTCAGTTTATCCCTTACAGAGGAATTATAGGTAAAAGTCTGGCCTTTCTTTTCAGCAGAATAGCGTAATAATTCGAGCTCTTCGGGTGCATCAAATGCGTAGTAGGCATCTCCCTTTTCAACAAGTTTTTCGGCATACTGCCTGTATAGATCTTTCCTTTCACTCTGACGGTATGGGCCATAGGGGCCCCCTTCAAGGACGCCTTCGTCTGGTTTTATACCACACCACTTAAGAGACTCTGTTATATATTCTTCTGCTCCGTTCACAAATCTTGACCGATCGGTGTCTTCTATCCGAAGAATAAATATTCCTTTTTGCTTTTTCGCAAAGAGATAATTGTAAAGAGCAGTCCTGACCCCACCAATATGTAAGGGACCTGTCGGACTCGGAGCAAAACGAACCCTCACTTGTTGCATAACATGCCTTTTAGATTAATATACAAATATAGGCAAACCCTCTTATAAATAACAGCCGGGAAAATATCAGTTTTGTAATAATGAATTTCAGAACATTTGTAATACCTTTATATATGTAACTATCCATTTTATGTATACCGTTGAGAAAGATGAAAGCTCTTGTAAAAGCACGTCCGGAGAGAGGCTTGTGGATGCAGGAAGTACCCGTTCCCGAACCCGGATTGAATGATGTTATAATAAAAATAAGGAAATCTTCTATCTGCGGTACTGATCTTCATATATACAAATGGGATGAATGGTCGCAGAGAACAATTAAAACACCCATGGTTATTGGTCATGAGTATATGGGAATCATTGAAGAGATGGGACCGGGAGTCACTAATCTGAAGTTGGGAGAAAGGGTTACCGGAGAGGGACATCTGGCCTGTGGTCATTGCAGGAACTGCCGCCGGGGCAAAGAACATGTCTGTGAAAACAGTATAGGCATAGGGGTTCATGTTGACGGATCATTTGCAGAATACCTAAGGATACCTGCCACCAATGTAGTTCCGCTTGACAACAGGATCCCGGACGACTGGGCAGCTATTATGGATCCCTTCGGAAATGCCACTCACACTGCTCTTTCTTTCCCCCTGCTGGGAGAAGACGTTCTTATAACCGGGGCAGGACTTATCGGAGGGATAGCTGTTGCTATTGCACGATTCTCCGGGGCAAGATTTATTGTTGCCAGTGATCTGTCAGACTACCGTCTTGATATAGCAAAAAAGATGGGGGCAACACTTGTGGTAAATCCTTCAAAAGGTGAAAAAATATCTGATGCAGTAAAGAGTCTGGGTATGAGAGGCTTTGACATTGGAATGGAGATGTCTGGTTCCCCGGCGGCTTTTGTTGAAATGATTAAGAATATGTATAACGGATCAAGTATCTCGCTTCTGGGAATACTCCCTTCGGATTTTGAAGTTCCATGGAGTGAAATAATTTTCAAAGCCATATCTTTAAAAGGGATATACGGAAGAGAGATGTGGGAGACATGGTATAAGATGGAACAGATGATAATAGGAGGTATTAACCTTGATCCGGTAATAACCCATCATTTCCACATAGATGATTTTCAGAAGGGTTTTGATGTTATGGAAGAAGGAAAATGTGGAAAGGTTATCCTTAACTGGGATCAGTAGAAAAAAGATTATGTATAAAAACTATCAAAAACATCTTACCGGTATTATTGATGAGATAAAAGAAAAGGGGCTGTACAAAAATGAGCGCATAATTGTTTCGCCACAGGGCCCTGAGATAATACTTGATACAGGACAGAAAGTTCTGAATTTCTGTGCAAATAACTATCTGGGTTTATCCAATAATCCTGATCTCATCGAGGCAGCCAAATCAGCTCTTGACGATCATGGTTACGGTATGTCGTCAGTAAGATTTATCTGTGGAACGACCGATCTTCATAAAGAGCTTGAAAATAAGATTGCCCGTTTTTTCAATACTGATGATACTATTCTCTATGCAGCTTGTTTTGATGCCAACGGGGGTGTCTTTGAGCCTCTACTGACTGATGAAGATGCTGTCATCTCTGATTCGCTCAACCATGCTTCCATTATTGACGGTGTACGTCTATGCAAGGCCAGGAGATACAGGTATTCCAATGCTGATATGGATGATCTGGAGAAACAGCTCAAACAGGCAAAAGCTCAACGATTCAGGCTTATCGTCACAGACGGCGTTTTCTCAATGGATGGCAATGTAGCTCCCCTGGATAAAATTATTGATCTGGCTAATCGCTATGATTCGATGGTTATGGTTGATGAATCACATTCTGCCGGTGTGGTTGGAGAGACAGGAAGAGGGGTAACAGAATTGTATAATGTAATGGGGCAGGCTGAGATTATCACCGGCACCCTGGGCAAAGCCTTCGGTGGTGCCATAGGAGGTTTTACAACAGGAAAAAGAGAGATTATCGAACTGCTTCGTCAGAGATCCAGACCTTATCTTTTTTCCAATTCCATACCTCCTCTCGTAGCTGCTGCCGGTATAAGGATGATAGACATGATGACTGAGACCAATGAACTGCAGGACAAACTCCACAGCAACTCTGAGTATTTCATTAGCCGGATGACCAATGCAGGTTTCGATATTAAACCAACAAAATCGGCAATATGTGCAGTGATGTTGTATGATGCCGTACTATCACAGGAATTTGCAGCCCTGCTGCTTGATGAAGGTATTTATGTCACAGGTTTTTATTATCCGGTAGTACCGCAGGGAGAAGCCAGGATACGTGTTCAGCTCTCAGCAGCACATGAGAGAGAACATCTTGATAAAGCCATAGATGCATTTACCAAAACCGGAAGGAAACTTAAAGTAATAAGCTGACGATCATGCTCTTCCCGGGATCACCCCCCGCATTTGGAAGCGCCGCAATCCTTGCATATAAGACAACCCTCTTCATATACCAGGTTATGTGATCCGCATTCACTGCATGTTCCCTTAGCCCTGGTACCGTTTGGTATGTATTTCTTCAGAGCCCTCTCTACACCGTTCTTCCAGTTATTGATCGACTCACTGTTGAGTTTCAGTGACTGGACAAGATTAACAACATCGGCAATAGGCATTTCGTATCTGAGGACACCTGATATAAGTTTTGCATAATTCCAGAATTCAGGTTTGAACATATGAGAAAGGCCGCCCATGGTTTTCTTATAACCATATTTATCGGTGTACTGAAAATCATAACGGGTAGTACCGTCGTCGTTTTTAACTTTTATGATCTGACCTTTTACAATACTTTTGGGGATAGGAAAGATCTCCTCATCAGCCAGTCCTGTGAAAATTTCGTATGGACTGTTATCCTTCAGTCCGACAAAAGCCACCCATTTTTCTTCATTTATGTTGAACCTTATCACATCACAATCGAGGATTTTCGGTCTTTTTGGTCTTTCTATCCTGCCTTCGGGTTTACCGGAAACAAGGACTCCGCTGCGCGATCCGTCGCGATACACTGTCGCCCCTTTGCATCCATGTTTCCAGGCTGTCAGATAAAGTTCTCCCACCATACTTTCCTTCACATCCGATGGGAGGTTGATGGTTACACTGATAGAATGATCGACCCATTTCTGGATAGCTCCCTGCATTCTTACTTTAGCGACCCAGTCGACATCGTTGGCACTTGCCTTATAGTATGGTGATTTTATCACCAGTTTTTCTATCTCACTATCGCTTTGCTGCTTAACCTCTTCAGGATCAAATCCGTTAAGTCTCAGCCAGTCAACAAATTTATGATGAAATACATTAAACTCTTCCCATGAATCACCTACTTCATCTCTGAAAGTGATGTTTACATTTTTATCGTTGGGATTTACTTTCCTTCTTCTCTTGTAGAAAACAGAAAAAACAGGTTCTATTCCTGAGCTAGTCTGGGTCATGAGGCTGGTAGTACCTGTCGGGGCTATTGTCAGAAGAGCAATATTTCTGCGCCCGAATTTCTCCATATTACTGTACATAACGGGGTCTGCTTCCTTCAGTCGCAGAATAAAGGGATTATCTTTTTCTCTTTCGGCATCATAGATAAGGAAAGAGCCTCTCTCTTTGGCAAGGTATGTTGACGACTTATATGCTTCAACGGCCAGTGTCTTATGAACTTCTACTGAGAAAGTTGTAGCTTCTTCAGTCCCGTATCTCAGTCCCAGAGCTGCCAGCATATCTCCTTCAGCAGTGATTCCTATACCTGTTCTTCTGCCCTGTTCGGATTTTTTTCTGATATTCCTCCATAAATTTCTTTCCACCCTTTTAAGTTCATCTGGTTCCGGATCATCCTCTATCTTGGAAAGAATGGCATCTATCTTTTCCATCTCCAGATCTATGATATCGTCCATCATCCTTTGCGCCAGGCCTACATGTTCCTTATACAGTTCGAAATCAAATTCTGCCTGTGAGGTAAAAGGATTTTTCACATAGCTATACAGGTTAATAGCCAGAAGACGGCAACTATCGTACGGACAAAGAGGTATTTCCCCACAGGGATTTGTGGATACTGTTTCGAAACCAAGATCGGCATAACAATCCGGAACACTCTCTTTTATTATAGTATCCCAGAAAAGCACTCCCGGCTCAGCAGATTTCCAGGCATTATGAACAATTTTCTCCCATAATTTTCCTGCATCCACATCGTTGACAAATTTCGGATTAGCGGAATCAATAGGATATTGTTGTCTGAAAACTGATTTCTTTTCTACTGCTTTCATGAATTCGTCGGTAAGCTTAACCGATACATTTGCTCCGGTTATCTTGCCGCTTTCCATCTTGGCATCGATGAATTTTCCTGAATCAGGATGTTTTATTGAAATAGAAAGCATAAGGGCTCCCCTCCTGCCATCCTGTGCTACCTCACGTGTTGAATTGGAATATCTTTCCATGAAAGGCACAACTCCTGTTGATGTAAGAGCACTGTTTAAAACAGGGGTCCCTTTCGGCCTGATATGTGATAAATCATGACCAACACCTCCGCGACGCTTCATCAACTGAACCTGCTCCTGATCAATCTTCATTATACCTCCATAGGAATCGGAAGCTCCTTCATTACCTATTACAAAACAGTTTGAAAGAGATGCTATCTGATACTCATTGCCTATCCCTGTCATCGGCCCTCCCTGAGGAACAATATACCTGAAATCTTTCAACACTTCGTAAATAAGTTCTTCCGACAGGGGATTCCTGTATTTCTTCTCAATCCTGTGTATCTCTTTTGCCAGACGACGGTGCATATCATCAGGAGTCTTTTCATAAAGATTGCCGTATGAATCTTTCAGAGCGTATTTATTAGCCCACACTCTGGCAGCTAATTCATCTCCTTTGAAGTATCCTATACTCGCTTCAACTACTTCTTCATGAGAATAAATTTTTCTCTCACTCTCCTGCTCCATTGAATTACTGTTTTCTTGTTTTATACCTTCATTCTCTTTTTCAAAAATCTGTTTCACCTCCTGAGTGTGATCAGAAGCAATAGCTGGTTCCTGGATAAAAAGATCTTCCATAATTTTGTTATAATCTGATTTTAATGAGATTAAACGACCGTTGATTTTTATTCGGGTATTTGCTAAAATAGACAAGCATTGATCTCAATCCAAGATAAAAAATTTAAGTTTATTAACATTCCTTATGCTAGTTATTAACTATCTGCATTTCGCTGAATATTAGCCTATTATAAATAGAACTCAAAAGGCGGAAGAAGAGAGATCTGCCAAATCCTTTAAAAATTAGCCGATTAATGATACAAATACCAGTAGTCATTGGTCCGCGTCAGAAAAATCAGGAAAACTTCTTTACAAAATTATCAGAAGATAGTGTTCACCAGAAACTCCATAATCTATATCTCTATACAAAGTTAAATGAAAAGACGAGGTATTCCAAGCTGCGTATAACTTTGTTTATGAAATACTTTCAGAACAATCCCTCCATAATCCTGTGTGTAGCTCCGGCATTTTCTTGTACATATCTCAGAGAGGTTTCAGATGCCTCTGTATATAGAGTATTATTATTCATGAACCGGTCGATGATCATTTCAAATTCCCTGTAATTACTGAAAGTTGCTCCGCTGCCGTTTGCTTTCATTTCAACAGCTTCCCTGAATTTATCATGTCTGGGACCGAACATTACAGGGATACCCCAGCATGCAGGTTCAAGAACATTATGGATCCCCTTCCCGAAACCCCCGCCTACCACCGCCATCCAGGCATAGCGGTATGCAGAGGAAAGCATTCCTACATTATCTATAATAAGAACACGTGCATCGGAGTATTCTTCCCTGAATTCAGAGAACCTGATACTTTGTACTGTCAACAGTTTCTCCAGTCGCTCAATATTTACCGGATCAGGCTCATGAGGAGCAAATACCCACTTCATTAAGGCTGGATGCATGTTGATATATTGTGTTATTATTTCTTCATCTTTCGGCCAGCTGCTACCAATAAGCAACAGTTTTTCTCCCTTTCTGAACAGTTCAAATTCCGGTATTGTTTTAGCTTCCCGGGCTATCTGCATAACGCGGTCAAAACGACTGTCTCCGGCGACAGTCACATTTGTAAACCCCTGTCTGGCAAGGATATCTTCCGATTCTCTGTCCTGAACGTAAAACCATGTGAACTTTTCCAGTATCTTCCGGAAAAACCTGCCGTACCACCTGAAGAAAAAATGGTCATCACGAAAAATACCTGAGATAAGTACAAGCGATATACCTTTATTATTAAGGGCCGAAATAAAGTGATGCCAGAATTCATACTTGACAAAAATAACTTTCTCAGGTCTTATCAGTTCTACAAAGCGTTCTGCATTATGCCGGGTATCGGGAGGCAGATAACATACTATATCGGCATATTTGTAGTTTTTACGGATCTCGTAGCCCGATGGGGAAAAGAATGTAAGCACTATTTTGTATTGTGGCTTCTCATTTCTTATAGCTTCTATTACAGTCCGCCCCTGTTCAAACTCTCCCAGAGAGGCACAATGTATCCATATATATTTTGCTGCAGGGTCAACCTGCTCCTTCAGTTTTAAATACCATCCTTTACGGCCCTTTGTCCATAAATATGCTTTATGACTGAACGGAGAAAGTATCCGCGCAAAAAGAGAATACAGGAAAATACCAATATTGTATATTATCTTCATTACAATTAATTGAGAAAGCAAAGATATGAAAAAGGCACCAGGGCGCAACGGTTGAAATAACCCGATCAACTGCTCATCTCAATTTATTCCGGCATACATGTTACCTTTTGTTACATTGATTCTCTGTGCCTTTAATAAATAACTTCTATTTTTGCACAAATACTAAACAAACCGAAACATGGTCAGACTGGTAGCCTTAATTATTTCTATTGTGCTTCAGATAGCTGCAGCTTCAATAGCTCTTGGATTCATGAAACTTACAAAATACAGGCTCTCCTGGATACTTTTGTCTTCAGCTTTTGTCTTTATGGCTGTTCGCAAACTAATTCAGTTCTTTGAGTTTTTCAGGGGCACTCCTTCATATGAATGGCAAATGTTAGATGAATGGATTGGTGTTCTTGTATCCTTTATGATCATTGTAGGTGTTATCCTTATAAGAGAAATATTCTATTCTCTCAAAAAAGCTGAAATAGACCGTCAGCGGACAGAAAGAAAGGTATTGAATGCCATAATCAATACCGAAGAAAATGAAAGAAGAAGATTTGCCAACGATCTGCATGATGGTCTCGGCCCCATACTTTCAACTATCAAAATGTCTCTTTCATCTCTTGCTCCAAGAATAAACGACCCTTCAGGGACAACAATACTCAATAACACCAGCCACCTTATCAATGAAGCTATTTTCACTATAAAAGAAGTTTCCGATAATCTGAGTCCACATGTACTTACAAATTTCGGACTGGCCAGTGCCATAAATGCCTTTACCACGAAGATCAATCAGACAAAAGCTGTTGAAGTAGATTTCAAGTCGAATATGCAGAATACAAGGATCGAAAAGGACAAGGAAGTGGTATTATACAGAGCTGCATGTGAGCTCATCAACAATGCTATAAGACATTCCGGTGCATCCAGAATAGAGATTGAACTGAATAAACATGAAAAATTCATTACCTTGCACTTCTATGATAATGGCCGCGGTTTTGAGACTTCTTCCCTGGGAAGGGAAGACAACAAGGGACTGGGATTATCAAACATCCAGACCCGGGTTAAAACCGTAGAAGGTGTTTTTGTACTGGAAAGTACTCCGGGAAAAGGGACCAGTGCCTTAATAAAAATGGTTGAATAGATTCATAATATATTAATAACCTTTTTTGACAGAACAAAACAACAGGACCTCAAGACAATCCCGGGAAATATATAATATGGAAAAGATACGTATCATAATAACTGATGATCATCAACTCTTCAGAAATGGCCTTAAGATTCTCCTGAATGCATATCCCGATTTTGAAGTTACCGGTGAAGCTGCTAACGGCAATGAATTTCTTGAATTACTCAAAAACACAGAGGCCGACATAGCCCTCATGGATATTAATATGCCTGAAGCAGATGGCATTGAGGCAACAAGAAAGGGTCTTACATTATGTCCTGAACTGAACATTATTGCCCTTTCTATGTACGGAGAAGAAGAATATTATTATAAAATGATTGATGCCGGTGCAAAAGGATTCCTTCTGAAAGATTCAAACATAAGTGAGGTAAGAGAAGCTATCCTGACTGTAATAAAAGGTGGCAGTTATTTTTCCCAGGAATTGCTTTACAATGTCATACAGAAGATAAAACACCGCGACAACGAAATTAAATCAGCCATCCTTTCAAAAAGAGAAAAAGAGATCCTGGTAAAGATTTGTGAAGGCCTTTCAAACCAGCAAATTGCCGATACACTGTTTATCAGCAAAAGAACTGTTGACAAACACAGGGCCAATCTTCTCGGGAAAACCAATTCCAGGAATACTGCCAGCCTTATTCTTTACGCAATAAGAAATAAGCTTATAGAGATCTGATATGGCCGGATTACACGATCTTGGGAAAAAAGGTGAAGATCTTGCTGCAGCTTATCTTCAGGAAAAAGGATACAGGATCATCAGGCGAAACTGGCGATCAGGCAAGAATGAAGTTGATATAATTGCCGAAGACGGGGATTTCATTGTCTTCGCCGAAGTAAAGACACGCTCCGCGGATTTTCTTATAGACCCTGCTTCGGCTGTTACCAGGGAAAAACAAAGATCTCTCATCCATCTTGCAGAGAATTACATCAAATGGTATAATGTATCCAGGGAATGCCGCTTTGATATTATCAGAGTTATACAAAAAAATGATAAATTTGAGATCGATCATATTGAAGATGCTTTCTACCCGACTCTGCGTTGATAGCAGATATGTTTACAACTAAAAACCAGGCAGATGAGAAAAATAATTTCCCTGTTCTTTATTGCACTCACAACCTTTCACTTATCACTTGCACAGAAAAAAGAGAGAAACACTGAAACTGTAACGGCTGGATCTTACATTTTCAACTCAGTCATTGATCTGGAAGCCACTCCGGTGAAAAACCAGTCTGCCACAGGCACCTGCTGGTGTTTTGCCACTACCTCATTCATTGAGTCTGAACTGATGCGCATGGGGAAAGGAGAATACGATCTTTCAGAAATGTTTATTGTACGTCATAATTATCTCAACAGGTTGAAAGATAATTATCTTCGCCGGGGAAAAGGGAATCTGGGACCGGGAAGCCTTTCACATGACTGGATGAAAGTGTTTACCCGGTCGGGCATTGTCCCCGATGAAATATATCCCGGCCTCAATTACGGTTCTTCTACCCATAACCACCATGAATTACAGGATTTCATCAACGCAGTTGCTGCCGTTCCGGTAGAGTTGAAAAATGAAAGCGATCAATACAAAGAGATAGTCAATGCAATACTTGATTCATATCTCGGTAAAGTACCGGACTCATTTACTTATAAAGGTATGACCTTTGATCCGGAATCTTTTGCAGATTTTCTGGGAATCAATCCTGATGATTATGTCCAGATCACCTCTTTTACCCATTTTCCATTTTATTCCACAGGGGTCCTGGAAGTTCCTGATAACTGGTCAAAAGAACGCTTTTACAATGTTCCTCTGGATGAACTGACAGAGATAATGGACTACTCTTTTAACAATGGTTATACTGTCAACTGGGACGGAGATGTCAGTGAACCGGGGTTCTCACATACAAAAGGTTATGCCGTTATGGTCAACAATATGAGTGAGCGTAGCCAGAGCCTTACTGACAGGGAACGGTTTGAAAGACAGGAAAAAAACAGTTTTGAAAACAATCACAAACAAAAAAACACTCCGCTCCCTCCTGAAATAACCGTAACACAGAAAATGCGCCAGGAAGGCTATGAAAACTTCACTACAACAGATGACCATCTGATGCACATGACAGGAATAGTGAAAGATCAGAACGGAACAAAATATTATAAGACAAAAAATTCCTGGGGAACCGACAGAAACAGCTTTGGCGGATATCTTAACATCTCGGAAAACTATGTAAGGGCTAAAACACTTTTCATTATGGTCAACAAAAACGGTATCCCGCCTGCCATAAGAACGAAACTGGGAATATAAGGGGAAATTAAATAGTCACCTTATCATTCCCTGTCCGCACAGAGTTACCTGAACAGATCATTAAGGCTTGTGTCATACAGTTTTTCCCGGCACTGTTTTTCTGTACCCTAATCAGATGAACAAAAGATTGCATCCCCTTATATCACTGTTGTCAAACCTTCCTGTCACTTCAAAAGTTCCGTCGACACCCATCCTGCCAAGATCACCTGTTGAGATAAAAGAACAGGAATAAATGTTTGCCAGATCAATGACATTAATACCTCCTGATTTCCCGGGTTTTGTCATAAGAGAAAAAGGATCGTGCGGATCCCTTATAAGTATTTTCATCCATGGAGGAGAACGGAAAACACCCTCTCCATCCGAATAAGCCTGGCTAAGAAGCTCCGTCATACCATATTCGGAATGAATGTGCGACACTCTGAACCCTTCTTTCAGAACCGAATGAAGCTCTTCGCGTGTTATTTCTTTCCTTCTGCCCTTCATCCCTCCTGTCTCCATAATAATGGCTCCGGAAAGATCAGGTGAATATTTCTCAGCCAGGTCCAGAAGGGCAAAACTGACACCCATAAGAAAAATCTTCATCCCGTCCCTCTTTGCTTTCATCAACACAGCGATAAGAGCTTTTTCATCATTACTGTAAAAACCACTGTATGGATTAGCACTTTTTCTGATCAGACAGTCCATCATAAACACCAGTGATGAATTTCCCCTCTCAGTGTAGGAAGGCAACAAAGCAGCTATCATGTAATCACCGGGATCACCATAAAACATATTAAAAGCATTAAGAAGACTTTGCCGGTAAAGAGCCGTATCAGCTACATAATGCCGGCTTACGCGTAACCCGGTTGTCCCGCTGCTTTCAAAAACGACAGCAGGGGAATGTCCCCCGGTTATTATTCTGTGATCCCTGAAAAATTCCACCGGAAGAAAAGGTATCTGTTCAACATATATTATCTTACTAATATCAATATTCAGATATTCAATAAAGAGTTTATATACCGGATTATCAGAGGCCTGATAATGAAAAATTTCAAGAGCCTTCTTATTGAAAGTATCATTGTCCTTTATGCTGAAAATATTATCAAACCTCATCCCTTTCATTTCATGGGAAAAGTTAATGTCCCATCAGGCTGATAAACATATTCCAGTGTACAGGTGACATATGGATAATGCCTGGTATCGTCTGCCTCTGCAGAGGTGCTTATCACTCTTATCTTTGCATACTTTTCATTACTTGTCCTGTAAAGCCATATCTGATTTTCTTTTACATCATATCCAAGACCTTCCCACTGAAGAGGCAAAGTAAAGGACGTGAGGTTGTTAAAAGCATTTTTGCATGTTGTCGCATCGGGATACTTATCATAGAGATAGAATGAGTTCTGATAATTTCCTGTTTCAAAGTAACATATATAGTTTCCATCATCTTCTGTTCCCATAATGGTTATAACATTGAGAGGAGCATTCTCCATGGACACCATTTCCCCTGTTGTGATTGACAGGCCATAGATATAATAGGTCTGACCCTGTTTGTCTTCATTTGTGAGGGTAACGGTACCCGAATACTGAACAGGATCTTCCCTGTCACAGGCATTGAGCAGTAAGAAAACAGTTATCAATATATAACTTGAAGTTCTCATAATACAAAGATAGGTTTTTTTAGGCTTTGTTTTTTTAACCCGGCAATAAGACAGCATTATATGTACATAGAAAAACGATCTGCGGAAGAGTGTTTTCCTGCAGGGGATAAGCCAACTAATTCCGTGAAGCGGAGTCCGGATACATTTTTTTTGCTTTGCATTTTCTCCTCTCAGGC
>JAAYDB010000135.1 GCA_012729475.1 Bacteroidota bacterium
AAGTTGAAGAAAGGGGGTTGAAACGGTTTTATTGTCACTGCCCTGGTGGAACCTGTACTATTGGAAGTCCAGCCCTCCGGGCTGAAGAACTTTCTGTGCTGTTTTGTGCGAAAGACACCCATATTTACAGGAAAAAATTACCCTTTTATTTATAAATCAATTGGTTGGCATTTTGGAGGCCTAAAAACCGCACAAAACAGGAGGAATACTGAAAATAAGCATATTAAAAAAGGGTGCCGTTTAAGACACCCTTTTTTTATTCTTTATTTGTAGTTTTTATTGTACCAGTGCTTTGAAAGCATCATCTTCCCAGAATTTGGAAAGGACGATATCTGTTTTTGCATAATCTTTCCAGCTTGAATCAAATCCTATTGCTTCACGCAGTCCTGCCAGCATATAATTTTTATCGTCAAGACGTGCTCCGACAACAGCTTTCAAATAACCCGGTTTGCCGGTGGTACATTTAGGTGTAAAACCGTCAAGAGTGGCTTTTGCCCTATTGATATCACCTTTAAGGTATTGTGCCAGTGCTGTATTGAAACAAGGAACAGTACCGAAATAATTTGCAGCAGCATCATATTCTCCTTTGGTAATAGCTATCATACCAAGACCACATTTTGAATCGGTTGTCTGGGCTGACATGGAGTTGAACATATCTTCAGCTTTCTCCAGTTCACCGTTAACCAGAGAGCAGAAAGCAAGATTACTCTTGACAAAATCATTATTTTCTACAGAGCGGGCTCTTTCCAGGGCAGTAATAGCCTCATCTGTCTTACCCTGTGCCATCAGGACTACTCCTATATTGTTTGCAGCGCGGACGTCAGAAGGGTTAGCAGCAAAGGCAGCTCTGAAGAATGACAGTTGATCATTAAGGTCTTCTGTTAGAGTGGCAGCATAAAGCATTTCTTCAAGGCTCAATACAGAAGGATCTGATTTGGCCTGTGAAATTATCTGTTCATCGGTACGGCCTATCTTATCAACATTAACTATCATTGTAGATCTTCTGAGTTTTGGAAGGATATCTGTTTTGAGAGCTTCAAAAGCTGATGACATGTTTCTGATCTCTCTTTCCCGTACTTCAGGATCGGAATACATTGAAAGTACTCTGAGAATAAGATCTTTATCGGGTATGTTGGAGTTTTCAACTTCTTCCTTAAAGCCTTCCCAGTCTTCTGCTGTTGTCTTTGAATCAAAGAAATCTTCAATACTTACAGATTCAACATTTCTGAACTCTCTTTTAATAAACTGGTCGGCTGAAGAACCTCTATTTCCTGAAAGTTTCTCATTGAAATCAAATTTACCGTCAGGAGATGCATAGGAACTTATTGTTGTAACCTTAAAAACACGGTCAGGGTCAGCTTCAACACTCTCAATATATTCCCTGAGTTTGGCAATATCTTCAGCTCTTAGTTCTGATGATCTGATATCAGACCTGTTAATGACATAATTAATATCGGCTTTCTGTGACTCGGGAGTTATTCTTTCGAAGGCATCCGCCATGCTGACAGGGCGTACATGTTTATGTACCAGTGTTGATGTGGCAATAACACCATCAGCCAACTTCACCGGCTCGAAATCCAGACTTTTAGCACCTCTTTCTGCGCTGATTCTCAACATCAGTTCCGACACTTTCATATCTTCATTATAAGGTACAGAACCGGTATAGGTAAAATTGCCACCGGTATAGGTAATAACCTGATTATTGGCCATCACTTTTTCTCCCTGAAGAACCTGTACTTTCTCAAAAGCACTTTCTCCTCCGGCATATGTCAGAACCGGTGTAGCTGTAAGGGTGGTTTTCTTGTCGAAATATTTTTCAGGAAAATTCCCTTTAATTGTAACATCGACAAGGCCTGCGTGACTCTCAAGAACTTCGGGAGTGACCTCATATTGTATCAGGTCGGCGTTTTTTTTCATCTTATTCAGACCGCTACAACCAGACATCAAAGTTGCGGCCAGGATCAGGATAAAATAGCTTTTGAATTTTTTCATAACGATAAAGAGTTATTTGTTTAAGATCTTCATTTGTAGATAATAATTGAACAATATACAAAAATATATGCAAATCTAAAAAAAATACTTTGAGTAACAGTCAAATCAGCGAAAATATTTACGAAATCAATCTGTTCAATCTGCAGTGTATTTCCATTATAAAATGGCATCTCCGGTCTTTTCGCAAACATTTTCCTGCGGGATGTATTATATTCTTCCTGCTTCTGAACAAAAAGTACCGGCAATCATCTTTTCAACCAAACAAGAAAGACCATACCTGTTTTTTTATAAAATGTCAGGGATGGCCTTTTCAGATATTATTTATGTTATACTGCTACCGGTTTACATGACAGTAGATTTTCTATCTTCAGGCACTCAGCACTGAATTCTCCGGTTGATCTTTCGGAGGACGTGGCAACAGGACCTTTCTTGAAAGCTTAAGTTTTCCGGTCTTGGGATCAATACCAATTAGTTTAACTTCAATTTCATCTCCTTCCTTAAGCACTTCATCAACACTTTTCAGTTTCGTCCAGCTTATCTCTGATATATGAAGCAGTCCGTCCTTATTGGGAAGTATCTCAACAAAAGCTCCAAACTGAACTATAGTTTTTACTTTACCCTTATATACCATTCCTATCTCAGGAACAGCAACTATTTTCTTAATCCATTCGAGAGCAGCTGTAATAACTTCCTTATTTTCTCCAAACACATTAACATCGCCACGGCCGTTAATTTCTTCAACTATTATTGTAGCACCTGTCTCTCTTTGGATCTCCTGAATTACTTTTCCACCTGGTCCGATAAGTGCTCCTATCATATCTTTCGGTATTGACAGCATCTCTATTCTTGGTGCATGGGGCTTCAACTCCGGACGAGGTTCTTTGATCACACTGGTCATTATGTCAAGGATATGCATTCTTCCGGCCTTCGCCTGTTCTAGTGCTTTGGCAAGTATCTCGAATGACAGTCCTTCAACTTTTATATCCATCTGTGTAGCTGTTATACCGTCGCGGGTACCTGTAACCTTAAAATCCATATCTCCCAGATGATCTTCATCACCAAGGATATCGGAAAGAACTGCATATTTTCCTGAGTCGGTATCGGTGATCAATCCCATAGCGATACCTGATACCGGTTTGCGAAGTTTGATTCCTGCATCCATAAGAGCCAGGGTTCCGGCACATACTGTTGCCATAGATGAAGATCCGTTCGATTCAAGAATATCTGATACAATTCTTATGGCATAGGGATTCTCCTCATCAGGCGGCATCAGGTTTTTGAGTGCCCGGTGAGCAAGGTTACCATGACCTATTTCTCTTCGGCTGACACCACGGGCAGGCCGTGCGTCGCCAGTAGAGAAAGGCGGGAAATTATAATGAAGTGTGAATTTTTCTGTTCCCTGGTTCAAGACGTCATCAATGATTTTCTCATCAAGCTTTGTCCCCAGAGTGACAGTAGTAAGAGATTGTGTCTCTCCTCTGGTAAAAAGTGCCGAACCATGTGTTGCAGGAAGGGGGTCGATTTCACATTCTATGGGACGTATTTCATCGGTCTTCCTTCCATCAAGACGTATTTGTTCATCAAGGACGAGACGCCTGGAGGCTTCTTTCACCACATCATGATAGTAACTTTTTACCAGAGTCTCATTTACTTCATCTTCTTCACTGTATTGAGACAGGAAACCGGTAAGGATATTCTCAAAATTTTCATCCCTGATATGCTTATTTGCAGTTGATGATCTGGCAGCCTCATAACACTTGTCATATGTTTCCGCCCATACTTTCTTTTTCAGTTCTTCATCCTTGATCCCATGATCATATTCTCTTTTGACTGTTGTCCCTGTTTCTTCTGCAAATTCCATCTGTGCCTTACAGTGTTTCTTTATCTCTTCATGAGCGACTTTAATGGCTTCCAGCATCTCGGCTTCACTGACCTCTTTCATTTCACCTTCCACCATCAGTATGTTGTCATAGGTAGCTCCAACCATAAGGTCTATGTCTGCATCATCCAGCTGTGTCGCTGTAGGATTGACAATAAGCTTATTATTTACCCTGGCTACTCTTACCTCTGAAATGGGCCCGTTAAAAGGTATATCAGAGACTGCCAGTGCTGCAGAGGCAGCAAGACCTGCAAGAGCATCCGGTATAATATCAGTATCTGCCGAGATTAAATTAATCGTAACGAAAGTCTCAGCATGAAAATCATCAGGAAAAAGAGGACGTAATGCCCTGTCTACCAACCTCGAGATAAGTATCTCGTAATCGGAAGGCCTGGCTTCTCTCTTGAGAAAACCTCCGGGTATCCTTCCCGATGATGCATATTTTTCTTTGTATTCTACTGACAGAGGCATGAAATCAACATCTTCTTTCGCCTCTTTGGCAGCAACAACAGTGGCAAGCAACATTGTTTTTCCCATTCTTAACAACACAGCACCGTCTGCCTGTCTGGCCAGCTTGCCTGTCTGTAATATTATCTGTCTCCCGTCTCCGAGATCAATAATTTTCTCTTTTACTTTGAACATTCTTTGTATATATAAAATAGTGATTGTTGAAATTACTCAATACAAAAATAGTATGAAAAAAGGCAATTCAAAATTGCCTTTCATCTAAAATTTATTTACGTAATTTCAACGCTTTGATGATTTCGCGATATCGCTCTATATCTTTATCTTTCAGGTAATCCAGAAGCCTCCTGCGTTTCCCTACCAACTTGATAAGTGCCTGCTGAGTACTAAAATCCTTCTTATTCTTCTTCAGATGTTCTGTAAGATGACTTATCCTGTAGGAAAAAAGCGCTATCTGCCCTTCAGCCGAACCGGTATCTGTTTCCGACGTTCCAAATGATTTGAACAACTCCTGTTTCTTTTCTGATGTTAAATACATATCCTTTACTAAAATATTATTTACCCACATGGAGATCGAACCTCCAATTTTGGAACGCAAAAATAAAGCTTTTTTATGTAAATAATCAAACAATTGGAACTTTTTTTTAATTATTCTGCGTTATTCTATTATACAAGACGGCGCAGTTTTTGTTTTTATTGTAATCCTATATTATAAAGACGTATATGTCAGCCCTTAAGTTGCGTATATTCAAATAAAAAATCAACAAATTCCAAAATCTTTTCAACAATCATCAGTTATTCAAAAAAAATCATGGTTCAAGAATAAGCTGATTGTTATTCATAAGAGTTTTACCCCTGCTGATCAGAAGATTGCCGATACGGCACTCAAGACATCTTCTTTTCCTGCAATAATTGTTCCTCAACTGAATAAGACCCTGTGTGTAATAAGCTGAAGTGGCATCTATACCCGTAACATTCCATTCCTTAATAATGGAATTAGATTCGGGCCCTATTCCTCTGAGAAAAGACAGGCTTTTATCACAAATATCATCTGAATCATGATTACGGCCATAGAAAAACAATACCGGTATCACTGCATTAATAAGGAGGATATCGATGGCCTGATTACCTGTTGTCTTAGAGACAGAACGGCTTCTCCGGCCGAAAACATAATGATCGTTCCAGTAAGTGGATGCAGTAACATCAAAAATAAATCTGAGGTCTGTAATTTCCTGCACTTCAAGTGCCCTTGAAAAAAGAGAAGGATATTTAACAAGCATGGCAGCAAGCTGAGACAACCTGACAGTGGGGAAATTAGCCGGCCGTAACCTGGAGTATTTCCATAACCATCGGTGAACAGGATGGATACAATATTTAGAAGACAATATCCTGAATTCTTTTATCAGAGTCCTGTAGTAATCATCATGCAAAGCTTCCCTGAAGAGAGCTTCATCAAGCATCCCCGCTGCGCCGAAAAGAAGGGCCTCTACCTGAAAGAGATTGTCAGCATGCTTTTTTATTATTCTGTATGGCAGCACATTGGCCACCATCTCAAATGGTTCTGTATTTACCCTGAACCCAAAATAACGCGAGATAAGCCTGTAAAACGTCTCCTCCCAGTCATTCCCCGTCTCTGAAAATATCTTGTTGACATGTATACATTTATCCATAAGCCTTTCGATCACAAGAGCTTCAAGCCATTCCTGCATGCGAAAAGACTCAATGCTTTTTATATCAGACTGACAGGCAATTATATAAGGTGTATTTACGAGATCCATATATCGCTCATAAAGGGCTGCATCGTATTTCATTTCAACAGTCAGTAATTCTTCCCCCCTGGTATTATACACTTTTTTATCATTGCAGGCCACGACATGTAATATGACATTATCATAAGCAGGATCACAATGATGTCTGTGAAGATCAAAATGTGAGGCCATAGTATGTATTTCAACGTTCCCGGCCCATTCCGTATCACCAATAATGACACGTGCATTAAAAAAATCCGGACCGGAGTCACGGTTATACTCTCCCGGATGGATTACAGTTATCCTGTTGCCATCTTTATCAGATAATTTATCATTATCATAAAGCCTGTACTTCCACAGGTAATGAAGAAATTCCTCTTTCATGGGAAACACTAATTTAATTACAGCGAGACAATAAAGATAAGCAATAAATGAATCAGAATTTCCTGAAAAAACCGGATTTTCAGGATTATTTGGCAATGTTTGCTGTCAGGGCCTGACAACACCTTATTGCCCGGTAATGAAAATAATAATTTATTATTGGAATATTACCCGGATATCATGAGGTTAAACCATATTTTTCTCAGCAAGGTATTGCCCCATTTCTCTTTGAAGTTCAGCTGCTTTTTCTTTGGCGGCCAGGTCAAATTTATCCGAGTCATCAGCGAAAATTATATTTCGTGACGAATTAACAAGTAACCCGCATTTATTATTCATACCGTACTTCACCACCTCTGCGAGACTTCCTCCCTGTGCTCCTATACCGGGAACAAGCAGAAAATGTTCCGGTACCAACCTTCTGATCTCACGTAACATCTCAGCACGGGTTGCACCCACAACATACATCATATTATTTATGTCGCCCCATTTTTTCGACACAGAAAGGACTCTTTCAAAAAGTCTTATCCCATCTTCATTATGATATTGAAAATCATCTGCCCCCTTGTTTGAAGTGAGGGCCAGAAGGACAATCCATTTATCCTTGTATGAAAGGAAGGGGCTAACTGAATCCTGTCCCATATAGGGAGCTACAGTAATTGCATCACATGGCAGATTCTCAAAAAAAGCTTTTGCATACATCCTGGATGTATTACCTATATCTCCACGCTTGGCATCGGCAATTACAAATATATCAGGATAATTATCCTTAATATAACGGACAGTTGACTCCAGCCATTCCCATCCTCTGGCACCTTCCGATTCATAGAATGCGATATTGGGTTTATAAGCTACAGCATACTGATTTGTTGCATCAATGATCCTCCTGTTGAATTCAAAAACGGAGTCTTTCTGTTCTCTTACACAAGTGGGGATTTTTGCGATATCGGAATCGAGGCCCACACAAAGAAAAGACTTCTTTTCACGTATTCTGTCAAATAACTGCACGCTATTCATAATTAATCTATTAAAGGTCACTCTCCTTCAGTCTCTCTGCGTTTTCGGCCATCTGAAGCTTATCAATAACCTCCTGTATATTGCCATCAAGAACAGATGTGAGGTTATACAGGGTAAGGTTGATCCGGTGATCAGTCATTCGTCCCTGTGGATAGTTATATGTTCTGATCTTTGCCGATCTGTCACCTGTAGAAACCATTGTCTTCCTTTTTCTTGAAATTTCGTCGAGATATTTCTGGTACTCCAGATTGTACAGTCGTGTCCTCAGTTCCACTAGTGCCTTATCATAGTTTTTCAGCTGTGATTTTTCATCCTGGCATGTAACAACAATCCCTGTCGGGATATGTGTCAGTCTTATGGCTGAATAGGTTGTATTAACCGACTGGCCACCCGGACCTGATGAGCAGTAGGTGTCTTTACGGACATCTTCAGGTCTTATGTCTACGTCAAATTCATCGGCTTCGGGAAGAACGACAACAGAAGCTGCAGATGTATGTATCCGTCCCTGCGTCTCTGTCTGCGGCACCCTTTGAACTCTGTGAACACCTGATTCATATTTCATTATACCATATACGCCTTCCCCCCGCACTCTGATAACGATCTCTTTATATCCACCGGCTGTACCCTCTGTGAAACGACTGATCTCCGCATGCCACCCTTTCTGTTCAAAAAATTTCATGTACATCCTCAGGAGATCTCCTGCAAAGATACTGGCTTCATCACCTCCCGTACCGGCTCTTATCTCAACAATGGCATTCTTCTCATCTTCCGGGTCAACAGGAATAAGAAGAAACTTTATCTCTTCCTCCATTTCAGGTACCAGGCTGTTAAGCGATTCCAGTTCCTCTTTTGCCATATCCCTCATCTCTTCATCTTTCTCCCTGGAAAGAAGGTCTTTGGTACTGGCAATATTTGAAAGAGTGAGCTTGTACTTCTCGTATACCTTGATAATTGGCTCCAGACTTTTATATTCTCTGTTCAGGTTTACATAACGCTCCATGTCGGAGAGTATTTCCTGTTTTGTCAGAAGCTCTCCAACCTCAACAAACCTCTTTTTTACTCCTTCAAGCTTCTCAAGAATAAGATTATTAGCCATAGTTTTGAAAAATTGCCCCCAAAGATAATAAAAAAGTGAAACGGAACAACGTAGATAAAGCATTAGGGCTGTTTATTCCCAAAGAGTAAGCCCTTGCTGCCGTTAGCACAAATTCATACAGAATATACTACCATATTATTAGTTGAAATAAGGGTAAAGCCTTGGAAAAATAAAATGTGATCCTGATTAAATGAAAAACATGTAACCATTAAATCTGTTATTACAGTAATCACTTCCATGATGTTCCGCTCACTATCACCTGTATTCAAATACACCTCCGGAAGAAACTATTGACAAGCGTCTGCTGTCTGATTCTTCACAGTAGCCTATTATTTTTGCCTCCAGATTAAACCCGGCTGCTATCCGTATCATTTCATCAGCCTTGCTTCTGTCGGTATAGATCTCCATCCTGTGCCCCATATTAAAAACCTGGAACATCTCTTTCCAGTCAGTACCTGACTGCTCCCTGATAATACTGAATAATGGAGGCAGGGGAAAAAGATCATCTTTTATAACATGAAGACCATCAATAAAATGCAGGACTTTGGTCTGCCCTCCTCCCGAACAATGGATTGCAGCGTGTATATCATCCTTCATGGTCCTGATAATCTCCTTCAGAACAGGTGCGTATGTCCGGGTAGGTGAAAGCACCAGTTTCCCTGCTGTGGTATTTATATCCTCAACAATATCTGTTAATTTAAGTTTCCCCGAATAGATAAGATCAGGGCTTAATATGGAATCAAAACTCTCAGGATAGAGCCCTGCCAGGTAATGACCGAAAACATCATGACGGGCTGAAGTAAGTCCGTTACTACCCATCCCCCCGTTATATTCTTTTTCATATGTTGTCTGACCATAAGAGGCAAATCCCACAATGACATCTCCGGCCTTAATATTATTGGAGATCACTTCACTCCGTCTGAGCCTTGCCACTACTGTGGAGTCTACCACAATAGTTCTTACCAGATCGCCGATATCAGCTGTCTCTCCACCTGTTAAATAAATTCCTATTCCCATGGCACGCAATTCTTCAAGTATTTCTTCAGTACCATTGATAAGAGCTGATATTATCTCTCCGGGTATCAGGTTTTTATTACGGCCGATAGTCGATGATAAAAGGATATTATCATAGACCCCTGCACATATAAGATCATCAAGGTTCATAACGACAGAATCCTGTGCTATCCCTTTCCATACCGACATATCCCCTGTTTCTTTCCAGTAGATATATGCCAGTGATGACTTGGTTCCAGCACCATCGGCATGCATGATATTGCAGTAATCAGGATCACCTCCCAGTATATCAGGGACAATTTTACAGAAAGCTTTGGGATATAAGCCCTTGTCTATCTTTTTTATAGCGGCATGTACATCTTCTTTTTGTGATGAAACACCACGCCTGGAGTATTTCGGGTAACTGTTCATATTGTTTGGAGATGATATGGCAAATATATTAAAAGGTGGCCTCAGAGTGGTAACAGGATGCAGAAATAATTGCAATTTCTCCTCAAAGAGTTAAATATAAGCCTGTAATATTATCTGTGAGACAAACTGACAGGAAGCCCTATTTCCCTGGTTCATAATCAGTTCTGAGGACCCTGAACTCTGTTCTTCTGTTTATCTGATGTGCTATTTCCTTTTGTTCTTCAGTCTCAAGAGTGCCTATAAATTCTTCTGACAATACTATACCTGTCTTCAGGAAGGGCCATTGATCCTGTATTATATCATCGACAGTCTTAGGATCAGATTCTCCGTAGCCTTTTGGCGTCAGGCGGGCAGGATCAATTCCTTTTTCAATAAGGTATTCAACAACTGATTGTGCCCTTTTCTGGGAGAGATCAATATTATACTCTTCTGTGTCCCGTGAGTCGGTATGAGACATAAGCTCTATTGTGACATTGGGGTTATCATTAAGTGTCTCGGTTAGTCTGTCAAGAGAAACCATAGATTCAGGTCGGAGATCCCATTTATTGAAGTCGTAAAAGATATTCGGCAATTCTATAGGCCGGTCAATAGGAGTCAGCAATAAATTGACCATAAAGTCACGGCTTTTTTCCTGACCTTTGGTTGTCTCTCTCTCTTTTCCGTTCAGATAACCTCTTTTTGAAGCAAGGAAGATATAATCAACATCCGGTTTGAGAGCAAAAGAAAAGTCACCGCTTTCTCCCGTTTCAGCCTGAAGGTTAAGACCGTCACTGGCTATCAGTTGTACAGTGGAAGAAGCGATGGGAGCTCCTGTCTTTTCATCTCTTACCAGTCCGGTAACATTAAATACGAGAGGAGGCAGTTCAAAAGAGTACAGCTCATCATTCCCTCTTCCTTTACGGGAAGAACTGAAGATACCTCTCTCCTCATTTCCCTCGAAAGTTATACCGAAATCATCTGCAGAGCTATTGATGGGAGGTCTCATATTAGTGACTATCCACGATCCGTCGGGCTGAGGAACGGCTTTGAAGATATCCAGCCCGCCCATGCCTATATGACCGTCAGAAGCAAAATACAGTGTCCCGTCAGTCCTTACATAAGGAAAAAGTTCATCACCGGGAGTATTTATATCAGGTCCCAGATTCTGTGGAGATGACCACTGATCTCCTTCCTGGCTACGGTTCACCATCCAGATATCCTTCCCTCCGGATCCGCCTTTCACATCGGATACGAAGTATAGAGTGTTGCCGTCTTCTGTCAGTGCAGGATGAGCAGCAACAAGAGTATCCGGAAGTATTCCTATATTCTTAGGCTCTCCCCATGCATCACCTGATCTCCTTGCATGCATAATTATACATCCCTTTTTTTCTCTCTTTCCGGCCTCACACCTGGTAAAATAAAGGTCTCTGTAATCGGCAGAAAAGAACGGAGTCCCTTCTTCTGCTTCACTATTGATACCATCAACAGGGACAGGAGTGCTCCACTTCGATTTTTTATCAAGACGGCTTTCAAAGATATCCGTAAATCCCTGGCCTGTTGCACCATGTGTCTTGTTTCCTGAAGCATCATCACGTGATGATGTAAAAAATACTACTCCATAATCATCACGGCCAAAAGCCGGACTGAAATCCGATTCCCTGGAATTGAGATCTTTCATCTCTTCCACATTATAGGCCTCAGGATTGCGCTGCCATTCCAAAGCAAGCTCACAAGCCCTGATCTGCTGATCAGCCCTTGCGTCAGACTGTGCTATCTGTTTGTATTTCTTAAACTCATCAATGGCATCCTGATACTTACCATTCTTTTTAAGTGATTCGGCCAGCCAGTACTGGGCTTCAGGATTTGAACCGGGAGATCGTACCGCCAGTTTATACCATGTCTCCGCATTTCTCGGATCATTGATAGTACGGTAACAACCGGCAATCATGTAAATCAATTCTGAGCGACTTGCCCTGTCACTTCTCTTTGTTTTTGAATATGCACTCTTGAAAAGATCAATAGCCTCATAATATTCTCCGGCATTATATGCATCATATGCCCTTTCGGTCTTTCTCTTCTGAGCCTGTGTCTCCTGGAAACCGGCAATTACCAATATCAGTATGAGGATCAAAAATCTTCTCATCTTGTCTATTTCAATTTGAGCATAAAAATAATTAATTTAATTATACCCTTACTAATAAGTAACGGATTGCCTCAAATAATATTATAAATACGACCTGCACGACCTGCA
>JAAYDB010000136.1 GCA_012729475.1 Bacteroidota bacterium
TAAAGAGATTATTTATATAACAGGCAGTTCTTTTAAATGTTGAAAATAATATTATCAGCCTGAAAAGAACACTAAACTTTGAATATCGTAAGGAAATAAAATGATTTTATTATTTTTACTTCATAAGATACTCTAATTATGGTTATTTCGGGAAATGAAGATCTAGTAAGGAGAATTGCGAAGTTAGCCAGGCAGAATCAGGATCTGGAAGACAAAATCAGGAAGCTGCTCAGGCAGAATGAAGAGTTGTTTAATGATTATGAGGCGCTTAAGAAGAAGTATGATAAATTATCTTCAGGGGGTATAAAGGCTATAGGCAGAGGTGGCGAAAAAGGGAAGTCATTTAAATTTGAAATGGCAACTGTTCTTTTTTCTTCTATCCACGGTTTTTCAAGCATTAACGAAAAAATGGATTCTTCCTCCGTTATGGATGAACTTGATGAGATACTTTTTGAGTTTGATGCCATTGTCTCCCGCTACAAGATTGAAAAGATAAAAACTCTTGGTGATACCTACATGTGTGCAGGAGGCATACCTGTTAAGAATATCACCAATCCTGTGGATGTTGTTATGGCAGCTATTGAAATGCGGGATTATCTAAGGAGATATGAAGATGAGAAAAGAGGTCACAGCCATAGATTGTGGGAGCTTCAGACAGGGATACATACAGGTCCTGTTACCGCCACAGTATCAGGGAAAAAGAAGATCAGCTATGATATCAAGGGCGACACTGTCAATACCACAAGCCGTATTGAATCTGTTTCAGCGAGGGGGAGGATACTGATCTCAGTGATGACCTATGAACTCGTAAAAGAATTTTTCGAATGTGAATATTTTGGGAAACTGCCGGTAAAGTATAAAGATGATCTTCAGTTATATCTTGTGAAAGGGATCCGGCCGGAATATTCTTTTGAGGGTAAAGGGATTATACCGAATGATGCCTGCAGGATAAAATTTGGGCTTATCCGTTTTACTGACATACAGGAAATTATTCTCGACAAGCTTGAGAAAGAACTTCCCGATTATCTTTTTTATCACAATGTAAAACATACTGTGGACGTAGTGACTGAAGTTGAGCTAATTGGTTGGGCTGAAGGATGTACGGATGAGGAGATATTATTACTTAAGACTGCAGCATTATTTCATGATGCCGGTCATACAATAGAATATGACAATCATGAATATCACAGCACTGTTCTGGCCAGAGAGATGTTACCCTTTTTTAATTACGATCAGGAACAGATAGAACGTATTTGTTCCATCATAATGGCTACTAAACTACCTCCCAATCCAAAGAACCTTCTGGAAAAAATAATATGTGATTCAGACCTTGATTACCTTGGGAGGAGTGATTTCATTCCGGTATCGAATACTCTTTTTGAAGAGCTGAAAGCCTGTAACAAAATGGGATCAATAAATGATTGGAATAAGATACAGGTAAAATTTATTTCAGGTCATCAATATTTTACAAAGACGGCCAGAAGTCTCAGAGAAGTGAATAAACAGCTTCAGATAGAAAGAATACAGAGTCTGATAAGCAAGTAGTTTTGTTCCTGCAGGGTTACCTTCAGAGTTTTGGGGATGCAGACTAACTGATAACCAGTAGTTTTATAACACAGGACTGTGAACCGTCGCTATTAGTGCAGAAGACCATGTATACTCCTGTTGCGACTCTTCTCCCCTTATATGTCATCAGATCCCATGAAGCCTGTCCGCCGTCCGACACTGTCTTATATACAAGATTACCGCTTATGTCGGTGATCCTTATCTGTGTGTCTCTCATTAGTCCGGTGATTGTCACAATACCGTTATAATCCTCCCTGACAGGATTTGGGAAGGCGTAGACATTTGTAAACTGACTCAGTCCTTCTATGGCATTACCTCTGTATGAGAGAATACCTTTTGTGGTAGCAAACCATACATCGCCGGTCTTGTTATCAACAGCAACTGACGGTACTGAATTGGAAAACAAAGGGCTGTTATCCTCATTAAAGCTCAATATTTGTGATGTGCCGTCTGCTGACAGAAGATAAGCTCCTGAACCTGCTGTCCCCAGCCATTTCCTGTTGGAGCCATCCACGGCAATTGAAGTAATAGTTTCGGTACCAAGCATGTAATCAGCCAGCCCCGAGCCGTCATCCCTTGGTATTTTTATCCTGTATGCCTTAATATCGGATTCAAATATCCTGTCAGGATTATAATAAATAACGGGCCCCTGGTCTGTTCCCACCCATATATTACCATCCAGGTCTTCAGCAATACAATATACAAATTGTATAACTTCATTATCCGAAGTGTATACGAGCATCTTTTTGTATAAATCATCATCGAAATAGTCCGGAGTTGAATTATCATCCAGAACAAAAAAACCGTTACCGCGAGGTAATACTATCCATTTTTTGCCTGAACGGCTTATTATTATATCACCTATTGTGGGAGAATTGATTGTCACCGGATTTACAATCCAGCTGCCGTCGGGTTTAAGTATCTTGATGCTTCCGGGTACTTCAGTCTGGGTGATCCAGAGATTATTGCCCTTATCCATGGCCAGTCCGCATATACGTACATAGGGTTTGTCAGGTATGATGGTCTGTAAAGGAGAGTTTTTTTCCGTATACTGTTTTACAATTGTATTGTTTCTTATTTCAAGGAGGCCGCCACCCCAGGTTGATAAAAAAAAATGATCACTGTCAGTATTATCAACAGCAGATCTGAGAGGGTCTGATATTGAATCAATTGAAAAATGTGACCATGAGTTGTTTTCACTGACAGAAACGCGCATGGGATTCCAAAGATTGTTCCATGAGGCATCAATGCCACCTGAACAAATGATAGTCTTTCCGTTATGAGAACAGACATTTATTGCATCATTTGATACCGGACCGGGAAGAGTCAGTATTCTATAATCACCGGAATTCTTTTTTTCTATCAGACCCCATGAAAAATCGGCGATGTAAATACCGTTATTGCTAATTGCTGTTTGAAGTGCGTTGGGAGTGCCAAAGCCGTAAGAATCAATTGAACGAACCAGGGTGCCGTTGTTGTTAAATATTCTGATATTTCCTCCAGTAATTATGAAACCCTCGTCTGTGCTATCGAATGAAGTATTGAACACTCCCTGATCATATAAGAACAATTCAGTCTGTGTTCCGATGGAAAATACAGAATCACCTTCAGTACCTGCCTGGTTAACATACAACTTGTTTCCTGAAAAAATTGATGCTGAATATCTTGCTGCAGGTGAAGGGAGGGTGCTGATTCTCGACCAGTTAGCATAGTAGGCCAGACCGGGATTACTTATATCTGCGGAAAAAACTCCTATATCTGTTGCAGCAAATATTTCGCCATTGCCAAATGCAACATCCAATACCTCACAATTCCCTGAACCTGTTCCCGGTTTCCATGTATCAAATATCTCTGTCCTGATGATGTCGATGATAACAATTCCAAAGCTGCAGGCCAAGTAGGCATACTGGCCCCTGATCCTTATTTTGTTTATCTCTTTTCTTCCTGCTATCTGTTTCCTTTCAATATCGGGGATGTTATATACGGTATTGCCTTTGATGATATCGATGTTAGTAGTGGAGAAAGCAACTACCAGGGCATGATGATCTTCTGACCAGGCAATAGCACTTATGCCTGTCTCACTCAGGCCATTAATGGTTGACAACCTTCTGAGTTGTATTTTTTCCTGGTCGTAGATCATTATTGAAGAACCGGTTGAGGCAAATATTTGCCGGTTACCGGCAACAACATGTCTGAAGCTGCTGTAATTGAGATGATCACTCCAGGATCCGACAGGAGTCTGGGCCGGTGATTTCAGAAAAACGGCAAGCAGACATACTATGATAAGATTGTTTCTCATCCGTGGGATGAATGTTAAACTCTATTTTTATTGTTTTGATAACGCAAAAGGAATGTTTTTAGTTTTTCAAAAGCTATTGCCCTGTGTGATATCCTGTTTTTTTCATCAAGAGACATCTCAGCAAAAGTAATGTTTTGTCCATCAGGGATAAAAACAGGATCATATCCGAATCCATCGTTACCTCTTTCCTTTTTTATTATCTTCCCTTCTGCGACGCCCTCAAAAATATACTCTTTATCTTCAAGAATCAGGGCTATAATAGTGCGGAACCTTGCTTTCCTGTTCTTTGCATCACCCATCATGGTCAGTACTTTCCTGATATTTGCGGAGGAATCTTTATTTTCTCCTGCGAATCTTGCAGAATGAACACCCGGTAAACCGTCAAGGATCTCTATTTCAAGGCCCGTATCATCTGCAAAAACATCGGTATGAATCATGTTATTCACAGTACGGGCTTTATGTAAAGCATTGCCTTCAAGAGTTTCTTCATTTTCGGGAATATCTTCAGTAATATTATAATCCTGCAAACTTAAGAGAGTGAAACTGTCTCCAAGAATATTTTTTATCTCCCTTGTCTTGTTTTCATTATTGGTGGCAAATACAATTTTCATATTCAGAGATTACATTTCAGACAAAAATACTTAAAATTGATCTTTACTTTTGAACGATCTTTATTTAGTGTTACTTTTGATATTGTTTATCCTTTGAAAATATGCTTTTCAGGAGATCTCTGAAAATAAAATACATCTTTCTTTTTTTATCTGTAAGCTTAACAGCAACAAGTTATCCGGCCGTTCAATCACTACAGGAAACGGAACCATTTTTGTCACGAATAATAATTAACGGAGATTCTGTTATAAGCCAACCTGCTGACAACATGATATTCAACAGCCGGAATAATAATATCATATTTGAACTGGGTTCGGCAGATACTCTTGTGTTTCAGTATTTTCTTGAAGGGTTTGATGACAGGTGGACAGGTTGGATAAAATATTCTTTTAAAGAATATACCAATCTCCCGGCTGGCAAATATGAACTCAGGGTCAGGTATACTGATCTGGCCAGTAATGCCGGTGAATTGTCTCTGATACATTTTAAAGTGTTACCACGATGGTATTCTTCTGTTTTTGCAATATTATTTTATGTTTGTCTTGTGGCTTTGATTATCTGGGCCTTATATTCTTCTCTGATGCTTCGTTTTGCACGTACTCAGTACAGGCTTGAAAACATCATCAATAAAAGGACTGAAGATTTGATTCTTGAAAAAGAGAAGACGGAAAATCTTCTTGCAAATGTTCTTCCAAAAGATACAGCCAGTGAACTGATGCAGAAAGGGAAGGCAAAGAAGATAAAGTATAATTTTGTTACAGTATTATTTTCAGATATACAGGGTTTTACAAAGATTGCTGAAGAAACTAACCCTGAAGTTCTTATAGACGAACTGGATAAATTCTTCTTTTATTTTGATTCTGTTGTTGAAAGGCTGGGAATAGAAAAGATCAAGACAATAGGTGATGCCTATATGTGTGCGGGAGGTATTCCGGAAAGGAATCGAACAAACCCTGTAGAAGTTATTCTTGCAGCTCTTGAGATGCAGGACTATATGAAAACGCTTAAGCAGAGAAGTGACGTTGAGGGGATGAAATACTGGGATATACGAATAGGGATCCATACAGGTACGATAATAGCCGGGGTTGTAGGCCAAAAAAAGTTGTCATATGATATATGGGGAGATACTGTAAACACTGCAAGCAGGATGGAATCCTCGGGAGAACCAGGAAAGATAAATATATCGGGGACTACCTATGAGTTTGTAAAAGATTTTTTTATCTGTGAGCACCGTGGGAAAATGCCTGTAAAATACAAAGGAGAACTTGATATGTATTTTGTCAGGGAAATAGTACCGGGACTAAGAGACAATAACGGGAAACCCAATAAAAAATTCATCCTTAAGATTCAGTTATTGAAACTTCAGGATATTGAAGAGCGTATTATAAAAATGTTTGATACTGAAGCGCCTCCTAATCTGTATTTCCATAACTCTTTTCTTGTAAAAACTATCAGTACACAGACAGAACTGTTGAGTAATGCAGAAAATATTCCGGAAGAAGAATTCATTATACTTAAACTGGCCTCAGTATTCCTGTTTGCCGGATATATCTCGGATTATGAGTATGATAATCCTATGGAAGCATCACTTCTTGCTATAGATGAGATATTGACAAAATATGGATTTGATAATATGGTGATTGACAGGGTAAAGGAATTAATCAGGAATTCATACAATAATGTTCTTAAGTCTATGGCAGATAATATTTTACATGATGCCAGGTATGATTATCTGGGCAGACTGGATTATATAAAGCTGACAGAAAAATTATTCAGGGAGGAATCGGAATACGGTAAGGTAGATGACAGGCTCCGGTGGATAGAGAAACAAAAGAAAATGCTCCGGGATCATGAGTTTATTACTAACACAGCAAAATTATTAAGGAGTGTGAGTGTTGATCAACAGATTACTTCACTCGTTGAAAGGATGGAATAAGTCATATTCTGCGGGGAAAAATGAGAAGAATAGATTTTAAAAATGTATTTTTACAGCGTTAATAAATATTACTCTAATGGAAAATTCAGACTGGAAAAATTTGCCTTTCGGTTATTATAAGACAGACTATAATATCCGGTGTTATTATAAGAATGGTAAATGGAGTGATCTGGAAGTATCATCTTCGGAGCATTTAAATATTCATATTGCAGCTACTGTATTACATTACGGACAGGAAGCCTTTGAAGGTATGAAGGCCTATAGGTGCAGGGATGGGAAAATTCGTTTATTCCGCTGGGAAGAAAATGCCAGGAGGCTTATTTTTTCTGCTGAAGGGATAAAGATGGCACCTTTACCCATGGAATTATTCAGGGAAGCAATTTTCCGTACAGTGGCCCTCAACAAAAAATATGTTCCACCCTATGGTTCAGGCGCTACTCTATATATCAGGCCTGTTCTTTTTGGAAGTGGTGCAGACCTGGGTGTTAAACCATCTTCGGAATATACTTTTATTGTCTTTGTGACACCTGTCGGGCCATATTTCAAAGGAGGGATTACCCCTGTAGATACAATGATATGTAGAAATGTTGACAGGGCAGCTCCCCTGGGGACAGGCATATATAAAGTCGGAGGGAATTATGCTGCCAGTCTGAGAGCTCAGATGACCGCCAAAGAAGGAGGCTATTCTACTGTAATATTCCTGGATGCCAGGGAGAAGAAATATATTGATGAATGCGGACCGGCAAATTTTTTCGGCATAAAGGATAATACTTATATAACACCGAAATCAGAGTCTATTCTTAATTCAATAACGAATATGAGCCTTATTGCTCTGGCTGACAGGATGGGAATGAAGACTGAAAGAAGAAAAATTCCGGTTGAAGAACTTTCAACATTTGAAGAAGCCGGGGCCTGTGGGACAGCAGCAGTTATAAGTCCTATAAGAAAGATATTTGATCCGGGTGAGAACATAACTTATGAATATTGTAAAGACGGAAAACCAGGTAAAGCCACAATGATGCTGTATAATAAACTTACAGGGATACAAAATGGCGATGAACCTGACGAGTTCGGATGGATGACAGAGGTTGAAGAATAGTCAGACAACTGATCACAGGTGTATCGTTTGTTTCTCCGGGAAATATTCAACGGGTAAATTCGGCGGACAGTATGAAAAAAAATGATAGCGGAGCATCAAAAGCAAAACTAAGGAGTTCATATCTCACTCTTATCGTCAGTGTGTCTCTCGTATTATTTCTTTTGGGTATTCTGGGGCTTGTTCTGATAAATGCCAAAGAATTGTCGGACTATTTCCGGGAAAGCCTCTCTTTTTCTGTCTGGCTGAAAGATGATACCAAAGAGGCAGATATCCGTATGCTTCAGAAAGATCTTGATGCCAAGCATTATGTTAAGTCAACTGAATATGTGTCAAAGGAAGAAGCAGCCGCTAATATGACAGAAGAACTGGGAGAAGATTTTATTACTTTTCTGGGAGATAATCCTTTGCCACCTTCAATTGATGTTTATCTGCTTTCATCCTATACAGTACCCGACAGTGTTTCCAAAATAGAGAAGTACATTCTTCAATATCCTTTTGTGAAAGAAATACTGGTACCTGAATCACTTCTTTTCCTGATAAATGAAAATGTAAAGAAGGTTAGCCTGTTTCTTCTGGTTGTCAGCTCATTTCTCTTTCTTATTTCAATTACTATTATTAACAATACAATAAGATTATCTGTATATTCAAAGCGGTTTCTTATAAGGACTATGCAGCTTGTAGGAGCAACACGGGCATTCATCAGAAGACCTTTTATTCTTCAGAGTGCTTTTCACGGCTTCCTTGCTGCACTCATTGCTATCACACTCCTTATGGCACTGCTATATCTTATTGAGAAAGAATTTTTTATGATGTTTACTTTCGAGAGTACCGAACTGCTTGTTCTGCTTGGTGCTGTACTAATACTGACAGGGATTATTATAAATATTATATCAACTTGGTTTTCAGTTAACAGGTATCTGAGCATTTCGGAAGACAAACTATATTATTAAACATTATGGGTAAAAAGATCGAAGAAAAAGAAAAACTGAATTTTGCTCTCGGCCGCGAGAACTACCGCTTACTGGCTATCGGTTTCGCTATTATAGTAATCGGATTCCTGCTTATGCTGGGGGGAAAAGCCGACAGTCCTGATGAGTTTAGTGAGGAAATTTTCAGTTTTAGAAGAATAACACTCGCCCCCATCGTTGTCCTGGCAGGATTTGTCTTTGAGATATGGGCTATCATGAAAAAACCCAAAGAAAATTAACAGCTCACATTAAACGGTCTGTTCCCGGCAAGCCTATGTCTGTCTATTGTCAAATGATTTGCCGCTTTTCATACAAAAGCTACTTTATTTTTTATACCTCAGAATATGAATTGGATTGAAGCTATCGTCCTTGGCCTGATCCAGGGACTTACGGAATTCCTGCCTGTCAGTAGTTCAGGACATCTTGAAATTGCAAAAACACTTTTCGGTGTTGATCCGGAAATGAATTTTTATTTCACTGTTGCTGTACACGGGGCAACAGTACTTAGTACAATAGTGGTTTTCAAAAAAGAGATCGTGTCCCTCTTTCTCGGAGCTGTAAAATTTACTATGAATGAAGAAACAA
>JAAYDB010000137.1 GCA_012729475.1 Bacteroidota bacterium
CAAGCATCAATGGCCCGATAAGACCATTCCCACGTGCACTGTATTCATCAAATGATATATAAACAGGTCTGTCAGATCCTGATTTGGCCATTACCGTTTCAATGAGTTTCTGTACAATTTCTATCTTCTGATCAATCTCCAGGCCCAATGACATCAGGTTGGAAAACCCCTCATCTCCTATTCCCCGGAGTGCCTGATTAGCATACCGGTGGATAGAGATATAATCAATATATCCAACCATATTGTCAAGAACATAATAATTCCAGTCAATCCATCCGTCGGCAGGATCGTAATTCGAGGTGACCAAAGGGTAATTTGAAGAACCTGAGGCAATTAACTTTATGTCTTCATCGGCCCACTGCATCAGCTTTGCTGCCTCAATGGCAAACTTGACATAATCCTCTTTGTTTTTATAGCCCATCTGCCAGGGACCATCAATCTCGTTTCCAAGGGCCCAATACTTTATTTTATATGGCTCTTCATTTCCGTACTTTCGTCTCAGATCAGAATAATACGTTCCTTGAGGGAAGTTGCAATATTCAACCCAGTGCCTTGCATCGTCAAGAGTTCCTGTTCCGGCATTGATACAAACAAAATTTTCTGCTCCTATAAGCTTGCAGAATTTTACATATTCATCTGTTCCCATTTGATTCGTTTCAATCGAATGCCATGCTAATTCCTGTCTTGCCGGACGCTGATCTTTAGGACCAATTCCGTCCTCCCAGTTATACCCCGATGCAACATTACCCCCCGGCCATCTGACAACTGGTATATTAAGCTCTTTCATAAGATCAATGTAATCCTGCCTGAAACCATTCTCATCAGCAAATTTGGATGAAGGATCGTAAATACCCCTGTACGCAACCATCGATTCAAGAAATGCTCCATAGATGTTTGGGTCTATCTTCCCTATTGTACGATCAGGGTCAATCTTGATGACAGCTGTCTCCTGTGAAAAAAGGTTACCGGAAATAAATCCGGAAAAAATTACAAATAAAAAAACAAATCGTAAGGTTTTCATTGTAATAGGTTTTGATTTATTGGAAGGATGCCTGTATTTTTATAAATGTAAAATTTACATTTAATAATCATTTTTAAATTTACATTTATTTTCAACATGAGTCAATGATTTTATATATTATTTTACCAGTCAGATGAAAATTATCAATCAGTTATAATATGAAGGTTAGTCTGATTGCCAGCTAAATGAAAGTTCAACAGGAAATACTATCTTTGAAGGTGGAACTTTTTAATTAATAGGGATCAATTTAATATAAATAAACTATGAAAAAGACGATAAGACGACTCATTTTACCCGGCCTTTTGGTCCTGGTTGCTATCTTTTTTATCAGGTGTTCTTCTTCACCTGACTGGAAGAAGACAAACAAGGATCTGATAAAGGAATATGCTTTGACAGAAAGGAAAATCCCTGGGTTACCAAAAACAAAAATATCATCGAATCTTGAACCCGGTAAGGTAAGCAGTCTTGACAATATAGCTGCCACTGAGCTGTCTCCCGGCGTGAGCGCCAGACTATACTGGGGAAGCGGCACAATGACAGCCTTGCTTGAACTTGAACCGGGAGCAGAGATAAAAGAAGAAACACTTGCTTCAGACAGGTTGGTTTTTGTCCTGGAAGGGACGATAGATCAGCTTATTGACGGATCTTTCATTAATATGATATCAAGAAAAAGAGAAGAACCTGATGGAACTCACAGCCTTACACCAAGGATTGATTTTGTATATCTTGAAAAAGGAAGCAAGAATGCAGTAAAAGCTGGCCCTTCAGGAGCAAAACTTCTTGAAGTATATAGCCCTGTCCGTATTGATTATCTTGAAAAAACCGGTGTTGCCAATATTCCTGAGGAGGCTGTGGATCTTAAAAACCTATCTGTCCCGAATATTACACCGGATAAGGTTTATGATCTGTATGATCTGCAACTTACTGAGTTGGTCGAAGGTTCAAATTCAAGGCTTGTGACCGGAAGAAATATGCAGATAAGCTTTATTTCCATGGATCCCGGAGCATTGTTTGCCCACCATATACATCCTGAAGAACAAACAATGCTGGTATTGCGTGGAGGATGCAGCGAGATACTGCTTGATACTGAACAGGACATGTCAGAAAACAGTGTGGTGCTCATTCCAGGCAATATGGTTCACGGAGCAAAAATTGGTCCCCTGGGTTGCGATGCTGTGGATATTTTCTGGCCTGCAAGGAATGACTATTCCGAAAAAGAAAAAGCAAGGATGGAAGCTTACCATAATATCATTCCCAAAGATGCTGAACTGGAGTTAGTAATTGACGGAACTAAAACAGAACCCGGACTTACTTTCGCTGAAGGACCAAAATGGATGAACGGAAAGATATATTTCTCAAATATGTATTTTGATCAGGACTGGAACGGAGACCCCCGAAAAAGTTCAACAGTTGAAATGGACCCTGATGGTACTTACAGAAATATTACCAGAGGAAGAATGCAGACCAACGGTCTGTATCCCTACCGGAACGGGAATCTGCTCGTTTGCGATATGCTGGGCCACAGGGTTGTTGAAATGACAACCGGAGGGAGAATAGTAAGAGTTGTAGCTGACTCTTACAACGGCAAACCACTCGACGGCCCTAATGATATCATTACTGATGCCAAAGGCGGCATATATTTTACAGATCCCCAGTTTACACCTGATGCTGTCAAGAATCAGCCCGGACGGACAGTTTATTATATCTCTCCAAAAGGCGAAATGACAAGAATAGTCGAACCTAATGAATTTGCAATGCCAAATGGTGTTATTCTGTCTCCCGATGGTAAGACATTGTATATAAATAATACCTATGACAATGAATCATGGTATCCTGTTAATACCGATAAGGATAACTATATCTGGGCTTATGATGTGAATGAAGACGGGACAATAAGTAACGGCCGTCAGTTTGCCAGATTATTTCTTACTGAAAATGTGCTTGACAGACAGGGCAGATCAACAAGTGCCGATGGAATGGCAATCGACAAAAAAGGTAATCTGTATGTAGCTACTTACTATGGAGTTCAGATCTTTAATCAGGAAGGTGACTTTATCGGAATGATAAACCTTCCGAATTTTCCTGTCAGTCTCTGTTTTGGTGATGATGATATGAAAACCCTGTATATAGTCAGTTATAATTGGGTGTATAAGATCCGTACAAACATGGAAGGTTTTGTTCAGTACTTATAGCTGATTGTAATATTGAATGTTGGATAGATAAGAGCAGTTTTGCCCGCGCATTCTAAAGACTTAATATATTGATAAGTATCATATGCTTCCACTGTACATGGGAAAATTTTTGTGCCATGTAGTACAATGCCATGTATAGCAGCTTGTTAAGCCTTCTTTTGGGGAGGGGGGGCTGGCGTGCAGAGACTACATAGCTTTGTTTCACAGACTATTAAACCCATATCAGTAATCATCTTGTTCCTTCCTGCCAGGATGCTAAAGTCAGGGTATTGGTTTTCTGATACCAGGAATCTGAACTTTCAATACTCCCGAAAATATCGTCATACATAAGAAAAACCCCGGAGGGCTGGACTTCCAATAGTACAGGTTCCACCGGGGCAGTGGCAATAAAACTGTTTCAACACCCTTTAACTTCTTCAACTTTTTCAACCGGGGAAAAGCTACCGTCAGTCAGGATGTCATTTTGAAGTCAACCCTCCCAGGGTTGTTGTTATGATGTAATGCACCTTTCCCGGGGTGGAACCCGGGCTACTGGATGTTGACACCTCCGGTGTCATGGA
>JAAYDB010000138.1 GCA_012729475.1 Bacteroidota bacterium
TCTGACAGCTGATACTTCTTCCCATGAATCATTTGTGAGATAGGTGATCTGCGGAATAAGGATTTCCTGTGATGAACTGACCATTTTTCCCCATCCTGCCTTGAATTCTTTTACCAACGCTTTCCTGTCGGTATATTTGATCTCGGCAATATCTTCAATACCCTTTCCCTGAAGAGCTTTAAGCAAACCTGAGGTTATCATGACATTCCTTCCTGATTCGATCCGTTCTGTTATTTTTCTGACTATCAGCGGGTCAAAAGCTGCTGACTCAGTCAGAAGTATCATTTGCCCGTCGTCAGGAAACTCAGGACAGAGATCCATTGGGATGCCAATCATACCAAGATAGTTATGAAGAAAATCTTCACCCGTTGCATGATGTGGACGATAACTCTTAAGTCCGACAGGATTGCCAAGCAAGCCAATGAATTTATCAACTTTCTCAAAAGTGATTCCTGCTGCCCTGGCAATAGTGGAAGCTTGTACTTCAGTCCCATCAGGCAGCCTGAAGGCTTTCATCATCTCATCATAGTCGAAGCTTGTCCCCTTTCCCTGCCAGGGTCCACGCTGACCGGGACGTATTGCCGATTGAAGCTGTCTGTAGTCAAACATTGTTATTTCCGGAGCTTTGGCAAAAAGAGTGAGCCAGAACTGTTCAGCATAACGGTCCAGATAATTAGCTCCTCCCGGATCAACCCATCCGCCTCCGTTACGGCCGGGAGCAATGTTTTCAAAATATCTGAATATAAGATAACTCTCATATTGCTGGAGATGCTGATCCGAACTGATGGCATCTCGTGTCTCATTGCCTGTGTAGATACCGTCAAACATACCGGGTTCTGTCTCCAGATTAAAACCCAGTCCCTGAAAATGCTCATACCAATTGGGATATTTGATCACTACCTTAACATCCGGATTGACTGCTTTGGCAGGGTTGATGATTAGATCACGTGCAGCTTCTGTCATAAGCTTAAGCCGAAAATCAGTCCAGCTCATATCTCCTTTTGCCTCAATGCATAAATCACATTTGCAGCTCGTGAAGAAAAAATCATCAAGAATAAATTCATCAAAATGTTTTGCGGTATATTCGGCTATCTCTTTTGCCAAAGCCCTGTGTTCGGGATTGGAATAACAAAAAGTCTCAAAATTATTACTTTCGTCAATAGTGTAGGTGATACCTCCGGCTACTTCCAGACCTTTGGAACGGAAGAAGTTTTTTGCCAATTCAAGAGTCTTTTCGTCAACGATAAGCTTATCACGGTGTGTCTCAAGATATATCTTATCAATCTTAACCTGACGACTTATAAGATCCCAGGTTTCTTTTAGTTTTTTCTGATCAGCCATATCCTGTACCTCGTAAGCCCGTGCATAAACCGATACAGTGAAATTTTTATAAAACGGAGGTCTCTGTGCTGATAAAGAGGAAAAGACCAGGCTAAGCAGTAACAGCCCTGTTATTTTTTTCATCATTGTGATTTTTAATATGTTGTAAACGAAATATTATTAAAGGATCCGGGATGTGAAATATTAATATTGTTTTAAACTATAGGTATAGTATTTAAAGGTATAAATACAATACTAAATTACAATTTTCCGGGCAATTCAGTTACCGTTTTTACTGCCATTGCTTTCAGTGCCGGAATAAAGAAGGCTGTGGTTCCCAGAGCGGCAATAGCAATACCGGCTATAATAAATGCGTTAGGGATGCCGATGACATCTGCCACATATCCCGTTTGAAGTAAACCCAGCATGGAGGGTAATAGCGTCAGACTGCCATAGAGTGAAAAAACTCTTCCCAGTATTGCTTTATCGACATGGGTCTGAATAACCACAGTGAAAGCAGAAGAGAATAATGCCATGGTTATACCTCCTATCAGTGTCAGAGCGGTAAAGAACCAGAAACCGCTTTCGGGCAATATTCCCGAGAAAAAGAATGTAAGTCCCAGGATGAGGAAAGTTGCATTTATCATCATTATTTCGCTCACTTTGATCTTTTTTATTCCCAGAAGAGCTCCTCCGGCCAGCATACCCAAGCCCCATGCAACTTCAACAATACTCATCTGGTATGTGCCACCATTGAAATGATTGATAGTCATGAGAGGGAAAAGGGCTGACACAGGCATTATGAAAAAGTGTGCTGCCAGGATAATAACGAAAAGCCATAATAATCCGGAGTGTTTATATATTTCATAAAATCCTTCTTTCAGTTCACGAATAACACTGGGAGTAACAGCTATGTCTTTACGCGGAGGATCGGGGATATAAACCAGCAGGAGGGATATTATCCCTATCAGCGCTCCGATAACATCGAACATAAGCACCCATGTCATATTTAGAATGCTTATCAGCAGGGCTGCGAGTGCCGGGCCTGCAATAACACTCACCGACTGTATTATCTGATTGATCCCTGATATTCGCATAAGTTCAGACTCAGGGGCCAGTAAAGGAATTGAAGCCTGCATTGCAGGTACGTGAAAAGCACTTCCTACAGAACGCATCACCAGTAAGAGATAGACAAATGATATTTTTACATTACCCTTGATAAAAAGCATAGCCATTATGAGAGTGCATACTGCTATAAAGCTATCGGCAATTATCATTGTTCTTCTGCGGTTCCAGCGATCGACAAACACTCCGGTAAACGGACCGATAAGCATCTGGGGGAGGAGGACAGCTATGGTGGAGAGAGCAAGAACCTGAGCTGACCGCGTCTCTATACTGAGCCAGAATACTACAGCATAACCCACAACAGAACTGCTGAGGGTGGAGAACAATTGTCCTGTCCATATAATACCAAATACACGTTTCCAGTTTTGCATAAAAAAATAAAAGTTCAAATAAATATACTTTACAGCGACCTTGCAAGCATAAAATTATAAATCAAGGCATAAGGGTGGAAGTAGTAATGTCTGAATAATTTGTCAGCAGTATTGTGATACCTGAAGTTAAGGCAGGCATGTTATACGGCAGATAGTGTTCCTTTTATCGTTATTGTCACTCAGGTTACAGCGCTTCGATAACTTTCAGCAGGAGGTGTAAGACATTAGTGACATTTTCATTAAATACTTTCAGGACTTCTTCCCAGGTAACAGGATCTTCATCATCTTTCCAGGAATCGTAATCGGTACTCATGGCGACAACAGCATAAGGTATTCCCAGTTCATTGGCAA
>JAAYDB010000139.1 GCA_012729475.1 Bacteroidota bacterium
GTATGGTCAAGAATAATATATTGAATATCAGAAGGATCAGTAAGTGTCTTTAATTTTTCCAGATAGACAGGAAGAAATTTTTCTTTTGCCACTTCAACAAGTGTCTTCTTTTCAGCATTGATAAAATAACTGTTATAGGTAGTTCCATATTCTGTGGTCATTACTATATCGAAAGTCTTGATATCATAATCAAGTATTCCGATCCACTTAACATCATCTGTAATATCTATTATCTTAATATCTTTTTTGTCACTCATAAGCAAATTATTAAGAGATTTTTGCAATTATTGTTTTATTAGCTCTAACCTGCTGAAGAATAGGTATCTCAATCTCAGTACCCAAGGGAAGAAATATATCAACCCGGGAACCAAATTTTATAAACCCCAGTTCATCTCCCTGTTCTACAATCTGGTTTTCTTTTGCATAAGTTTTAATCCTTCTGGCAACAGCTCCGGCAATTTGCCTCACCAGAATTTCTCTCCCGTTTTCCGTCTCAATGACGATAGAACTTCTCTCATTCAATTCTGATGACTTTGGATGCCAGGCAACAATATAACGTCCCGGATGATAGCCTACCCATTTTACCTTTCCTGAAACAGGATATCTGTTGCTGTGAACATTAAAGGGTGACATAAAGATAGATACCTGGAGACGCAGGTCTTTGAAATACTCCTTTTCTTCTGCCTCTTCAATCACAACAACTTTACCGTCAGCCGGTGAATAGATAAGACCCGGATCGGGTTGAATCTTCCTGTGTGGTAATCTGAAGAAGAAAAAAAGAAAGATGTACAACGATGTGGTACATATTCCTATTACCCATTTTATCAGTACTCTATCAGGCAGGAATATCCAGATAGCAGTATTGAGCAATATAAGGATCAAAAATCCGAAAAACAGAATTTTATATCCTTCTTTATGAATACTCATTTCCGGAAATTTTGTTTACAAAACTAATTAATAACATCATTCATCCAAATAGTAAAATAAAAAGAAAGACAAGAGGGAAGGATATTATAGCACTATCAAAACGGTCAAGGAAGCCTCCATGGCCGGGTAATACCGAACCCGAATCCTTTACTCCCATGCTTCTCTTAAGCATTGATTCAACCAGATCTCCGCAGGTACCAGCAAAGGAAACAATTGCAGCAATAACCAGCCAGTGCCCTCTTGTAACGACACCCAGCCAATCCGATAAAACCCACGCAACTACAACACTTATTAACACTCCTCCTATGAATCCTTCCCATGACTTCTTAGGAGATATTCTTTCCATTAACCTGTGACGTCCGAATGTTATTCCGGTAAGATAAGCTCCGGTATCGTTGGCCCAGAGGAGAATAAAAAACCCAATAACCAGTCCCGGTGAAAAAGATAAGTCCGGCATATTTATAAGTGGGTTGAGACCCTCGTACAAAAAAGCTGAAAAGGGGAACAATACGAAAGGAAGGACTATATACAAAAACGGGAAAAATGTATGTGCAAGTGAATCGAATGGTTTGTTCTCTTTTCTGAATAATTCAGTGATCATAATCACAGGTACAGGTATTATCAGCAGGACCAGCCACCGTACAGGCAGATAACCTGCAGCTGCTAAAGCGGCTATAATATAAGATGTCATGCCGGACATAATACCGGGGATAATCCTGGGTTTTGCCCCTGAGCCCTGAATTATTTTGTAATACTCAAGCATTGATCCTGTAAGTATTATCAAACCAGTAAGAAAGAATGATAAAGGATGAAGCCAGAATCCTCCAAGGGTAAATATTACTATCCATGCCCCGGTTAGTGTCCGTCTGAAAAAATTATTCAAGTCAGTTGAGATTTACCTGGTGGATTTTTCTATTGAACTGTATCATGCGGTAGTATCAGGAAACAATTTTTCCTGGTCAGATGTATTTTTGTTTTTCTTTCCGGACTTTGCATTTGTATTCTTTTCTTTCTTTTGTTCGCCTTCTTCTTTTACTTCTTGTTCTGGCTTTCTTATATCTTCCTCTGCCTTATTCTCTGTATCTGTCTTAACAACAGCTATTTCTTTTTCATCACTGATTGCCGGGGAAGTTTGTTCCTTTTCTTTTTCTTTCAAATCCTTTTCGTTTTTGGCCTTTTCTACTTCAGAAGCTTCTTTTTCTTTTTTTATATCGGCTTTTCTTTTACCAAAAATCCTTTCCAGATCTTCGCTGAAAATCACCTCTCTTTCAAGTAACAATTCTGCCAGTTCTCTCAATCCTTTCATATTTTTTCTGAGGACATCTTTAGCTCTTTCGTATGATTCTTCTATAATCATTTTCACCTCCCTGTCTATCAGTTCAGCTGTCTTCTCACTATAGGGTTTGGTAAATCCATAATCTGACTGGCCGGAAGAATCATAGAAGCTTATATTTCCTATCTCTTCGCTCATTCCGAAGAATGAGACCATAGCATAAGCCTGTTTGGTTATTTTCTCCAGGTCGCTGAGTGCTCCCGTTGATATTTTACCGAAAATTAGTTCTTCAGCTGCCCTTCCACCAAGAGAATAGGCCATTTCATCAAGCAGTTGTTCTCTTGTAGTTATTTGTCTCTCTTCGGGAAGATACCATGCAGCTCCTAGTGCTCTTCCACGCGGTATAATTGTCACTTTCACCAGAGGACTGGCATGTTCCAGCAGCCAGCTGACAGTTGCATGACCGGCTTCATGATAGGCAATTGTTTTCTTCTCATCCATAGAGATGATCTTGTTCTTTCTTTCAAGACCGCCTACTATGCGGTCAACAGCATCAAGAAAATCCTGCCTCTCAACCAATTTTTTATTTTTCCGGGCTGCTATAAGGGCCGCCTCGTTGCACACATTGGCTATGTCGGCTCCTGAAAAGCCCGGTGTCTGCCTGGCTAAGAAGGAAACATCAAAATTTTTCTCCAGCTTAAGCGGACGCAGATGGACTTTAAAAATAGCTTCCCGTTCAGTAAGGTCGGGCAATTCAACATGTATCTGCCTGTCGAATCTGCCGGCTCTGAGAAGGGCTCTGTCAAGTACATCCGCCCTGTTGGTAGCTGCGAGAATGATAACCCCTATGTTGGTTCCAAAGCCGTCCATTTCAGTAAGAAGCTGGTTAAGAGTATTCTCCCGTTCATCATTCGATCCAAAATTCACATTTCGTCCTCTTGCCCTCCCAACAGCATCTATCTCGTCAATAAAAACAATACACGGAGCTTTTTCCTTTGCCTGCTTGAAAAGATCTCTTACCCTTGACGCTCCTACTCCTACAAACATTTCCACAAAGTCTGATCCTGAAATGGAAAAAAACGGCACATTAGCTTCTCCTGCCACAGCTTTGGCGAGAAGGGTCTTGCCGGTTCCGGGAGGACCGATAAGTAGAGCACCCTTGGGTATCTTACCTCCCAGTTGTGTATATTTTTTTGGATTCTTGAGGAAATCCACTATCTCCATCACCTCTGTTTTAGCTTCTTCCAAACCGGCAACATCATGAAAATTTATTTTCACATTAGTGTCCTTATCAAATATCTGAGCCCTTGATTTTCCAACACTGAAAATACCGCCGGCCCCTCCTCCTGCTGCACCGCCAGCCATCCGTCTCATCATAAATAACCAGACAGCAATTAGCAGAATAGGCAGAATAAGCCAGCCCAGAATGTCGGCAAAATAATTCTTACGGGTCACATATTCAGGATATATCAGTTGACCCTCCTCATATCCCTCTTCTCTCTGAGTATCAAGAAAAAATGGTTCAAAATTACTGATATCTCCAATATTATAGGTGTAATGAGGCTTTGGCACCTGCATGCCCAAACCTCCTCCCGGCTTGGGAAGATTTTCATAACGGCCCGATTCTACAGCCTCCTGTGTCAGATATATCTCAGCGATTTCTTTATTTACCACAATAAGCTGGTCAATGTCATTATGTGAGATCATATCTTTGACCATTCCCGTAGTGGCTTTCTGTGACGAATTACCACTGAAAATGATTTCAAAGAGAATAATAGAAACAGCCAGAATAGCAAAAATCCAGTTGGTATTAAAGCGGGGTTTTGCATTCTTACCGTTCTTCTTATCTGTATCTGTCGTATTGTTATTATTATTATTATTGTTCTCTGCCATAAAAATAATTTATGTATTAATATCTTTCATCTCTTCAAAAACCGCGTCAGACCACAACGACTCAAGATTGTAGAAATTCCTGTATTCCTGCAGAAATATGTGCACGATAACATCTCCGTAATCAAGAAGAACCCAATAACAATTCTCAAGTCCCTCTACATGCAGCGGCTTATCACCTGTATCTTGTCTTACCGTATCTTCTACTGAATCACATATTGAATCTACCTGAGTGACAGAATTACCATTACATATAATAAAAAAATCAGTAATTCTGTTCTCGAACTTCCTCAAATCAATTTTAAGAACATTGTGTCCTTTCTTGTTAAATATTCCTTTTACAACGCTTTCTAAAAGAACATCAACACCATCAGATCTTTTAATCATCAATAATAATCAGTTAGACATCAATTTGTAAAAGTACAAACTTTTATCCTTATTTTTGTAAACACAAATTAATTTTGCTTTCCCGGCAACATAATCAAATACCAGGCCATTCAGCGACGGCAATAGAGGGCTGCCGGATAATCATTTAAAAACCATGACAATAGGCTCACAACTTCTATGTTATGACACTCTGTCATCCACCAATACGACAGCTTTACAAATGATCAGTGATGAAGAACCTCCTGAAGGAACGGTTGTGTATGCTGGTTATCAGACTTCAGGAAAGGGCTGTGGTGAAAACAGCTGGGAAAGCGAAAGGAATAAAAACCTCACATTCAGCATAATATTATATCCCCAATCTGTTTTAGCCGAAAAACAATTTATCATTTCCGAATCATTATCTCTTGGGATAAGGGACTTTGTCATAAGACATCTTCCTTCCTGTTCAATAAAGTGGCCCAATGACATTTACATTGAAGACAAAAAAATAGCCGGTATATTAATTGAAAATTCGATTCTTGGATCATCAATAAAAAGTTCTGTAGCCGGTATAGGACTGAACGTCAACCAGACTGTTTTCCCTGCAGGGATACCCGATCCGGCATCAATGAAACTCCTCACCGGAATAGATTTTGATCTTAATGTCATTCTTCAGGAACTGCTTGCCGATCTCGATAAGAGGTACAGACAGTTGCTTTATGGCGACAGGGAGATAATAAAACAGGAATATGTATCTGTTTTATACAGATACAAAGAGTGGCATAACTATAAAAGTTCAGAGTGTACTTTCAAAGGCAGGATTACAGGAATCTCGGATCAGGGACAGCTGATAATGGAGGATCAGAAAGGGAGCATAGTGAAATATTCTTTTAAGGATATTGATTATTTACCCTGAAACCTGTTTTTCCATCCATCAAATTTCTCCATCTCGTCAATCAGCTTGTTCAGAAACTGTTTCAGCGGTTCTTCTGCCATCATCCTGAGCATAGGGTTCATTGCTGCAGACAGAAAAACTCTTACTTCAGACTTTCCCTGTCCTGATTCTTTCAGATCAAGATTAATTGAGAAATCATTTACCTGTCTGGCGTAGCCCGAAAAAACCACCTGTCCGGGGTTCAGTTTTTCACTAATCTTAAGACTGATCTCTCCGAGCATACCTGCACTAAAGCTGCAGGAATCGCGGTCAACCTTAATATCGCTGAATGAACCTGCCGGAATAAACTGCTTAAAATTACGTATATCAGTCACAAAATCATAAATATCTTCAACCGGACTGTGTAATATTCCCGGGCGGCTTTCATATGTTGAAACGGCACTCATTGTTTTACTTTTATTAAATGATTAATCCACACCCCACACTGAAGGATCTTTTCTCCAGGCTTTAAGGGTTTCTACATCTGCTTCGCTAATGTATCCTGTCTGTAATGCTGTTTCGATAAGCACTGAATAATTACTCAGAGTATTGAGATTACAGTTCTCTGCAGCAAAGTTGCCTGATGCTTTTTTAAACTCATAGGTAAAAATTGCGGTCATACCCAGTACTTCGCAACCAGCTTCTTTTAGTGCTTTAACGGCGCTGAGGCTGCTCCCTCCTGTGGAAATGAGATCTTCAATAACTACAACTTTCTGCCCTGCCTCAAAATAACCTTCTATCTGATTACCAAGACCATGCCCTTTCGCTCCCGATCTCACATAGATAAAGGGCAGATCCATCCTGTCAGCAACAAGTGCTCCATGGGCTATTGCGCCTGTGGCCACTCCGGCAATAACTTCAGCAAAAGGATAAAGTGCGTTTATATGTGATACAAATGAATCACATACATAAGACCTGACTTCCGGAAATGACAATGTTTTACGGTTATCACAATAGATAGGTGATTTCCAGCCTGAAGCCCATGTAAAAGGATTTGATGGTTGTAATTTAATTGCGTTAATTTGTAATAGATATTCGGCTATTTTTTTTTCGCTAGTCATCATAAGAAATATGTATAAAGTATATTTTGAAAACAGATTTATCCTCTTCAGTTCTGAACCTGACCGGCTACAAAAATACGGCTTATTCCATAAATTTCATGATACAAAAGAATTTTACAGAATAATATCTGAATTTCAGTCAGATCCTGTATTCAGCTCCATTAATGTATATGGTCCGAATATAAAGCATATCTGGAAAATATTCAGGATCTATTACACGGAAGTATTTGCAGCAGGTGGACTTGTAAAGCATAGTACAGGACGTTTTCTTTTCATTGAAAAAAACGGGATGGTTGATCTTCCGAAAGGACATATTGATCCCGGAGAAGAACCGGAGGAATGTGCACTGAGGGAGGTAAGTGAAGAATGCGGCATAGAAGGTCACAGGATCATAAAGGCTCTTGACCCCGAATATCATACATATAATAAAAAAGGTATCTCATATCTGAAAAAGACTGACTGGTTTCTTATGGGTTATAATGGGGAAATGGTATCAGAACCACAGATCAGTGAGGGCATAACAAATGTTCACTGGCTTTTTCCGGATGAGATATCGCAGATTAAAGACAGGGCCTGGCTGTCACTGGCAGACATGATCAATACATATACTCTCAGACCTTAATCTTCGGTTCCCTTATATTCTTGCAGGTTGATTACAGCAGGGACAAATTTAGAGGCATCTCCCCCGCTTCTGATAATATCACGTACTATAGTGGAATTAATTGATGCATGTTCCGGTACAGTGAGCAGAAATACCGATTCTATATCATCTATCAATGCCTTATTTACCTGGGCAATAGCTCTTTCAAATTCAAAATCAGCGGCAGTACGTAAGCCTCTGAGAATATATTTAGCTCCGTTTTTTACGCAATAATCAACAGTCAGTCCTTCGTAATGATCAATTTTTATTCTTGGCTCATGACTGAAAACTTTTGATATCATTTTCTTCCTTGTCTCAAGCGTATAGTAACTCTTTTTCAATGCATTAGCCCCAACTGCAATTATTATCTCATCAAAAAGCACCAGGGCCCTGTTAACGACACCCTCGTGTCCTATTGTAAAAGGATCGAAAGATCCGGGGAATACTGCAATTTTCTTCATTCAAATGTTATTTTCTTTGCATTGTTGACTTTTTGTTTTAAAAGAGCTAGATGCAAAACCTGCATGATAGTGTCGACATAATGGAATTTCAGCTTTTTGATATAGATATCTTTTATATCTTCCACATCTTTTCTGTTTTCCGATGACAGTATAATATCACGTATACTTGCCCTTTTAGCTGCCAGTATCTTCTCTTTTATTCCTCCTACAGGAAGAACCTTGCCCCTGAGAGTGATCTCTCCGGTCATAGCCATGTACTTCTTAACTTTTCTCTGAGTAAAAGCAGAAGCAATAGAAGTTGCCATAGTAATGCCGGCTGACGGACCATCCTTGGGAATAGCCCCTTCCGGAATATGAATATGAATATTCCATTTCTCCGAAAAAGTATCCGGCAGATCCAACAGTGCTGCATTGGATTTAAGATATTCAAGTGCTATTACTGCCGATTCCTTCATTACTTCTCCCAGGTTGCCTGTCAGAGTTAGTTTCCCTGTTCCCCTGCTGATACTTGTCTCCACAAAAAGTATCTCTCCTCCTGCTGCAGTCCATGCCAGTCCGGTTACTACACCAGCCTGATCGTTACCAGCATATATATCCCGGTTATATTTTGTAGGTCCCAGTATAGACCCCAGAATATCAGGTGACATAACAGGGTCATATTTTTTGCCCGAAGCAATATTTTTTGCAGTAACCCTTACTATTTTTGCCAGTTTCTTGTCAAGTTCGCGTACTCCCGATTCCCGGGTATAATTCTCAACAAGTTTCTCCATAACATTATCAGGGATAGAAAGCTGACCGGCTTTTACCCCATGATTATCAAGCTGTCTGGGCAACAGATGACGCCGGGCTATCTCAAGCTTCTCTTCAACAAGATAACCTGTTAACTCTATCGTTTCCATCCTGTCTCTCAGTGCCGGACTGATAGTTGAAAGAGTATTGGCGGTAGCAATAAAGAGAACCTTTGAGAGATCGTATTCCATCTCAAGAAAGTTATCGAAAAAAGTACTGTTTTGTTCAGGATCCAGTACTTCCAGAAGAGCTGATGAAGGATCACCTCTGAAATCCTGTCCTACTTTATCAACCTCATCGAGGATAAAAACCGGATTTGAAGATGCTGCCCTTCTGATATTTTGTATTATCCTGCCGGGCATAGCTCCTATATAAGTTTTCCTGTGTCCTCTTATTTCTGCTTCATCATGCAAACCACCGAGTGACATTCTGACATATTTCCTTCCCAGCGCTTTTGCCACCGACTTACCCAGAGATGTCTTACCCACACCCGGAGGACCGTGAAGACATAGAATAGGTGATTTAAGATCGCCTTTAAGCTTTAGTACAGCAAGATGTTCAAGTATTCTTTCCTTTACATCGTCAAGTCCGAAATGGTCATTGTCAAGGACTTTCCGGGCGTATACCAGATCCAGGTTGTCTTTTGTATATTCACCCCATGGAATATCAAGCAGCGTCTGTATGTAATTGACCTGCACTGAGTATTCGGCAGCGGCAGGATTGAGCCTCACCAGTTTATCCAGTTCCTTGTTAAATATTTTTTCTACCTCTTCAGTCCATTTTTTCCCTTCAGCCTTTTTCCTGTATTCTTCTATTTCCTTTTCAAGGGGACTGCCTCCCAACTCGTTCTGAATGGTTTTCATCTGCTGATGAAGAAGAAACTCCCTCTGTTGCTGATCAAGATCGCTCTTGACTTTCGACTGTAATTCGTTTTTTAATTCCAGTACCTGTATCTCCTGAACAAGGTATTCCAGCAACATATATCCTCTGTCTCTGATACTATTCTTTTCAAGTAGTTTCTGCTTATCCTGGACTTTTACATCGGTATTTGAACAGATAAAATTTATCAGATAAGTATTGTTTTCAATATTCTTTATGGCAAAGGAGGCCTCAGGACTAATATTCGGATTTATTTTAATAATTTTAAGAGACAGGTCTTTAAGTGATCCCACAATTGCATCAAAATCCTTGCTGTCTGGTTCGGGTTTTCTTTCAGGCATGGGTTTTACCCTTGCAATGAAATATGGATCGGAAGATACCAGTTCACTCAGCATTATTCTTTTCCGTCCCTGTATTATTGCAGTAGTTGAGCCGTCAGGCATCTCCAGGAGTTTGACTATCTGACCAATAACACCTACTGAATGAAGGTCTTCATAACCAGGATTTTCTATATCCGGATCTCTTTGTGCAACAGTAGCCACAATCTTGTCCCCTTTGTAGGCATCCTTTATGAGCTGAACAGAACGCGGCCTGCCAATGGATATTGGAAGTACCACACCCGGGAAAAGGACTGTGTTACGTAAGGACAGAACGGGAATAGTCTCAGGCAAATCAGTGTCTTCAAGATCAAAATCATCTCCATCAGCTATAATAGGTACTATATCCCCCTCACTGTCAATAATATCAGGGAGTACGAGCTGAGTTAAAGATTTTCTTGTTTTTTTCTCCATATAATCTCTCTCTCCAAATGCATGTTAAAATTACTGAATATTTTAGAATATCAGTTGTTCACCGGATATTCAATCATTATGCCAAAAGTATCGGATAGTGATAATCAGAAAAAAAAAGGGTGTCTGAGCAACACCCTGATACTATCTATTCAGCATTTTCTGCTGTCTTCTTCTTGTTAACGTGGTTTTTGTAACGGTTCATAAATTTATCAACCCTCCCTGCGGTATCAACCAGCTTCATCTTTCCGGTATAAAAAGGATGCGATGTATTAGATATCTCAAGTTTAATAAGAGGATACTCATTACCGTCTTCCCATTTAATATTTTCCTTAGAAGAGGCTGTTGATTTACTCAGGAAAGAAGAACCATTCGACATATCCTGAAAAACAACAAACCTGTAATTATCCGGATGTATTCCCTTTTTCATTGCTGTATACTTTTATATTTCTCTCTAAAATTCTGTTATTTAAGGAGTGCAAAATTAATGAACTCCTGTTAAATTCCAATATTTATTGATTAAATAATTATCTGGTCAATGCACTCTGAGCCGTATCTTGTTCTTTTTCTGCTAGTTCGTCCACATACCTTTTAAAAGGAATCTTATCATTGATCATATACCTGTAGGTAATGTGTTTTTTTGCTCTCACAGCTCCAAGAGCGTCATACAATGCCGACATTTTAGGATTATAGTCTCCAACCCATGATAATTCGAGCTCTTTAAGCCATTCTTTCTTTTTAAATGCCTGATACAATTTGAAAAATATTGCCGATTCAACACCTTTATTCTGGTGTTCATGATGTACTCCACCAACAACAGCCCTTGCCCTGGTAATAACGCCTTTACGCTTCAAATACAAGAATCTGATCTTATTCAGGAGATTCATTTTCCCGTTGAAATATTTCAAGATCTGATTTGCATCAGGATAAATCACAAAAAAACCTACCGGCTTATTATCCAGGTAAGCAAACCAGATAAGTTCTTCATCAATAAGCATCCTTGCCTTTCTGAGAGATTCTTCCAGGATAACTGGGTCAATAGGAGTGAAATCGTCTTTAAGGTAAATCCATGTGGAATTGTATATTTCACATATATCTTCAATGAATTTTTTGCTTTCTCTGAATTGAAAATGTCTGAAACTATATCCGGGGCGTTTTGATATACGTTCTGCTATTCTCATAAAGCGTTCGGGAAACACCACTATCTCATTCTTTTCATTACGGACACTTCTATGGTTTGAATACTGTTCAAAATAGTTTTTAAAGCCGTAGGCTTCAAAGAAGTCTCTGTAGCATTTTTTGTTGTAGGGCATTCCGTATGCCTGTTGCATAAATCCTTCAACGAGGAGTCCCCAGTGGTTATCGTTCTCACCGAAATTAACAGGTCCATCCATAGCTTCCATTCCTTCGGAATAGAGCCATTGGCGGACTGTATCGAAAAGGACAAAAGCTGCTTCTCTGTTCTCTTCCACTTCAAAGAACCCCATGCCGCCTGTCGGTTGTTTATTTGCTGCAGACCGTCTTCTGTCAATGAAAGCTGCCACACGACCAATTGTTGTTTTGCCATCTTTCAGTATCCAGCGCTTCGCCACCCCGTCGCGGAAAGCATGGTTTCTGGCAGGATCAAATACATTTTCAATCTCAGAATCCAGGGGACAAACCCAGTATGGATCATCCCGGTATAATCTCTTTGGTAAATCAATAAACTCCCTTCGTTCTCGCTTTGTTGAAACTTCAATAATATCCATCCTGTATATATCTGATATTATATATTTTAACGTATTGTATAAAAGCTGCCTCAGTTACAAATATAAGAGATTTTTTCTACTGGCTCAGGTCAATCAGATTTCAACTATTCTGCGGTCGACCAAAAGGAAAATTATGGAAAGGAGAATTGAATAAACAGCATATATCTTCAGTGGAATATATTCTGAAGGTTTGATTTTCATCTTTACCCATACGTATACTATGAGGAAAATCTTGTCGATACAATAAACGACGAATGTCGCCAGAGCAATACCTACAATACCATAACCCCATTTAACCATAAGCAGGCTTAAGGGGATATTCACTATTATTTCTATAACGGCAGAGATAAGTGTGATATGGGTTTTTTTCCTTCCCACTATTATTGTCTGAGGAAACACAAGTCTGGGTATTATGAGTAATGTATACACCATAAATATCCCTGCACTCTTATGGAATTCGGGGTTAAACAATCTGGGATAGAACCATCTGGCGAAAAACATTATAACCATCATTGTCGGGAAGAGCAGGTGCATAAGTTTTGTTGATTTCAGTTTAATCTTCGCCAGCGACTCTCTCATCATGGAGCGTGTCGAGAATTCCGGCAGCATTGCATTACTGAGACCGTTAGCCAGAAGGAGAACCAGAGGAAATTCCTTTGCTCCGTACCGGAACCATGCGAACATTTCAGGATCACGATATACTGCCGACACAATTATCCCGTCAACATACTGTGCTGATCCGCTGATCAGGGCAGCTATAATAAGAGGAGCCCCCAGGTAAAGGTGTTCCTTCATATACTCCGGAGAAATCCTCATCTCCGAATATCTCCGCAGCAGCATAATCAGCCAGACCCATCTGAAAGCTGTTATCAGCAGCAGCCCGTAAATAGACCATATAATATCCTTCCCCAGCAGAACAGGTACTAATATGAGCAGGAGCTGTGCAGAAAAAGTATACGTAGCATATTGAAGGATCCGGTAAGACCGGTTTTTAAGAAGATATATGTACTCTATCAGACATACCGGACTACTTAAAAGAATATAAAGGAGGAGCAGGTTCAGGTAGGGTACATTACCGGAAAAATGAAATACTGAGAAATGATTTTTAATGGAATGGCCTGCAACAAAGAAAAAGAGACTGAAGATACACAGCAACAAAAAGGTATTGAATATCTCCGGCGATTTTTGGGACTTTTCAGATCCGGGACTTCTGAAAGTACGGTTCCTGTGGTAAAGAGGAAGGAGAGATTGTATTATCCCGGTAACCCAGAAGAAAGTTATTAAACCTGCAATAAAAAGGAACATCTCCCACTGACCGATTTCTGTTCTGGAGAGATGGCTTTTTGTAAATACAATACTGATAATGAGGAATACTGTAAACTTTATCAGCTGGAATATTTGCAGCCCGGATATATTATCTATTAACTTTAACCTTTTCAAACCTTATCCTTTATTTTGTCAAAGTTTTTTTCTCCCTGACTATACCATCCTGTCATTGTCGTGCTTACAAACGATCAAAGATAACTATTGAACGTAAGGAGCAGAAAATAATTTTAAAATTTTGTGAATAAAAATTTTGAAGCTACTTTTGCATTCCTTACACGGTGGATGTAGTTCAGTTGGTTAGAACGTCGGATTGTGGTTCCGAAGGTCGTGGGTTCGAATCCCATCTTCCACCCAAAACAGAAAAAGCCTTTCCCCGCCAACCGGCGGGAAAGGCTTTGTTTTTTAATTGCGTTGAAA
>JAAYDB010000140.1 GCA_012729475.1 Bacteroidota bacterium
AGATAACAAAGATTCCGAGAAGTACTATCCAGAACTGGCGGGCTTCTGCTTTAGAAAAACTTAAGCATGATTTGGAAAAAATCGCTCATGACTGTCCGGACATTTGAAGACGATCCTACACCAACAAACAGATTGATTCCATACCCAGTGATTATCTGTGCCGTACAGGGGGACCCGACTGCAATGGATCAAGTTATCGTCCATTTCAATCCATACATAGCATACTTATCCAGACGAAATGTCAGAGATGAAGAAGGTTTCTTAATCATGATAACAGATCCGGAAATAGAAGCTCAGCTAATCTCGCGGTTAGTCCAAGCCGTTGTCCGTTTTAAAATCATAACTGAAGCAAATCTATTGAAATGAATACCCATATAGAGAAATCTGAACCAAAAGGAGCAAATCCCCTTATTAGATACAGCCTTCAATTAGCTATGTTGAGTCGCCTTCTTAGCAATAAATTAATCACACAATCTGAATATGATAAAGTCAGAATAAAGCTGATGGAAAAATTCAATGTAATTTCTGAGCTATCGATTCAATCAATCCCTCAATGTGATGTAAAATATACTATGGTTAGTACACACAGTGAGGAAAGTGATTATGAAAACAGTTGAAATTATTAAAGGACAAGGCACTACCGCTCCTCGTCGAGGGCATGGTCAGGAAATTGAACGACTACGTGTAGCCGCTTATTGTCGTGTAAGCACAGACAGTGAGGATCAGCTCAGCAGCTACAAATCACAGGTTCAACATTACACTGAGTTTATCAAATCCAAAAGCGAATGGGTCTTTTCTGGTATTTATGCTGACGAGGCTATCACAGGAACACAGATTAAAAACAGGGAGGATTTTCAACGGCTTATTAATGATTGTATGAATGGCGAAATAGATATGATTATCACCAAGTCTATCTCTCGCTTCGCCAGAAACACACTTGACACGTTGCGCTATGTCCGTATGCTGAAAGAAAAGAATATTGCTGTCTTTTTTGAAGAGGAAAACATCAATACACTTACCATGGATGGCGAATTGCTGTTGGTTATTTTGAGCTCGGTTGCACAGCAGGAAGTCGAAAACATTTCAGCGAACGTAAAAAAAGGTCTCCATATGAAAATGCAGCGTGGTGAGATGGTCGGTTTCCAGGGTTGTCTGGGTTATGACTATCATCCAGAGGATAAAACCCTGACGGTAAATGAGGAAGAAGCCAAAATTGTACGGTACATTTTTCAGCGGTATATCGAAGGTGCAGGATGCACCATTATAGGAAATGAACTTGAAAACCTTGGTTACAAAACCAAAAGAGGACATACGAAGTGGCCCCCATCCACTGTAATCAACATCATAAAAAACGAAAAATATAAGGGGGATCTGCTCCTCGGAAAAACATTTACCGTAGACCCAATATCTAAGCGACGTCTGGAGAATTTTGGAGAACAGGATAAATACTATATTAAAGACCATCACGAATCAATTGTTTCAGAAGAAGTCTTTTCACAAGCTCAGGAAATCCTTGCAAGACGAGGTCACCCTCGACGACTCAATACTGATGGGAAACGTGAGAAATACAGCCGTAAGTATGCTTTTAGCAGCATGTTACAATGTGGCTTTTGTAATACAAATCTAAACAGGAGAAGCTGGCATGCAGGTGCAAGGCATAAAAAGATTATTTGGCAATGCACATTAGCTACCAAAAAAGGAAAGAGATTTTGTCCAGAAAGCAAAGGTATTGAAGAGAGCATTATTGAGAATGCTTTCCTTGAGGCATACAAGCTTCTTTGTGGAAACGATAAAACCATTGTTGATGAATTTCTCACATTGACCGAAGAAACTCTCTCGGAAGAAAACGTGGAAAAAACCATTAGAAAACTTGAAAAGGATTTGCTAACAGCAGATCATAAGAAGAGCAAACTGATAGATTTGCGACTTGAAGGAACAATAGATGAAGAGTCTTTCAGCAAAAAGTTGTATGAGATAGATAGCAACATCGAATCACTTAACTTAACACTAAATGACTTATCCGCAACCAGGGATCAACAGGACGAGCTTAGATCACGGATTCAAAGTTTTCGGTCAACACTTGAAAAACAACCTATATTGGATAAGTTTG
>JAAYDB010000141.1 GCA_012729475.1 Bacteroidota bacterium
AATCGTGGGGCAGACAGTCCCCCCGGGCTGTCTGCCCGGGGTTATTTATATCGGGCCGGTTTCACGGCCCGTAAGAAATATCAGAGTAATGTCAGGCTGTCTTCGGGACCCTGCAACACATTTTCTGCCTTAATTCGTTATGCTATTGCATTTAGATATTTTACTATCAACCACGAACTATATTCCAAAGAGCCTTATGCCTTTTTACACCTTTTTTACTTTTTTGTGTTAATAATAATAACTCCGTCAACTTCCTCGCTGGTATAGTCTTTTACAGCTTTGTTTTTTAAAACCTCAATATTTTCTATTTTCGAAGGATCAATCTGCTCAAAGACTTCTTTGTCTGATTTTTCCCCGTCGATAACGTAAAGGATATTTTCAGAGGATTGGTCAGGAACCGTTATCTCATGATCATTCTTAGTCCTATTGCCGGCAAAACTTTTTGTCCTTACAATGATGAGATTGTCTTCCTTATGAACCTCCACCGCGCTTATTTCTTCGGGATCCAGATCATCCATACTGTCTCTGTGAACGCCATCCACCACGATCACCGGTTTTGGAGCTGATCCGTCATTACCTTCCCACTCTATTTTCACTGGACTGTTGCCGGCCTCTGTTTTCAGCTTTCCGTAACCTATGACTCTTATTTTTGTGGTATCAGTGGTATCCTGAAGTGAAGACTTTCTTCCCACCCGGATCCTGGGATCCATAGCAGCATAACCTGTTACTTTGATTTTGTCCATTTGAGAGCTGTCCTGCTGATCCGGCATTGGCAGGACAAGTGTCACGGGTTCATCTGCGGCAATAGCCAGGCCACCCTGGTCAGAGGCCTTTGTTTCGCGGGGGAAGAAACCGTTGAGTATTGAAACAGAAAGAAACATAACAGTAACAAGAGGGAGTATAGCAGTTAACCTGCCGGTCTCTTCCTTTTTTTGATTTGAATTTGTCATCATGATCATTCGTTTTTTAAGAAGTTTATTATTGAAATCAGAAGAGAGACAGATTAGTTTCTCCTCAATAACCTGGTTTATAAGAAGCGCCTGATACCTTAACCTGTCGATCCCGGCACCCAGCGTCCCTTCATCTGCAAGGTATTCATGAACAAGATGCAGAGATCGCCTTATCATCCAGACAAATGGATTGAACCACATCAAGGCCGTTAATAGTTCAATAAGCAGATTGTCGAATGAGTGATATTGTGATGCATGAATACTTTCGTGTACTATAATGCTTTCCCTTTCAGTTTCGTCATCTATATCGACTGGGATAAAAACCAGGCTGAAGAATGAAAAGGGAGTTTTTATCCTGCTGCCTGTCAGTATGGTCAGGAATCCCCTCCTTTGCCTGTGTGATAAGGAGTAGAGAAAAAGGATCCTTGCAAGCTGGATCAGGAGAGCGGAAAGCCATATTGCTGTAATAATATAGTATAACTTTACCAGAAAGCCGGCAGCTGAAGCAAAAAATCCGGGTTTTTCCGGAAGAATTACAATGCCATCAGTTTCTGTTGAAGCCTGCTGTGCTGCAAAGGGAAGTTCAAATGCAGTTCTGCCCGTGTCAGTTATATCAATGCTGAAACGGCTGAGAGGCAGCACAAGTGAAAGAATAACTGCTACGATGATGAATACACGCTGGATCCTGAAATCCGTTCCTTTTCTGAACAGGATAACTGATGTCAGCCACGTTATTGCAAGGCAAAGGCCTGCTGTAGACATGTAGTAAAAGAAATTCATGGCTGGCTTCTTTTTTTGTCAATTTCCGATTCGAGTATATGGCGCAGCTCTTCGAGATCGCTGATGCTTATGTTCCTGTTCTTTATAAAAGGAGAAACCATTTGCTGGAGTGACCCTTTGAAAAGTCCTGTGAAAGCCTCCTTCACCACGTGATTGGCATATTCTTCCCTTGAGACCAGAGGGTAATAAACATGTGTTTTCCCATAAGTCCGGTGGTTTACATAAGCCTTTCTCTCAAGTACTTTGATCACCGTTGCTACTGTGTTGTATGCAGGTTTGGGGTCCGGAAGATTATTAAGAATGTCGGTGACAGCCCCGTTTTTTATTTCCCATATCACTTTCAGAACTTCTTCCTGGGCTTTTGTTATCTCTATCATAGTTGAGTAATTTTCTTCAAATATACTACATTAATTAAATAAATACTATAAATGTAGTAGAAATTTCAAAATAATGTCACTATACTTAGTAATAGTTGATTAAGTAAAGGTGATAAATAAATTTATTATCCTGGTGAAGTAATTGAGGAATACCATACAGACCTGGTATAAGAACCTTTGATATTAACCAATACTGAAGAGACTGTGCCCGGACAGTGCGATATAAAAAACAAAAACCCCCTTGATGGCAGGGGGTTGATTTGTGCAGGTAAAGTGATAATATTAATAAAACTTGTACCTTTTATCAATAATATTCGCTGATTCTCTAAGAGCTTCATAAGCTTCATAAGTGCCTCTC
>JAAYDB010000179.1 GCA_012729475.1 Bacteroidota bacterium
AAGATTCGATACATTACAAAAAATCTATTCCGACGCGCCATATACTACAATGTTTTGCATGTTAATGGCAAACACCGCGCCATCCGCCTAAGGGCGGAACGGCTACTAATTTTACCAGCAAGCCGTTGAACTAAACCGACAAATGTCGGTAGATGTGTTTTGAAAAATTCTTTCCTTGTATGATTATTCACTTATAATCATACTACAATGAAAAAAAATCGTTAGAAGAGCTTGTTCTGCGGGAGATGCAAACCCGTAATTACAGTCCCAGGAGCATTAACACCTATATTCATCTGCTCTGTGATCTCGAAAAATACTTTAAATGTTCCGTTGATGAGGTTTCTATTGATCAGGTAAAAGACTTTCTGCAGTACACCATTACAGAAAGGAACTTATCAGTTTCCTACATCAATCAGGTGATCAGCGCTGTAAAAATACTTCAGAAAGATGTTCTTGGTAAGGACTGGGAATCAATCCGTATAAAGCGACCCAGGAGGATTAAAAGGCTCCCTGTTGTCCTGTCCAAGGAAGAGATGAAGTCAATGATAGAGACAACAAGGAATTTGAAGCACCGGACAATACTGGCAGTAATATATTCAGCCGGTTTGCGTATCTCGGAACTTATAAACTTAAGACCCTCCGATATTGATTCTGACCGTAAGCAAATAAGAATTTTAGGTAAGGGGAATAAATACAGGTACACGCTGTTGTCAGCAAATATCCTGGATATGTTACGAGTTTATTGGCGCGCCTATAAACCGAAGCAATACCTTTTTGAAGGACAGAAGCCAGGGCAACCCATCAGTAGAGAAACTATCCAGGCGGTATTCAGACATGCATGTAAAAAGACCGGGATAAATAAACCGGCATCCGTACATAGCCTGAGGCACTCTTTTGCAACACATCTGCTGGAGAGCGGAGTAAATCTTAAGATAATACAGAGTCTTCTGGGTCATTCATCACTGCGAACCACGTCAATTTATTTGCATGTGACTCGTTTTGATCCGTCGACTGTCAAGAGTCCTTTTGATGAAATAGCCTTTTAATGCTATGGAAAACAAAAGACAAAAAATCGAAATCGCTGATATTTTCAGACGGTTTGAGCCGGAGTATTATCAGAAGCACGACATGATCCGGGAACAGCAGAAAGTATTTAATGATATCATTAATTGCCGGTCACAAAATATGGGCGGGCATACACTGAAGTGTGACACTTGCGGATATGTTCAGCATGCTTACAACTCCTGCAGGAACAGACATTGTCCCAAATGTCAGTATTTAAAACAGGTTGTATGGGTGGACAAACTTAAAGCCAGACTGTTACCGGTAAAATATTTTCATATAGTTTTTACAGTCCCATCGGCATTGCACAAATTATTTTATACCAATCAGGGAATCTGCTATGATTTACTTATGAAATCAGCCTCGCAGGCAGTAATTAAAGCTGGAGACAATCCCGCTTTCCTTGGGGCTAAAACAGGTTGTGTTGCTATTTTGCACACATGGGGACAAGCGCTTACATATCATCCACATGTTCATCTTCTGGTACCGGCTGGCGGTTTTGACAGCGACATGCTTGAGTGGAGACAAAGTAAAGGAGACTTTTTTGCTCCGGTAAAAGCCCTTGCATCTCTTTTTAGGGGGATATTTGCCCGTAACATTTATAAACATGCAGAAGATCTGATCCCGGATAGAGATGGTGAAAAAACAGATATTGATTTTCTTAGAAAACTGATTTATGAAGCCAACTGGAATGTATTTGCCAAACCTGCTTTGAAAAACGCTGAAAATGTAATAGAATATCTTGGACGTTATACACACAGGGTAGCCATATCAAATGCAAGGATACTGGAGATAGCTGGCAATAAAGTCCATTTTGTATGGAAAGACTACAAACAAAATGGGAGAACTAAGGTGATGAAGCTGGAGGCAGTGGAATTTATTAGTCGGTTTATGCTGCATGTATTGCCAAACGGCTTTTACAAAATACGGTATTATGGAATCTTTGCCAATATACATTGCAACGATGTGCTTGATACATATCTCTCATTGGAGAACAAAGAGATGGTGCTCTCATTGACGGAAGGAAAAGTCTGGCAGGATATTGTTGAAGAGGTACTTGGATATGATCCGTTTCGTTGTAAAAAATGCAAGAAAGGAAAGATGCTGATATATGAAAAAATTGATGCAAAGCCAAGAGCTGCCTGAAATAGATTATAAAAATGTTCTTTGATATAATTTCAACCGTAAAAAAGAAAACTCTTTACCGGGAGAGGTATGTCCAGCCGCGACTACGTTCTGATACTGAAAGACTCATGTATCTAAAATTCCGGAAAAAAGAGCAACTAAAATGCAGGTAAAATCAGATATGGGATAACCCTTGAAAATAGAACACCCATAGGGACGACCGGCTTAGTCCAACTCAATTTTATACACAATCTTATAAGCACCGATCAGAATAGTCCGCTAAAAGTTATTTACGTACCTTTAAGAGCAGTCTGTAATAAGACTGTGTATAAAACACTATTAAGTTACCTGTAATGCTGGGTTTTCTTAATATCTGTTCAAAAAGCAATCAATAAAATGGGTAATACTGAAAAGTTTTGCACAATTGTAAGACAAAGATCCAAAGAGAATAAGCAAGCTGTTAGTCTACTTTTCAGAACTGGACTAACTGGACAAATTATTTCGGTTTTAAGGCAAGAACTTGATTCTTTAATTCGAGTAATTTTTCTGTTGAATCAAACCTTGGATGAAAGGAACCATCTAATTAATTGCACTTTGACCGGACAAAAATGGAAGCTCAAAAGCAATGGTAAAGTAACAGACAAACAAATGGTAGAATTGGCTAACAGTCTTCATGGTTGGACTAAGTCAGTATATGAATTCGGCTGTGCATTCATTCATCTATCTTCATTTCATGACTATTCTTTCAACGACCCTTTTGAGAATTTAGAGATAAAGGAAATAAATTCAATAAAATCGCATTTGAATTTTTACCATGGGTTTCCAATGGCAACTACGTTGACCATGAACTCAATTTCACATTACCTGCCAATGATTTTTGACAAAATTGAAAGTAATTTGGAATGCTATGTAAAAGAATTAGAAGAACATTAAACTGATCTTTAAGAATCAATATAATAGCAAATTATAAATAGCACTACAGGTAACAGGTCGGTATATGCAATTGGCTTCTGCACCGCGAGAATCTTATGGTTAAAATGAAAGACCTTCAATGGCGGTGCAGGCCGCCCCGGCTCCCGCCGGGGACCCCCTCCTGGTGTCACGGTTTTTGCCAACGCGAGAATAAAGTAATAACCGCATAATCCTACAACGCACCACGAGTGCAAAAACACGCGCCACCGCGACTCTGCGCCAACTGCACATACCGCCGACCGTTACCGCCAATGCTAAAAAGACAACGACAGTGTGTCTTGTCCTGAAATAGGTTTACACAAAAAAGTGTAAAATGGAAGATAAGAGTAAAGTTATTTCAGGATTAAGAAGTGGTAGTTCTTTTACCATTTCAGAGCGGCATCAAATTATTCAAGAGATGC
>JAAYDB010000142.1 GCA_012729475.1 Bacteroidota bacterium
AGGTTAAAAATAGGATTGAAAGCTATATAAAGGGTCTTTCAGATGAAGAAGAGAGATCTGAAATGGAATCATTATTCATGAGTGGAGAAACAAATAATATTCTTCGCAATTCAATTGAAAAAGATTTTGACAGATTCATGAATGAAGTACCGGAGCCGGATACAAATATCGATCATCTGCTGGGTAAAATATACCATGAAATAAAAGAAAAGGAAATTAAAGACGAGCACAGACCACTTAAGAAAATACTCAGGATATATATGAAGGTGGCAGCGCTATTGCTGATTCCTCTGATTGTAGCCGGAGGCATACTATTTCTTAATAAATTGTCCGGCACTGCAGGAAGTTATGAATCAGCAAAATATTCTGTTTATGCTCCTTTAGGATCACGCATATCATTTACTCTTCCTGACGGATCTGCCGGAATGTTGAACAGCGGATCATCAATAAGTTATTCACTGCCATTTAAAAATGATCGTCAGCTTAATCTTACTGGTGAAGGCTGGTTTGAAGTGGCGAAAGATGATGAACACCCCTTTATAATAAATGCTCTTAATTCAAGCATCAAAGCTCTTGGGACTTCTTTCAGTATAAGTGCATATCCGGAAGAAAATTATCTTGAAATAATACTTACCAGCGGGAAAGTTGAATTTCATAATGAGGATAATCCAGAAAAAATTCTGATATTACCTTCTGAGCGACTTGTTCTAAGAAACGGCCAGGTAAGTAAATCAATAATTGATACATCAAAATATAATGCATGGACCGAAGGGAAACTTGTATTCCGTGGAGATTCGATGGGGGAAGTTGCAAGACGCATAGCAAGATGGTATAATGTAGACATTGAACTTGCTGATAAGCAACTCGAGAGCTATTCATTCAGAGGAACCTTCCAGGATGATAAGATTGAAGATATTCTCACATTCCTGGCAATGACCTCCCCGATTGATTTTGAGATAATTCCCAGCGAAATGCTTCCTGATGGGTCTTTCCGAAAAGAAAAAATCATCATTTATCTTCTAAATGGTAATCAAAAGGAATAGGTACTAACAAACCTTTTGTAGAACGGTCTTAAAGGTTGTAGGACAAGCACATCAATTCATATTGCCTTAAGTTTGATCCTCCAATTTCTTCTCTTATTACATATATAAAAGATTCTTGTTGCTTCATCAGATGATTTTGACAAAGCAAGCTTGTTTTTAACTAATTTTACTTCAGTTTAAAATCTGATATTAGAGTGTTATTGTTTACGTTCTTTTAAATCTCTGATTTAGCCTCATACCTTTAGTTATAAAGTATCTGATTAATCTTAATTAAAATATTTATCATATTTCTTACACAATAATGCAACTTTTGGCTTGCTTATGTTGAACATAATTATTTTAAAATATGAAAATTGTAGTAAAGAATTCAGTTGTTTTATTAATCCTGCTACATACAATATTCCTGGATTGTTATTCACAGGAGTCGCAAATTTCCTTGAATCTACAAGAGACAGAACTAATCAGCATCCTTAATAAAATAGAACAGGAATCCGGATATTTTTTCCTCTTCAATGAAAAACTTATTGACACCAGGCAAAAAGCCACTGTTAATGTAAAGGATGTAACAATAAGTAGTTTGCTGGATATCCTGTTTAAGAATACCACTATAAAATATTCAATAATTGATAATAAGATAATCCTCTCTCCTGATTAT
>JAAYDB010000143.1 GCA_012729475.1 Bacteroidota bacterium
CGGGCTGAAGAACTTTCTGTGCTGTTTTGTGCGAAAGACATCCATATTTATAAGAAAAACTACTCTTTCAGCTATAAACTATCTGTTTATTTTTTACAGCTATCCTTTTTTTACCGGTGATTATTCTTGTTTTACCGAAATGTTACTGAATTTTAACTAAAAAAACTTGGTAAACTAAAATAGTTTTGTCATTTTCGCCAGCTCAATTTTTGTAATGAGTAACAGACAGAGAATTATAGAAACAGCTGCTGAAATGTTCAGGACCTATGGTGTCAGAGCTGTTACAATGGATATGCTGGCAAATCAGCTCAGAATATCGAAGAGAACTATTTATGAAGTTTTCAGAGATAAGGATGAGATGCTTATGGGGGTGGTGAAGTGGATGGCAGAAAAGCAGAAAGTATTAATAGCTGAAATTTTTGAAGGATCAGAAAATGTTATTGAAGGAATATTCAGGCTTTTTGAGGTAATGAATGAACATTATCAGAGGATGAGTCCGGCATTCAGGTTTGATATAGAGCATTATTACTCGGATATGATGGTTAAGGTAATGGAAAGTGATTCTCAGTCGGGTCTGAAGAATAATGAATTGATGATAAGTAGGGGTATTGATGAAGATCTGTTCAGAAAGGATCTTGACATTGAAATAACCAGTAGATGTCTTTATGAGATTATCATGACAGCTAACAAAAAAGATTTTCCTTCGTCACAGGATAAGAGCAGGCAGGAGGTTTTCAGGGATTTTTATATTAATTATCTGAGGGGTATATCAACTGCCAGAGGTCTGAAAATTATTAACTATTACGATAATAAGGAATAAAATAGAATAGAGTGGGGAAAGAACAGATTTATTATAAAGCTATATGACAATTAAAAAATAAAAAAATATACGTATGAAAGAAAAAATTATTCTGACACTGCTTATTTCGCTTTTTGTTTCATGTATGGCAAAAGGACAGGAGAGCAGTGACGGTCTTTATCTGACTCTCGGTCAGGCTCAGGATTATGCTATTAGCAATAACAAAACGGTGCTGTCGGCGCGTCTCGATGTGGAAGCATCACGGGCAGCATTATGGGAGACTATCTCCAATGCTCTTCCGAGCATAGAAGGATCCGGGACATTTAACGACAATCTGAAAATGATGACGACTCTTCTTCCGGGAGAGTTTTTTGGTCAGCCGGGAGAGAAGATACCTGTGACATTCGGTACAAAATTCAATACAGGCTTAACAGTCCAGGCTTCAATGCTTTTGTTTAATGCTCCATTATACATAGGTATTGAAACAACTAAGCTTGCCAGTAAGTTAAGTGAACAAAATCTTGTCAAAACGGAACTGGACATTAAGGAATCAGTCAGTGCTGCATATTTTCTCATTCTTGTTTCGGAAGAATCCTTAAGGATACTGGATGAGAATCTTGCCGGGCTGAATGAGATATTGAAATCGACGAGAGCAATGTATGAGGTGGGAATGGCTGAATCGACTGATGTTGATCAGATGGCTTCAAATCTCACCATGATGGAAAACTCACGGAGTTCTTTATTAAGAAATATTGAGCTTGATTACAATCTCTTGCGTTTTCAGCTGGGTGTGCCTTCGGACACAGAGATCACTCTTACTGAAACACTTGAAAGTCTTATTGAAGAGATAAACATTGAATCAGTTCTTTCTCAGGACTTTGATCTCCATGCCCATGTCGATTACCAGCTCATTGAAGGTCAGGAGCAGGTATCGGAGCTTGCCCTTAAATCACAAAAAGCCTCTGCATTACCTACACTGGCAGGTTTTTATAATTACGGGACCAATGGAATGGGAGACAAGGTAGGAGATCAGAGATGGTTCCAGAACTCGATGGTCGGTGTGCAGCTGTCTATCCCAGTTTTTGCGAGCGGACAAAGATATGCGAAAATAAAGAAAGCCAGAATTGAGCTTGAAAAAGCCAGGACTACCAAAGAACTGGTCTCCGACCAGTTGCTTATGCAGGAAAAACAGTTGAGATTCGACCTGGTAAATGCCAACCTGCAGTTCATCAATCAGAGAGAAAATATAGAAGTGTCAAAAAGAGTGTATGAAAGTATGGAAAATAAATACAAACAGGGGATGGCATCAAGTCTTGAACTTACACAGTCCAACAATCAATATCTTCAGGCAGAGAATAATTATATATCATCTCTCATGAGTCTTCTGCAGACCAAGGTGGCATTGGATAAATTATTGAACAACTTATAATCAAACTGAATAAATATCTGTAAATAATGAAATACTTAAAGACAATTCCGGCAATACTGATAAGCAGTATAATCTTTTCTGCCTGTTCATCAAGACCTGGTAGTGAAACGGTCGGTGATAACAGTACTCTTACCGGTGGAGAAAGAGGTGCTATACCTGTAAAAGTTACTGTTCTGGAAAAAACTAATATAGCCAGAACAATAGATTATACAGCCACTATATTGCCATACGAGGAAGTAAATGTGGCTCCTTCAAGTCCCGGCAGGATTGATGAGATTTATGTTGAAGTAGGGGACAGGGTCAACAGGGGTGATAATCTTTTCCTCATGGACAGGACTCAGCTTTATGCGCAGAAAGTACAACTGGCAAATCTTGAAAAAGATATGTTACGTCTTGATACCTTGTTGAAGACAGGAAGTGTAAGGCAACAGCAATACGATCAGGCCAGGACCCAGTATGAAGTAACTAAGACCAATGTAGAATTCATGGAAAGGAATACGCTTTTAAAAGCACCTTTTTCAGGAATCATTACAGGTAGGTACTTTGAGAATGGGGAAATGTATACGGGAACCCCTACCACTTCTTCAGGAAAATCTGCAGTAGTGACTCTCATGCAGGTTAACCCTCTTAAAATTAATGTGGCTATAACAGAACAGTATTATCCGCTTATTAAGGCAGGGATGAAAGCAGATATTACAGTCGATGTATATGAAGGAGAGGTGTTTACAGGAAGAGTGTTCAGGGTGGCTCCTACTATAAGTTCTGCGACCAGAACCTTCAATACCGAAATAGAGCTGGCTAACAGGAATGGGATGTTAAAACCCGGTATGTTTGCCAGGGTATGTCTTGATCTTGGGGAGGTTGAAACATTTGTTGCACCTGCAAGTGCCGTTCTTACTCAGGAAGGAACAAATGTCAGGTATGTTTTCGTTAATGATAACGGAAACGCCAGGAGAATAGAAGTTGGAATAGGAAAAAGATTTGATGACAAGCTTGAGATTATTTCAGATGATATAACAGAAGGAAGTCATCTGGTCATCGATGGGCAGTCCCGGCTTATTAACGGAGACTTACTGGATATTGTTGAATAAGTAATAAGACATTAAAAAAAGAAAAATGAGCATTTATAGTTCTTCGGTTAACAGGCCGGTAACCACAATTCTTGTATTCATTGGGGCAATGGTAATAGGTTTGTATTCTCTCACCCGTTTGCCGGTTGACCTGTATCCTGAGATGGAATTACCCTTTATAGCAGTCTATTCCATGTATCCGGGAGCAAGTGCTTCGGATATAGAATCGAATGTTACAAGGCCTCTGGAGGATGCAGTCAACTCTGTTACCAATCTTAAGGAGATGACTTCTTCAACAAGTGACGGGATAGCGGTCCTTCTTCTGAATTTCGAGTACGGGACTAATCTGGATGAAGCATCCAATGATGTCCGGAGCAGTCTCAGTTTTATCGAGAATTATCTTCCTGAAGGTTGCGAAAAACCTACAATTATGAAGTTTAATTCAAGTATGATGCCTATAGTCTATTATTCCATTACTGCGGATGAGAGTTATCAGGGACTTGAAAAAATACTTGATGAAAAGATAGTGAATCCTCTCAACAGAATTGAAGGAGTGGGTGCTGTTAGTCTGGCAGGTGTGCCCGGCAGGAAAGTGTATATTGATGTTGATCCCCGCAAGATGGAAGCCTATAATCTTACCATTGAACAGATAGGTAATATATTAAGGGCTGAGAATATGAATCTGCCTGCAGGTTATCTGGAGATGGGGAAGACCGATTATCCGCTTCGTATACAGGGAGAATTTCCGGAAAGTGATGTTTTGAAAGATATTGTTGTGACAAGTGTTAATGGCCAGAGTATCTTTCTCAAAGATGTTGCTGAGGTCCGTGACACAATACGGGAGACCAAGCTGGATACAAGGCTTAACGGGGCAAAGGGTATGTCGATGTACATACAGAAACAGTCGGGTGGAAACACAGTGAAAGTGACAAAAGAAGTAGAAGAAGCTCTTGCTGAACTGGCAAAAGATCTTCCCCCGGATGTTCAGATCCAGAAATTGTTCGACAGTGCAACTTTTATAAAGGATTCGATAAGCAACCTTACCGAAACACTTATGTATGCCGGTATATTTGTTATACTTGTTGTCCTTTTCTTCCTGGGTAGATGGAGAGCAACCCTGATCGTTATTGTTACGATCCCTATCTCTTTACTGGTGGCCTTTATTTACCTGTTTATCACGGGAGAATCAATTAATATTATTTCACTTACCTCCTTATCTATTGCCATTGGTATGGTTGTGGATGATGCAATAGTTGTACTTGAGAATATAACCAAACATGTAGAGAGGGGCAGCAGGCCGCGTGAAGCTGCCATATATGCGACCAACGAAGTATGGCTGGCGGTACTGGTAGCTACACTCACTGTAGTGGCCGTTTTCTTCCCGCTTACTTTTGTCACAGGACTTACAGGAGTGCTTTTTAAACAACTTGGAATGATAGTAACAATAACCATCATTACCTCCGTTATTGCAGCTATCACCCTTACCCCGACAATGAGTGCGCTTCTGCTGAAGTGGTATCCTATCAAGGAAAATGCTTCTTTCTGGACTTATGATGGAAGTATAAGGAAAGCCCTTGACTGGCTTGATGGTATTTATGAAAAGCTTTTACGCTGGGCACTCCATCATAAGAGGCTAGTCGTTATTTCTGCATTTATTATTTTCCTGGGTTCAATGTTACTTCTCAAATTTATTGATACGGAGTTTTTTCCGGAGGCTGATGAATCGAGAATAACAGCTACCGTTGAACTTCAGACCGGAACAAGAGTTGAAGAAACAGTACGCGTGGCAGACAGGATAACCAGTCTCCTTCAGGAAAAATATCCTGAGATAACCCTTATTTCCTCTTCAGCCGGAGCAGATGAAGAGGGAGGTTTCGCTTCTTTATTCGGAGGAGGCGGCACCCACAGCATATCATATAATATCAGGCTGCTTCCCGTTGAGGAACGCACAAAAACAATGTGGGATCTGACAGAAGAAATAAGAGGCGATCTCGCAGGTATTCCCGAAGTTGTTGACTTTACTCTAAATTCCAGCGGAGGATTCGCTTTAGGCAGTACTACTGTTGATGTAGAGGTGTATGGCTACAATATTTCAGAAACAAATATTGTTGCAGAGCAACTGGCAGAGAAGATGAGATCTATTGAGGGTGCCAGGGATGTGACCATCAGCCGTGATAAATCCAAACCTGAACTTCAGATAATATTTGACCAGAATAAGATGATGGCCAACGGACTTAATACTGCTACTGTAGCCACTGCTGTAAGAAACAGAGTCGACGGGATGACTGCCACACAGTTGCGGCAGTTTGGCGATGAGTATGATGTTGTTGTACGTTTTAAGAAAGATGCTGTTGCCACTCTTACCGATATTGAAAATATAGGTATTACAAATCCTTTGGGGCAGGTAATACGTCTTGGAGAGATAGCTGAAGTTAAAGAAACTATGTCGCCTCCAAGCATTGAAAGAAAAAGAAGGGAAAGAGTTGTCACGGTTTCTTTTACCCCTTATAAAAAATCCCTTACAAAGCTTCAGGCTGAAGTTGAACAGGCTATCAGTGACACTGATATCCCTTCAGGAGTAATGCTCCAGGTTGGTGGAGCCATTGAAGATCAGACGGAATCATTTATGGATATTGCATTCCTTATTGTGGTAAGTCTCATACTTGTTTATCTTGTTATGGCATCGCAGTTTGAATCCCTGAGGATACCCTTTATTATTATGTTCTCAATTCCGTTTGCATTCTCCGGAGTAGCAATTGCTTTATTCCTGACTAACACTACCCTTAGCATCATATCAGCTATAGGGGCAGTGATGCTGATAGGTATTGTGGTTAAGAATGCCATTGTTCTTGTGGACTTCATCAATCTCATGAGGGACAGAGATCATGAGGTTTATGAGGCTATTGAAATATCAGGGAAATCAAGGCTCAGGCCGGTTCTTATGACCTCAGCAACAACCATACTTGGTATGTTACCGCTTGCTTTAAGTACGGGTTCCGGGTCTGAACTATGGAGTCCAATGGGTATCTCTGTTATCGGAGGCCTTATCTTCTCGACTCTTGTTACCCTTGTTCTTGTACCTGTTGTGTACGCAATCTTTTCCAAACATGGAGAAAGGGCCAAAAAACTGGCTTTATATTCCGAAATGGATTTCTTTAACGGTAACGGGAACGATGATCAATAATTTAATACAGATACAATTATGAAAGCAATTATGATAATATTCAATCAGGCTCATACCGAAAGAGTTGAATATCTTCTTGACAGGCTTGAAATAAGAGGATACACCTTATGGGAAAATGTACAGGGGAGAGGAAGCATTACCGGAGTACCCCACCTGAGTACTCATACCTGGCCTGAAATAAACAAAAGCCTTCTTACTGTTGTTGATGACGATATAGCAGATACTGTTCTTGAAAAAGTGAAAAGGATAGATGCCATAAGTGAGGAAGTAGGGATCAGAGCTTTTGTCTGGGATATACTGAAAACTGTATAAAGAGGCCTGGATTAATAAAAAAAATACCTCCTTTTAAAACACAAGGAGGTTTTTTTTTAAATATATAAACACCCTCTATTCTTCCTCTTCTTCTTCCTGGTAGGCTTTTATGACTGCATCCTGCACTTCTGCGGGCACCTGTGCATATTCCGAGAATTTCATGGAGAAAATTGCACGGCCACCGGTAAGTGAACTGAGAGCTGTTGAATACTTATTCATTTCGGCGAGAGGGACTCTTGCTTTGATCACTTCGAATCGCTTGTCACTTGACATACCGAGAACCATTCCCCTTCGTCCCTGAAGATCACTTATCACGTCACCCATACGGTCCGATGGGACCATTATTTCCACATCGTAAATAGGTTCCAGAATTTTCGGGCCTGCGTTTTTGAAAGCCTGGCTGAATGCATTTCTTCCTGCCAGTCTGAAAGAAATCTCATTTGAATCAACAGGATGCATTTTTCCGTCATATACATAGACCCTTATATCGCGTGCATATGAGCCTGTAAGCGGACCGATTTCCATTTTTTCCATAATCCCTTTAAGGATAGCCGGCATGAAGCGTGCATCAATTGAACCTCCTACTATACAGTTAACATATATAAGTTTGCCTCCCCATTCAAGATCTATCACATCACGGTCCCTGACAGACAGTTTAATTTCTTTGCCTGCAATTTTCTGAGTAGTCAGTTCAGGGCTTCCCTCTGTATAAGGTTCAATTATCATGTGGACCTCTCCAAACTGACCGGCTCCGCCGGATTGTTTTTTATGACGGTAATCGGCCTGGGCTGACTTTGTTATTGTTTCGCGATAAGGTATTTTGGGCGCATTGAAGCTGGCGGATATCCTGTATATATTGTCAAGATGCCATTTCATAATATTCAGATGATATTCTCCCTGGCCATGAACGATGATCTGTTTCAGCTCTTTTGAATATTCCACTATAATTGTAGGATCTTCAAGCTGTATTTTGTTGAGAGCTTCTCCCAGTTTCTCGTCATCACTCTCGCTAAGTGCCTTGATAGCCGTCCGGTATTTGGGTTCAGGGAATTTGATCCCTTCATACTTCCAGTTATTGCCAGGGGCATTCAGAGTATGACCTGTTTTAGTGTTTTTAAGCTTGACAAGAGCTCCTATGTCCCCGGTATTAAGTTCCGAAACGCGGGACCTGTTTTTGCCTGCACACACATAGAGCTGTGACAACCTTTCTTTTGTGTTAGTATTGACATTTACCACATCAAGATTCTCGGAGATCTTACCTGATAACACCCTGAAATAGTTTATTTCTCCTATATGTTCTTCAATAGCCGATTTGAACACGAAAACTGAAGATGGTCCTGCTGTATCGGGCAAGATTTCATTCCCTTTGTCGTTCTTAATATGGGGCATATCAGTTATTGAAGGAGCCTCATTGACAATGAAGTTCAGAAGCCGGTCGACACCCATATTATTCTTTGCCGAAATACAGAACACAGGGTTAAGACTTCTTGCTGCAATACCTTTTGCAATACCTTTTCTTATCTCATCTTCTGTAAGAGTATCATTGGAAAAGAAAGCCTCCATAAGTGCTTCGTCACTTTCTGCAGCTTTTTCAACCAGAGTACCATGCAGTTCTTCTGCTCTGGCAGCATATTCAGCGGGTATGTCAACTTCCTCGGCCTTGCCTCCCTCTTTCCCGTAACGTAACATCTTCATCCTTAGGACATCTATCACAGAGTTAAAGCCTGTGCCTTCATTGACAGGAAACTGGATCAGAACAGCATTATTTGTAAGTCTCTCTTTCATCATTTCAAAAGACTTATCAAAATTGGACTTTTCATGATCAAGTCCGTTGATAACAAATAAAACAGGTTTTTCTGAATGTTCGCAGTGCCTGAAATGAATCTCGGTACCAACTTCTACAGCGTTTTGTGCATTTATTAACATTACCGCCAAATCGGAGGCAAACAGTGATGATATAACACCTCCACAGAAATCGTCCAGTCCGGGAGTATCAATGATATTGATCTTTTTATTCTCATATTCGGTATACAAAACAGCAGAAAAAACAGTATTCCCGTTTTCCTGTTCTATGGGACGATAATCGGAAGTGGTATTTTTCCCTTCTATTGTGCCTCTCCTTTCAATGATGCCTCCATTAAAGAGCATTGCTTCCCCAAGGATAGTTTTTCCTGATCCTGAATTACCCAGCAGAGCAATGTTCTTAATCTGGTCAACCTGGTATGTCTTCATGTTTAATGATTATTATTTAATTATTAATACTTCTCAATTTAGTATCTTCAGATTTGAAGACTGTCAGTCAGGATACCCTTTAAAAGATAAACCCTCTGTCTTTCCTTGTAAAAAAAGGATTTTCTGATTGTGTTTTCCCTGCCGGGAAACTGGTAAGGGAGCCTGTTTTTCAATTTATATTTTTATTACCTCCTTAAAATAGAGGGGACAAAATTAATAATTTTTTAAAAACTGATAATTAAAGAGGTCATAATTAAGTTTTTTTTATTTTCTTTGCACCAGTTTTTTGAAATACAGGAGTACCGGTTTTCCTTTCATTGGTAAGTTTATAAAAAATTTTCTGCGGGGAAGGTCGGGAAGTTACCTGTAAAAAACTTACAATTAGGGTTTAACAGACATAGTTGAAAGGGATGGCATGATATACACTTACTGATGTATTGTGTTTATGTATGTCACTAAATCAGGATGATAACAAAAATATTAGATACTGGTTTGTGTATTAAGATAAAATAAATACCTTTGCGAACCATTTTTTTAAGTAACAATTAATACTATAAATAACTGGAAATATGCCGACAATTCAGCAATTAGTAAGAAAAGGCAGGAAGAAACTGGTTGATAAAAGTAAAGCTCCTGCTCTGGACTCCTGTCCTCAGAGAAGAGGTGTTTGTGTACGTGTATATACAACCACGCCAAAAAAACCTAATTCAGCGATGAGGAAAGTAGCCAGGGTAAGGCTTACCAATCAGAAAGAAGTAAACGCTTATATTCCGGGTGAAGGCCATAATTTACAGGAACACTCCATAGTACTTCTGAGAGGAGGAAAGGTAAAAGATTTACCGGGTGTTCGTTATCATCTTGTCAGAGGTGCTCTTGATACCTCAGGAGTGGATGGCCGGACTCAGAGAAGATCAAAATATGGTGCTAAAAGGCCAAAGAAGTAACAATAAAGAGATAAGATAATGAGAAAATCAAAACCAAAGAAAAGGATTCTGTTACCGGATCCCAAGTACAACGATCCGTATGTAACAAGGTTTGTCAATAATCTTATGTTCAATGGGAAAAAGAATCTTGCTTATCAGATATTCTACAATTCGCTTGATATCGTAGGAGAGAAATTCAAGGATGAAGGCAAGACTCCTCTTGAGATATTTAAACAGGCTCTTGAGAATGTTACACCACAGGTCGAAGTAAAAGCACGTCGTGTTGGTGGGGCTACTTTTCAGGTCCCTATGGAAATACGTAATGATCGCAAAGTAAGTATAAGTATGAAAAACATGATTTCATTTGCACGGAAGAGAGCTGGTCATTCAATGGCTGAGCGTCTTGCAGCTGAACTCATGGCCGCATACAAGCTTGAAGGGGGTGCTTATAAAAAGAAAGAAGATACTCACAGAATGGCAGAAGCCAACAAGGCTTTCGCTCATTTCCGTTTCTAAATCATTGTCAGCTATCAGCAGTTAGATGGATAAAAATCTGAAATATACCAGAAACATCGGGATCATGGCCCACATTGATGCGGGAAAGACCACAACTACAGAAAGAATTCTGTATTATACAGGTCGTACGCACAGGATGGGAGAGGTTCATAATGGAAATGCCCAGATGGACTGGATGGTTCAGGAACAGGAAAGAGGTATAACTATCACATCAGCTGCAACAACTGCTTACTGGAAATATAACAACGAAGACTATAAGATAAATATAATTGATACTCCCGGACATGTTGATTTTACTGTAGAGGTTGAAAGGGCACTGCGTATTCTTGATGGAGCAGTAGCCGTTTTTTGTGGTGTCGGAGGAGTTGAACCCCAGTCAGAAACTGTCTGGAGGCAGGCTGACAGATACAAAGTTCCCAGGATCGCTTTTGTCAATAAAATGGACAGGTCGGGTGCCGATTTTTACAGTGTGGTGCAACAGATGAAGGACAAGCTTCATGCAAATGCTGTACCCATACAGATACCAATTGGCAGTGAGGATGGCTTCTCCGGAATCATCGACCTTATCAATATGCAGGCTTTTATATATGCTGAAGATGATTTACTGGGTGCGAAATATCAGATTCAGGAGATACCAGAAGATATGATGGGCGAGACTGAGGAGTGGCGTGCCGGCCTGGTTGAAGCTTTGGCCGATGTGGATGACACTCTGCTTGAACGGTTTATTGATGATAATGAATCAATAACCGCTGATGAGATAGTGCTTGCTCTGAGAAAAACAGTAATAACAGGAAATGTTATTCCTGTCCTTTGTGGGTCGGCATTCAAGAATAAAGGAATACAAAGTCTGCTCAATGCAATTACGGCATACCTGCCTTCTCCGCTTGATGTTGGTGCAGTTACGGGTACCGATCCCAGAAATGAGGAAAAAATTACACGTGACCCGGATAATGACGGCCCCTTATCAGCGCTTGTCTTTAAAATAGCCACCGACCCCTATGTGGGACGACTGGTTTTTATAAGGATATATTCAGGGATTCTTCATGCCGGAGATACTATCCTTAATGTAAGAACAGGAAAGAGAGAAAGGATAAACAGACTGTATCAAATGCATGCCAATAAACAGAATCCCAAGGAAAGTGTTTCAGCAGGAGATATATGTGCGGTAGTCGGGTTGAAAGATCTTAAGACGGGAGATACACTCTGTGCTATACATAAACCGATACTTCTGGAATCGATGGATTTTCCGGAACCGGTACTGGGGGTTGCTATTGAGCCCAAAACTCAGGCTGATGTTGATAAATTATCACTGGCTCTACAGAAACTGGCCGAAGAAGATCCTACATTCCAGGTTAAAATCGATCCGGATAGTGGACAGACAATCATCAATGGAATGGGCGAACTTCATCTGGAGATACTTGTTGACCGATTACGGAGAGAATTTGATGTGGAATGTAATCAGGGGGCACCTCAGGTAGCATACAAAGAAGCCCTGACAACAACATTCGAGTTACGTGAAGTATTCCGCAAACAGACTGGAGGAAGGGGTAAATTTGCAGATATAACCGTTGAATTATCACCTGCCGACAACGGAATAAGAGGATTGCAGTTTGTTAATGAAGTGAAAGGCGGTAATATACCGAAGGAATTTATTCCGGCAGTGGAAAAAGGTTTCCTTGAAGCAATGTCTAACGGCCCTCTGGCAGGATTTCCAATGGAAAACCTCAAGGCAGTTCTCAAAGACGGCTCTTTCCATCCTGTTGATTCCGATTCGCTTTCTTTTGAAATAGCAGCAAGACAGGCTTTCAGACGTTTTGCAGGGAAATGTAATCCTGTCATTCTCGAACCTGTTATGGCAACGGAAGTTGTTACTCCCGAAGAATATGTGGGTGAAGTAATAAGTGATTTTAACAGGAGAAGAGGAAAGGTTGAAGGCATGGAATCAAAGGCCGGACTGAGGGTCATACGGGCAAAGGTGCCTCTTGCAGAAAGATTTGGCTATGTAACTATACTCCGGACTCTTACTTCGGGAAGGGCGACCTCTACAATGGAATTTTCCCATTACGAAGAAGTTCCGGCAGAGATTGCAAAAAGAATTATTGAAATTACAAAAGGTAAAATTCTATAAAGATGAGTCAGAAAATCCGTATCAAACTGAAATCTTACGATCATAATCTGGTTGATAAATCGGCAGAAAAGATCGTAAAAACAGTAAAATCTACCGGGGCGGTGGTCAGCGGTCCTATACCTCTCCCAACCCATAAAAAGATTTATACTGTTCTCCGGTCTCCATTCGTCAATAAAAAGGCTAGAGAACAATTTCAGCTGTCTTCTTACAAAAGGCTGCTCGATATTTACAGCTCAACACCAAAAACAATTGATGCTCTGATGAAACTTGAGCTGCCAAGCGGTGTTGAAGTTGAAATCAAAGTGTGAAACCAGTAATGTTTAAGAGATGCAGGGATTAATAGGAAAAAAGATAGGAATGACCTCTCTGTTTGATGAGGAAGGAAAAAATATTCCATGTACCGTTCTACAGGCAGGTCCATGTGTTGTAACCCAGGTCAAGACAGTTGCAAAAGATGGTTATTCGGCTGTGCAGCTCGGATTTGACGATAAAAAGGAAAAAAACACAACGAAAGCTGAAATGGGGCATTTCAGGAAAGTAAATACCGCCCCAAAGAGAAAAGTTGTTGAATTTTCGGGATTTACCGAAGATCAATTCAAGGCAGGAGAGACGGTAACAGCAGAAAAACTCTTCAGCCCTGACGAATGGATCGATGTCAGAGGATGGTCAAAAGGTAAGGGATTTCAGGGTGTTGTACGACGTCATGGCTTCGGAGGTGTTGGAGGAGTGACTCATGGCCAGCATAACAGAGGCAGAGCTCCGGGTTCTTTGGGTGCATCATCATATCCTTCAAGGGTACTCCCGGGTATGAGAATGGCCGGACGAATGGGAGGCAATAAAGTAATGTCCATGAGTCTGCGTATCATCAGACTTATGGCTGATGAGAATATATTAATAGTTAGTGGATCAGTCCCTGGTCCAAAAGGTGGTTACGTAATAATTACAAAATAATGGAATTAGCTGTTGTCAATATTAATGGTAAAGAAACCGGAAGGAAAATTATACTCAATGATTCCATTTTCGGTATAGAACCTAATGACCATGCCATATACCTCGATACCAAACAGTTCCGGGCTAATCAGCGCCAGGGAACTCACAAGGCAAAAGAAAGAGGAGAAGTGTCCGGCAGTACCCGGAAACTCAAAAGGCAAAAAGGAACAGGTACTGCCCGTGCCGGTAGTATAAAGAATCCCCTGTTCAGAGGAGGAGGAAGAGTATTTGGTCCGTCTCCAAGGTATTATGGGTTCAAACTTAATAAGAAAGTTAAGCAATTAGCCAGGAAATCAGCACTTTCCTATAAGGCTGCTTCCAATAACATTATTGTTGTTGAAGATTTTTCATTCGAAGCTCCAAAGACAAAGGAAATTGTGAAAATAGGCGATATGCTCAATATTGCAGATAAAAAAACACTTTTTGTTTTATCGGAACAAAATAAAAATATATATTTGTCATCCCGAAATGTGCAAGGGGTTGAAGTTATAACTGCAAGTGAATTAAACACATATGAAATTATGAGAGCTTCAACTTTAGTTCTCGCGGAGAGTGCAATTGACGTTTTGCAGGCAACATTTGAAAATTAGAAAACTTTGAGTAATGGAAATTTTGCTTAAACCAATAGTGACGGAAAAAATGACAAACCAGGGTGATAAATATAATCGCTATGGTTTTCTGGTTGCCAAAGATGCAAACAAGATTCAGATAAAGAAAGCTGTGGAAGAACTGTATAGTGTTACTGTTGACTCGGTTAACACTATCCGTTACGGAGGCAAATTTAAGTCACGTAACACCCGGTCAGGTCTTCTGAAAGGCAGGACAGCCTCAGTAAAGAAAGCAATAGTGACTCTTGCTGAGGGTAATAAAATAGATTTCTATAGCAATATATAACTAAGTATGGCAGTCAGAAAGATCAAACCTGTTACACCAGGTCAGAGAAACAAGATCATCAGTGCCTTTGATACAATCACAGGTACAAAGCCGGAGAAATCTCTCCTCCTACCGCTGAAAAAATCAGGAGGAAGGAATGTTAACGGCCACAGAACTATGAGGTACATCGGCGGCGGTCACAAAAGGATGTACAGACTAATCGATTTCCGCAGGGAAAAAGATGGAGTGCAGGCAACAGTTAAATCAATAGAGTATGATCCGAACAGATCATCAAGGATTGCCCTTGTTGCTTATGAAGATGGAGAAAAAAGATACATCATTGCTCCTGCCGGATTACAGACCGGACAGGTAATTATGTCGGGAAAGAATGCCAGTCCCGAGATTGGAAACACAATGTTTCTCAGTGATATTCCCCTGGGTACCATTGTGCATAATATAGAGCTTAAACCAGGAAAAGGAGCAGCGATGGCCCGTAGTGCCGGCACTTATGCGCAGTTGTCAGCCAGAGAAGGGAAATATGCTACCATAAAACTGCCTTCGGGTGAAATTCGAATGGTTCTTGTTTCCTGCAGGGCAACCATAGGGGCTGTATCAAATCCTGACCATAATCTTGAAAAATCAGGGAAAGCTGGTCGTTCACGCTGGAAAGGACGTCGCCCGAGAGTGAGAGGTGTTGTAATGAATCCTGTCGATCACCCAATGGGTGGAGGTGAAGGAAGAGCTTCAGGAGGACATCCAAGATCACGTAATGGTATGCCCGCCAAAGGATACAAAACAAGGGATATTAAAAAATATTCTGCAAAACATATTTTAGAGAGAAGGAAAAAATAACTGATATAATATGAGCAGATCAATTAAAAAAGGACCTTTTATAGATTACAAGCTTGAGAAGAGAGTTCTTGAGATGAATGAAGGAGTAAAGAAATCAGTGATCAAGACCTGGTCAAGGAGATCAGTAATATCCCCTGACTTTGTCGGGCATACTATAGCAGTTCACAACGGAAATAAGTTTATCCCTGTGTATGTAACAGAGAATATGGTAGGTCATAAACTTGGCGAATTTGCACCTACCAGAACATTCAGAGGGCATTCCGGAAATAAAAAATAATTGAAAAACTATTACAGAGATGGGTGCAAGAAAAAGAAATACAGCTGAACAGCGAAAAGAGGCAGCAAAGACCATGTACCATGCTGTCCTGAGAAACTGTCCTACATCGCCAAGAAAGATGAGGCTGGTTACCGGACTGATCAGCGGAAAGGATGTGAACAGAGCCCTTGATATTCTGAAATACAGTCCACAGGAGGCTTCACGCAGACTTGAAAAACTGCTCCTTTCTGCCATTGCCAACTGGCAGGCAAAAAATGAAGGCATAAGGATCGAAGACAGTAACCTCTATGTAAAGAGAATTCATGTCGATGGAGGTCGTACCCTGAAAAGGCTCCAGACAGCCCCCCAGGGAAGAGCTTACAGACTGAGAAAAAGATCAAATCATGTAACTCTTGTTCTGGATAGCAGAAATAATGAAATTGAAAACACATCAAACTAATTCAGATGGGACAAAAAGTTAATCCGATAGGAAACAGACTGGGTATTATTAAGGGCTGGGATTCAAACTGGTATGGAGGAAAGGACTTTTCCGGAAAACTTGTTGAAGATACAAAGATCAGGGAATACCTGAATGCCAGGCTGGCCAAAGCCAGTATCTCAAAGATTATTATTGAAAGAACTCTTAAGCTTATCACGGTTACTGTCAATACAGCCCGTCCGGGTATTATCATTGGTAAGGGAGGGCAGGAAGTAGACAAGCTGAAGGAAGAGCTTAAGAAGATAACAAAGAAAGAAGTTCAGATAAATATTTTTGAGGTTAAGAGACCGGAACTTGATGCCAATATTGTTGGCAGCAATGTTGCGCGTCAGATTGAAGGTAAGATTTCCTACAGAAGAGCTATTAAGATGGCTATAGCATCAACCATGCGTATGGGTGCAGAAGGTATTAAGATAGTGGTGTCTGGTCGTCTTGGAGGTGCTGAGATGGCAAGGACAGAGACATATAAGGAAGGCAGAATCCCTCTCCATACTTTCAGGGCTGATATTGATTATGCTCTTGCAGAAGCTCATACAAAAGTTGGCCTTATTGGCATAAAAGTATGGATATGCAACGGCGAGGTCTATGGTAAAAGAGATCTTAGTCCGAATATCGGTGCCAGGAATGCCAAGGCCAAAGGCCTGAAGAAAGGGAAGCAGAGGAACAGGTAGCAGAATAAAACAATTTAAGATATTGAACCATGTTACAACCAAAAAGGACAAAATACAGGAGGGCACAGAAGGGGAAAATGAAAGGGAATGCACAGAGAGGCAACCAACTGGCATTCGGGTCATTCGGCATCAAGGCCCTTGAGCAGTGCTGGATTACCGGAAGACAGCTGGAAGCTGCCCGTCAGGCTGTGACACGTCACATGAAACGTGAAGGACAGCTCTGGATAAGGGTTTTTCCCGACAAGCCAATAACAAAAAAACCTGCAGAAGTTCGTATGGGTAAAGGTAAAGGAGCTCCCGAGGGATTTGTAGTACCTGTCACTCCGGGCCGTATCCTTCTAGAAGCTGAAGGAGTGTCTTTTGAAGTAGCAAAGGAAGCCCTTCGCCTGGGTGCCCAGAAACTGCCAATATCAACCAAATTCGTGGTAAGACGCGATTACGTAGAGTAATAAATAAGTATATAAAATGAAAACTTCAGAAATAAGGGAATTAAGCACACCTGATCTGATCGAAAGGATCGATACAGAAAAGACTATGCTGGTGCGTATGAGACTTAATCATGCCATTACACCCCTTGATAACACGCAAAAGCTAAAACAGGCAAGAATCACTATAGCCCGTTTGCTTACCGAGTTACGGAAAAGAGAATTAACACAGAAATCTAATTAGCCTGGAATAAGCAATGGAAAGGAATCTCAGAAAAGAACGTACAGGGGTTGTTGTCAGCAACAAGATGGACAAATCGATTGTTGTTGCCGTCAAAAGGAAAGTTAAACATCCTATTTACGGTAAGTTTATAAACAGAACCAGAAAGCTGATGGCTCATGATGAATCAAATACATGTAATATCGGCGATACTGTCAGAATATCGGAGACCAGGCCTCTGAGTAAAAATAAAGCCTGGAGACTAGTCGAAGTAATTGAAAGGGCCAAGTAATTATGATACAGCAGGAGAGCAGGCTTTTAGTAGCCGATAATTCGGGCGCCAAGGAGGTCTTATGTATCCGGGTGCTGGGTGGTAGCAAAAAACGATACGCTACTGTAGGCGATAAAATAGTTGTGAGTGTCAAATCAGCACTTCCTTCAGGCGAGGCAAAAAAAGGAACAGTGAGTAGGGCTGTTGTTGTAAGAACAAAAAAGGAAATACGTCGCTCAGACGGATCGTATATAAGATTTGATGATAATGCAGTAGTACTGCTGACTAACCAGGATGAGGTGAGAGGAACACGTATTTTCGGTCCGGTAGCCAGAGAGCTCCGTGAAAAATACATGAAAATTGTCTCACTGGCACCAGAGGTGTTGTAATTATAAAAACGACAACGATGCAAAAGAAGATACATATTAAAAAGGGTGATACGGTCATGGTAATAACCGGAGAATCAAAAGGTCAGAAAGGAAGGGTTCTTGAGGTTGACAGAAAGGATAACAGGGCTATTGTGGAAGGAATAAACCTTATTTCGAAGCATACCAAACCCAATTCAAAAGCCCCCCAAGGCGGGATTTTAAAAAAGGAAGCCCCAATCAATATTTCAAACCTGATGCTTATTGACCCGGCTTCAGGAAGTCCTACCCGTATAGGGAGAAAACTGAACGATAAAGATAAGTTAGTGCGATATTCAAAAAAATCAGGAGAGGAGATTAAATAATGTATGTACCCGCGCTGAAAAAAAAGTATAAAGACGAGATCGTCCCTGCATTAATAAAGGAATTTGGTTATCCTACTGTAATGCAGGTGCCCAGGCTGGAGAAAATAGTACTCAATCAGGGTGTTGGACAGGCAATAGCTGACAAGAAACTTTTGGAATCCGGTGTGAAGGAATTATCAGATATAACCGGACAAAAAGCAGTTCTTACCTATTCCTCAAAGGATATATCCAATTTCAAACTAAGAAAAAATATGCCAATTGGTATAATGGTTACTCTGAGGAAAGACAGGATGTATGAATTCCTTGAAAGACTGATAGCTGTAGCATTACCCCGTATCCGCGATTTCAAGGGTATTAATGCCAAACTCGACGGAAAAGGAAATTATACACTCGGTATAACTGAACAGATAATATTCCCTGAGATCGATCTTGACAAGGTTACCAGGATAATGGGCTTGCAGGTCACTTTTGTCACTTCTGCAAAAAGCGATGAAGAGGCATTGGTTCTGCTGAAAAATTTTGGGTTACCATTTAAAACATCTAAAAACTGAAAATATGGCTAAGGAATCAATGAAAGCCCGCGAAGTTAAACGAGCAAAACTGGCTGCCAAATATTCTGAAAAACGAGCAAAATTAAAAGCTGAAGGTAATTATGTTGCCTTAAGCCGCTTACCAAGAAATTCTAATCCCAACAGGCAAAGAAACCGTTGTAAGCTGACAGGTCGTAGCAGAGGATATATGAGACAGTTTGGAATAAGCAGGATTACATTCCGTGAAATGGCTTCATTTGGAATAATACCCGGCATTAAGAAAGCAAGCTGGTAGAAATAAGTAATGGAAATAAACTATATAAACAATAAAAGATGACGGATCCGATTGCAGATTTGCTGACCAGAATAAGAAATGCCATTATGGCCGGTCATAAAGTAGTGGAGGCACCAGCATCCAATCTTAAGAAAGAGATTGCCAGAATATTATTTGAAAAAGGATATATTCTCAGCTATAAAGTGGTTGATGATGAAAGCAAACAGGGAATTCTGAAAATAGCTCTCAAATATAATCCTAAGAATAAAAAACCTGCAATAAAAGGATTGCAGCGTATCAGCCGCCCGGGTCTCAGGTACTATTCAGGTGTCGACGACATTCCAAGAGTGTTGAATGGACTGGGAATAGCTATTATTTCAACATCAAGGGGCCTAATGACCGACAAAGAGGCAAAGAGGGATAAGATTGGCGGTGAAGTATTATGTTATGTTTACTAAAAGGAGGAAAAATTAATGTCACGAATTGGAAAATTACCTGTAGCCCTGCCCGGAGGTGTCACTGTCAGCATAAGCGACACCAATCTGGTAAGTGTGAAAGGACCACTGGGTGAACTGAATCAGGTTATAGATAAAGATCTTAAAGTGGAGGTCGCTGATCAACAAATCGTTTTGTCACGGCCTTCTGATTCAAAAAACCACAAATCCCTTCATGGTTTGTACAGGGCATTGATTGCCAATATGGTAACAGGGGTCTCTCAGGGCTTTAAAAAAGAACTTGAGCTTGTGGGGGTCGGTTATCGTGCTGAAGCAAAAGGACAGCAACTGGAACTAAGTCTGGGTTATTCACATGATATTATCGTTGAACTTCCAGGAGAAGTGAAGATTGAAACAAGGACAGAAAGAAGAAGTAATCCGGTAATTACACTGACATCAATAGATAAACAGCTCCTGGGTCATGTGGCTGCCAAGATCAGATCTCTCCGTCCACCGGAACCTTACAAGGGTAAGAGCATAAAATTTGTGGGCGAGCAGCTCAGAAGAAAGGCCGGGAAATCTGCAAGTGTTTAATTCTGTAAAAGCGTATTACAATGGCTCTAACTAAATTGGAAAGAAGAACAAGGATCCGGATGAGAATCCGGAAAAAAATAAGTGGTACTGCAGAAAGGCCAAGACTTGCAGTTTACCGGAGTAACAAACAGATCTATGTTCAGGTTATTGATGATCTGAACAGGGTAACTATTCTTTCGGCTTCTTCAAAAGAAAAAGAAATTACTTCTAAGTCTGCTGTCCGGAAAACAGAACAGGCAAATCTTGTTGGCAAATTGCTGGCATCCAAGTGCAAAGAAAAAGGAATAGAGAATCTTGTCTTTGACAGAAGCGGATATAAATATCATGGAAGAGTTAAATCATTGGCTGATGCAGCCAGAGAAGGCGGCTTAAAATTCTAACAAACTATGGCAGAAGGAATAAGAAAAGTAAAAACCAGTGACCTGGAGCTCAAAGACAGGTTGGTAAGTATACAGAGGGTTACTAAAGTAACTAAGGGAGGACGCACATTCAGTTTCTCAGCAATTGTTGTTGTCGGAAACGAAGATGGTATTGTCGGCCATGGTCTGGGGAAAGCCAGTGAGGTAACAACAGCTATTGCAAAAGGAATAGAGGATGCAAAGAAAAATCTTATCAGGGTTCCTGTAATAAATGGCACAATACCACACGAGCAGATAGCCAAATTCGGAGGTGCAAAGGTCTTTATCAAGCCGGCTTCTCCTGGTACAGGTGTCAAGGCAGGAGGTGCTATGCGCGCAGTGCTCGAGAGTGTGGGAGTCAGGAATGTCCTTGCAAAATCAAAAGGTTCTTCCAATCCTCATAATCTTGTTAAAGCAACTTTAGCTGCACTTCTTCAGGTGCGCGACCCTTACTCAGTGGCCGCACAGAGAGGTATTAATATGGAAAGAGTGTTTAATGGTTAGTAAAGAAAAACACAAATGACAAAGATTCGAATAACCCAGGTGAGAAGCAGGAACAGAAAACCAGAGAGACAGAGAAGAACTCTCCTTGCTCTTGGTCTGAGAAAGTTAAACCATAGCGTGGAGCACGAAGCAACACCCCAGATACTGGGTATGGTTGAAAAAATAAAACACCTGGTAAAGGTTGAAAATATTTAAGGTATAATCTTTATATAAATAGAGTAATGGATTTGAGCAACTTAAAACCTGCAAAAGGATCAGTTAAGAAAAACAGACGCCTTGGTCGCGGCCAGGGTTCCGGCAGGGGAGGTACATCCACCAAAGGACATAAGGGAGCGAAATCAAGATCGGGAAACTCAAAAAAAATAGGTTTTGAAGGAGGTCAGATGCCTCTGCAAAGACGTGTTCCGAAATTCGGCTTCAAAAATATTAACAGAAAAGAATATAAAGGAATCAATTTAGGTGTACTTCAGAATCTGGCAGATAAGAAAAATCTGGATAAGATCGATCCCGGAGTGCTTATTGAAGCAGGACTGATATCTAAAAATGCACGGATAAAAATCCTTGGGAAAGGTACACTTGAAAGAAAACTTGAGGTTCATGCACATGCGTTCAGCAAAACAGCTGCTTCTGCAATTGAAACTAAAAATGGAGCAGTCGTAATACTTTAATTTCATGAGACTTATTCAGACCATAAAAAATATTCTTAAAATAGAAGATCTTCGTGCAAGATTACTCTATACCCTGGGAATCATTCTCTTATACAGATTCGGGAAGTATGTCACTCTTCCCGGAATTGATCCCTCACAGCTTGAGGGACTGAGAAACCAGACCTCCTCTGGTATTATGGGATTGCTGGACATGTTCTCAGGAGGAGCTTTTTCACAGGCTTCAATATTCGCACTTGGAATTATGCCTTATATATCTGCTTCCATTGTGATTCAACTCTTGGGAATAGTCTTTCCCTATTATCAGAAATTACAGAAGGAAGGAGAGAGCGGACGTCGTAAAATGAATCAGCATACAAGATACCTGACTGTTATAATACTTATTCTTCAGGCACCTACCTATCTGGTCAACCTGAGTGCTCAGCTGCCAGCTTCGGCGTTTATCCTGAAAGGTACTTTTTTCACAATATCCTCTGTGATAATACTTACTGCAGGCACAATATTTGTTATGTGGCTGGGAGAAAAAATAACAGACAAGGGTATTGGAAATGGTATCTCACTGATTATTATGATAGGGATTATTGCCAGGCTGCCTTCAAACTTCGTTTTTGAAGCCGGAACCAGACTGGGAGGAGCAGGAGGAGCTATTGCACTGATTGTTGAAGTGGTATTGCTTTTTGTAGTTGTTCTGGGAACAGTCCTTCTTGTACAGGGAACCAGACGTGTTCCGGTTCAGTATGCAAGAAGAATAGTGGGAAATAAGCAGTATGGAGGTGTTAGGCAGTATATACCGTTAAAAGTGAATGCAGCAGGTGTCATGCCAATAATATTTGCCCAGGCTATTATGATGTTGCCAATTATTATTGCAGGTTTTTCCGTTAATGCAACTTCCGGATTCGTTGTGGCTTTTTCAGATATGTACGGGTTCTGGTATAACCTCGTAACAGCACTATTGATCATCGCTTTTACATATTTTTATACTGCCATAACGATAAATCCTGTTCAGATGGCTGAGGATATGAAGAAAAACGGAGGATTTATTCCCGGAATAAAACCAGGCAGAAAAACTGTAGAATTCTTTGATATGATCATGTCAAGAATCACTCTGCCCGGGTCAATATTCCTGGCTATTATTGCTATTCTTCCGGCTCTTGCAGTGCAGGTTGGGGTCACTCCCCAGTTTGCACAGTTTTATGGCGGGACATCTCTCCTGATTCTTGTGGGAGTTGTACTTGATACACTCCAGCAAATAGAGAGTCACCTGCTTATGCGTCATTATGATGGTCTGATGAAAACAGGCCGGATAAAAGGCCGGACCGGTGGGGTTACGTCAATTTAAATATAAATTATTTCGTTCTTTGATGTTGTATCTGAAAACTGATGAAGAGATAGCTTTGATAAAAGAAAGCAACCAGCTGGTATCGAAAACCCTGGCCGAAGTAGCCAGGCATATACAGCCGGGGGTGAGCACTCTTTATCTGGACAGTATAGCAGAGACATTTATCCGTGATCATTCTGCTGTTCCGGCTTTCAAGGGTTATAATGGTTTTCCTGCCACACTCTGTACCTCAGTTAATGATCAGGTTGTTCATGGTATACCGTCGAAATATACTCTGAAAGAAGGAGATATTATTTCTGTTGATTGCGGAGTGATTCTTGACGGTTGGTATGGTGACAGCGCCTATACTTTCCCGGTGGGAAATATAAAGCAGGAGGTTAAAAAGCTTATCGATTACACCCTTGCTTCCCTGGAAGAAGGTGTTAAAGAAGCTGTTGATGGCAACCGTATTGGTGATATATCGAATGCAGTGCAGACAAAAGCCGAAAGCGGAGGATTCACTGTCGTAAGGGAACTGGTAGGACATGGAATAGGGAAAAATCTTCATGAACCTCCGGAAGTACCTAACTTCGGCAGAAAAGGCAGCGGACATAAAATGTCGAGGGGTTTGGTTATATGTATTGAACCTATGGTAAACATGGGAAGGAAAGAAACTGTACAGTCACGTGACGGATGGACTATAAGGACTATTGATGGAAAACCTTCTGCACATTTTGAATATGCAGTTGCAGTTAATAAGGGTAAGGCAGACGTATTGACAACATTCGGATTTATTGACGAAGTATTAAATAACATGTAAGCCTATGGCTAAACAACCTTCAATTGAGCAGGACGGCACAATTATCGAAGCCCTTTCAAATGCAATGTTCAGGGTGGAACTGGAAAACGGGCACGTTATAACAGCTCATATATCAGGTAAAATGCGGATGCATTATATTAAAATACTGCCCGGAGATAAGGTAAAAGTGGAAATGTCACCATACGATCTGACAAAAGGACGAATAACATTCAGGTATAAATAAAAAATATTAATAGATAAAATAATGAAAGTAAGAGCATCTGTTAAAAAACGTAGTGCTGATTGTAAGATAGTCAGAAGGAAAGGACGTCTTTACGTTATTAATAAGAAAAATCCAAAGTTTAAACAGAGACAGGGATAATTTGATTAATTTTGCAACCTATTTAAGAAAAATAATATATGGCACGTATTGTTGGTGTAGATTTACCAAGAAATAAAAGAGGAGAGATAGGCCTTACGTATATTTACGGAATAGGCAGAAGCACAGCTCAGAAAGTACTTGACGAGGCTGGCGTAAGCCGTGATGTAAAAGTTGAGGACTGGAATGATGAGCAGATTAATAATATCCGCCGTATTCTCAATGAGAAATATAAGCTGGAAGGAGAATTACGTTCTGAAACCCAGATGAATATAAAGAGGCTTATGGATATTGGATGTTATCGGGGTGTTCGTCACAGAATTGGTTTGCCTGTTAGGGGGCAGAGTACAAAAAACAATGCCAGAACACGTAAGGGCAGGAAGAAAACTGTTGCAAACAAGAAGAAAGCTACTAAATAATAATATATTATGGCAAAAAAGACCGGAGCATTAAAGAAAAGGATCGTAAAAGTTGAATCGTCTGGACAGGCGCATATCCATTCATCGTTTAATAATATTATTGTGACACTGACCAATAATTCGGGTCAGGTCATATCATGGGCTTCAGCCGGCAAGATGGGATTCAAGGGATCCAAGAAGAATACTCCTTATGCAGCGCAGATGGCATCGGAAGAGTGTGGCAAGGTAGCTTTTGACCTTGGATTGAGAAAAGTAAAAGTATTTGTCAAAGGTCCGGGTTCAGGAAGAGAATCAGCAATCAGGTCTCTGGCAAATATGGGAATAGAAGTAACGGAGATTGTCGATGTAACACCATTGCCACATAATGGTTGCCGGCCTCCCGGAAGAAGAAGAGTTTAATAATTGTAAAGTTTAGTTGTCTGAAATAAATTAATTAGTGTAATGGCAAGATATACCGGCCCAAAATCAAGAGTCGCAAGAAAGTTCGGAAGCCCTATCTTCGGCCCCGACAAACACCTGGAAAGAAAAAATTTCCCTCCGGGACAACATGGAATAAACAGGAAGAGAAGAAAAACTTCGGAATATGGTATCCAGTTACTGGAGAAACAGAAGGTGAAATATACTTATGGTGTTCTCGAACGCCAGTTCCGTAAAGCTTTTGATAAAGCATCACGATCAAAAGGTATAACAGGTGAAGTCCTTCTGCAAATACTGGAATCCCGGCTTGATAATACTGTTTATCGTCTGGGAGTGGCTCCTTCAAGAGCTGCCGCACGTCAGCTGGTTTCACACCGTCATATTACCGTTAACGGTCAGATCGTTAATATCCCGTCATATGAATTACATGCCGGAGATATTATCGGGGTGAGGGAGAAATCCAAATCCCTCGAAGTAGTAGCAGATTCATTATCTGTAAATAATTCTGGTAAATACTCATGGCTCGAATGGGATGATGCCCAGATGGCAGGAAAATTTATGAATAAACCTGAACGCTCCGAAATACCGGAAGAAGTAAATGAACAACTGATAGTAGAATTGTATTCAAAATAATAATATAAGATAAATTTTATGGCCATATTATCATTCCAGAAGCCCGATAAAGTAATAATGCTGGAAGCAACCGACAGACTCGGACAATTCGAGTTTCGTCCCTTGGAACCCGGCTATGGTATTACTATAGGCAATGCTCTGAGGAGGATACTGCTCTCTTCACTCGAAGGGTATGCCATCACAACAGTGAAAATAGATGGTATCGACCATGAGTTCTCAACCATAAAAGGGGTTATCGAAGATGTTACTGAGATAATACTTAACCTGAAGCAGATCAGATTCAAAAAAATTGTTGAGGATGTCGACCAGGAAAAAGTAACTATTAAGATAGCCAATAAAGAAGTACTCAAGGCCGGCGATCTTAATGACTTTTTCAGCAGCTTCGAGGTACTTAATCCCGATCTGGTGATCATGAGGATGGAATCTGATGTGAAGATCAATATGGAACTATCTGTCAGTAGAGGTCGCGGATACGTCCCCGCTGAGGAAAATGAACCTGTTGACAGTGAATTCGGACTTATTGCTATCGATTCTATATTTACTCCTATAAAGAATGTGAAATATTCTGTGGAAAACTATCGTGTTGAACAGAAAACTGACTACGAGAAATTATTGATAGAAATAGAAACAGACGGTTCCATCCATCCGAAAGATGCCCTTAAAGAGGCTGCCAAGATACTTATTTACCATTTTATGCTTTTCTCTGATGAAAAGATAACACTTAATTCCGATGAAAAGCTGGATAATGAGGAGTTTGATGAGGAGGTTCTCCATATGAGACAGTTGCTCAAAACCAAACTGATAGACCTCGATCTCTCAGTCAGAGCTCTTAATTGTCTTAAGGCAGCAGAAGTTGAAACACTTGGTGACCTTGTCAAGTTCAATAAGAATGACCTTCTTAAGATCAGGAACTTCGGAAAGAAATCACTTACCGAACTTGATGAATTACTGGAATCAATGAGCCTTTCATTTGGAATGGATGTAACCAAATACAAGCTTGATAAAGATTAATTTGAAATTTGTGAGGATATAGAGATGCGACATTCAAAAACCATAAACCATTTAGGAAGGAAAAGTTTACACAGAAAAGCGATGCTGGCAAATATGGCGGTATCACTTATTATACATAAGAGGATAACTACCACAACAGCCAAGGCAAAAGCCCTGAAAACTTATATCGAACCGCTCATAACAAAATCGAAAGACGATTCAACTCATTCCAGAAGAGTAGTGTTCAGTTATCTGCAGGATAAAGATGCTGTGTCAGAATTATTCAGGGATATATCTCCCAAAATAGCTGACAGGCCGGGAGGTTATACCCGTATCCTTAAAACAGGGAACCGTATCGGAGATAACGCTGAGATGTGTATTCTGGAACTTGTTGATTATAATGAAGCAATGTTGGGCGGAACAGACACAGGTAAGACCAGAACACGGCGCAGAAGAACCGGAAAGAAAAAAACAGAATCTGTTTCTAAAGCAGCAAAGAGTGCCGGAACTGCACCTTTAGCTGAGGCTGTAAATACAAAAGGCGACAGTGCCCCACCGGCAGAGGAAGAAAAAGTTAAAACCGAAGTAACTGATGTAGCCAACAGCACAGAAGAGGCTGAAAAACCCGTTGAAGAAAGCACAGAAGAAAAAGATAACAAAGAAGAAGATAAATAAGCTTCTGTTATGATTATCATAAAAGGGATCATCAGTCATAGCTGTATCCCTTTTTTTTGTATATTGCATTAATGTTTAATAAAAATTCAATAATTTATGAGTCAAATAGTTAGTGTTCATGCTCGTGAGATACTTGATTCCCGCGGCAATCCTACAATCGAAGTTGATGTTGCAACTGCCAGTGGTTATTTCGGACGTGCTGCTGTTCCCTCAGGAGCATCCACAGGTGAAAATGAAGCTCTCGAATTGAGGGATGGTGATAAAAACCGTTATCTCGGAAAAGGCGTTCTTCAGGCTGTACATAACGTAAATAATGTTATTGCTGAAGAGATAAACGGCATGGAAATTACCGATCAGGGAGGTATTGACAAAAAAATGATAGATCTTGACGGAACCAGCACCAAGAGTAATCTTGGAGCCAATGCCATTCTTGGAGTGTCCCTCGCTGTGGCAAAAGCTGCAGCCCAGCTTCATGGATTGCCCCTTTTCCGTTATATAGGAGGAGCGAACGCAGTAACTATTCCCGTCCCTATGATGAATATTATCAATGGAGGCTCTCACTCAGATGCTCCAATCGCATTTCAGGAGTTCATGATAAGACCGGTAGGAGCGCCATCCTTCCGTGAAGGACTGAGAATGGGAGCAGAGGTCTTTCATTCTTTGAAAAAAGTATTGAAGGGCAGGGGACTGAGTACCGCAGTGGGTGATGAAGGTGGTTTTGCACCAACACTGGGAGGTACGGAAGATGCCCTGGATACTATTATGAAAGCTGTTTCAGAAGCAGGGTACAAACCCGGCATTGATATAAAAATTGCTCTTGACTGTGCCGCATCAGAATTCTATAAAGATGGTATATATGATTATACAAAATTCGAAGGAGAAAAAGGAGCGAAAAGGACATCAAAAGAACAGACCGATTATCTGGAACAGCTTATTGCAAATTATCCTATTGATTCAATAGAAGACGGAATGGCTGAAAATGACTGGGACGGATGGAAATTACTCAACGACAGAATTGGAAATAAGTGCCAGATAGTAGGTGATGATGTATTTGTAACCAATGTGGAATACCTTAGGAAAGGTATCGAATTGGGTTGTGCTAATTCTATTCTTATAAAGGTTAATCAGATCGGTAGTCTGACTGAAACACTCGATTGTATAGAGATGGCTCACCGGGCAGGATATACAACTGTCATTTCTCATCGTTCAGGTGAGACTGAAGATTCGACAATTGCAGATATTGCCGTTGCAGTCAATTCAGGTCAGATAAAGACAGGTTCCTGCAGTCGTACCGACAGAATAGCAAAATACAACCAGTTACTCAGAATTGAAGAGATGCTGGGCGACCTGGCTGTTTACGGTTATAAAAAATAAAATATCCTATGGATATTAACCCTTCCCGTTTGACTTAAGACGGGAAGGGTTTTTTATGCAGTGTTGTGTAGCGCTGTCTGTTGTTTATAACAACAAACTCAGATCTGTTTCCTGATGCCTTATTCTTCGTTTCTGTCACATTTTCCAACGTTATTAACAATTGTTAATAACTCTTGTTCATATCAGGTTTACAACAAGGAATATAAATTATTGACATGAGTCATTATTTAAAGTATATTTGGTATATCAGGTGAGCGATAAAGGGCTGCTTGAAAGATGTGGAAACGGAAATGGTTTCTTAGTTGAGACAGTATCCGGTTCATTCAAACCTAAGGGTTTGCGCATCAGCAAAGCCGAAGTCTGTACTAAGGGAACCTGGTTGCAAATTAATCCCCGATGTACGGAAAGTCGAAGAATACCGGAAACGTTCTTTCAACGACTAAGTAACAGGGCTTCATAGAGACAGAAGACTTCGGTCCGATCTCAGATGAAAAAGTACATGATCCTTAGGGTGACTGTACCAGCCTGAATGACACTTCGTCCCGGAAAGTCCCGCCGAAAGACGGGAACAAAAGGACAGCCGGATGGACCTTCTGTAAAAAGAAGGACCGGAAGGCCATGGGTTACAGAACACTGCTTCGGCAGGAATATGTAACCGGCCATAATAACAGTAACCTGACGCCGTTTGCGGCTCTGGTTGCAGACGGTGAATGGGAACTACTCTTAAGGATTAGTTCCCATTATTGTTTGATTGCTGCCTTCATTAACAGCTGGGTATTCTCATTGCCCCGATATTGGTACCCCCTGACATTACGGAAAATATGTCACGGATTTGTCTTTTTTTCTGTGATCATATTCTCGTATATTTGATCCATATAACCATCTTATGGCATACTCAGGATTGATACGCTTCATAAGGGCACTTGATGAAGCAGATGAACTATTAAGGATTAAAATTTTTGCCGATCCGGTCCTCGAAATAACCGAGATAACTGACAGGGTATCCAAAGCCGGAGGGAAAGCTCTGCTCTTTGAAAATACCGGAACACATTTCCCCCTTCTTATTAATGCTTACGGGTCTGCAAAAAGAATGTCCATTGTTTTTGGCAGGAAGAATACAGAAGAAACTGTGAATGAAATAATCTCACTGTTCAGCCTTTTCTCAAATGCCTCAGGCACATGGCTCAAAAAACTATCATCTTTACCTGCCCTGATCAAAGTAACAGGTTATATGCCGGTAAAGACGAAGCGTAAAGGTATTTGTCAGCAAATTATAATAAAAGATCCCGATCTCTCAATACTTCCTGTTCTGAAATGCTGGCCACACGATGGAGGAAGGTTTATTACCCTGCCAATGGTACACACAGTGCATCCTCTTTCCGGAGATACCAATGTAGGGATGTACAGAATGCAGATCATGGACAGGAATACGACAGCTATGCACTGGCAAAGACATAAAACCGGAGCAAATCACTGCGAGGCATGGAGAAAAACCGGACGTAAAATGCCCGTCTCAGTAGCTCTTGGAGGCGATCCTGTATATGCCTATTCAGCCACTGCTCCTATGCCTGAAAATATGAACGAATATATACTTGCAGGTTTCCTGAGGAAAAAGAAAGTAAAAATGGTCAAATGCATTACCAATGACATTTACGTCCCTGATGATGCCGATTTTGTTATTGAAGGATATGTTGATCCCAATGAAGAAATGACCGTTGAAGGTCCTTTTGGTGACCATACAGGCTTCTATTCACTGCCGGGTTTGTATCCCAGGTTCCATGTGACCTGTATAACCCATGCTGCCAAAGCTTGCTATCCGGCCACTATTGTAGGGATACCTCCCATGGAAGATGCATGGCTTGCCAAAGAAACAGAGAAAATATTCCTGGCACCACTGAAATTAGTGATACAACCTGAAATAGAAGATCTTCATATGCCCGATGCCGGAGTAGCACATAATCTGGCTATAGTAAAAATCAACAAATCATATCCGGGTCAGGGAAAAAAAGTGATAAACTCCTTATTCGGAGCAGGGCAGATGATGTTCACCAAATACATGATTGTTGTAAACGGGGATATTGATATACGGAATTATAAAAGCTTATTCACCCATGTCAGTAAAAATGTGGATGTGCGTTCTGATCTGATCTTTACCACAGGTCCTCTTGATGTTCTGGATCATTCTTCCGACTCGTTCTCCGTAGGAGGGAAAATGGGCATTGATGGTACGGAAAAGATGAAAGAAGAAATAGGCAGTTATGGAGATTTCAATAAAAATAAAGGACACTCTGACAAGGCAGGACCAGAAGAGTTTCCGGGAGAAAATGAAGGGAAAACAAAAATTAATATTTTTCCGGAACTCAATATGATGGTGTTGGGTCTTAATACCCGTAGCGACAAGGAACTTGTTGAGCGCACAAAAGTGTTTCTGCGTAATAAAAAAGACCAGACCTCCTTCCGCTTTATTGCTGTTGTAGATCACACTGTTGACATAACAGATATTTTTATGGTATCATGGCAGCTGCTGTCGAATGCCGATCCCCTAAGAGATATTTTGATCATTCATGATAACACTGTATTTATTGACGGATCACTAAAGGTTTTCACCAATCGTGGTTTCCCCAGAGAATGGCCGAATATTGTATGTTCTTCGGAGGAAACAATAAAGGCTGTTGACGAAAAATGGAAATCTCTTGGCGTGGGGCCTTTCATTCCTTCTCCATCATTAACCTGTTCAGCACTTTACCTTCAGGGTGATGGTAAAGTGATTGTAACTTAACATAAACATTTTTACTGTTTTATAGACTAGTAAGACTGCTTTTTTTACTAAATTTGTCTTTATCTGATGGGATGTGTCTGCTTTACATACTATTGTTATCTGTTGTTATCATCAGGCAGATTACTTGTTGCTATGGCTCAGGGAAATACTGATATTGATTTTTCCGGATTTAATATAACTATCCTGTTGGCGGGAATATTTATCGGACTGGCAGTTATACTGGCTTTGGCGTATCTGGCAAACAGCTTGTTCGGTGTCAGAAAAAAATTAAAAGAAAAGACTAAAGCTCTTGACAGGGCTGAACAGTTGATAAGCCACCTCGAATTGCGGGATAAGGATATGACCGATTCACTTATCTATGCACAGAGGATACAGGAAGCCCTGTTTCCTTCAGAGGACTTTTTCCGTAATTATTTTCCCGATTCTTTTGTTTATTTCAAACCGAAGGATATTGTAAGCGGTGATTTTTACTGGGTAGGAGAAAAAGGAGATAAGATATTTGTAGCTGCAGCTGATTGTACGGGCCATGGCGTTCCGGGAGCCCTTATGTCGGTCATAGGACTCGATATTATCACTAAGACGATTCTTGAAGCAAATATTGAAGATCCTTCCGCAGTGCTGGAAGTGATGAATAAAGACCTTGAAAAAATGTTCAGCCGGGAGAAAAATATTGGGACGATTATCCGTGACGGGATGGACCTTGGTCTTTGTGTCATTGACAGAAAGAGGAAAAAAATTGAATATGCAGGTGCTTTCTTTCCTATGTATCTTATCCGTGATAATACTTTAACTGAGATTAAAGGGGATAAATTTATCATTGGAATGAATCCCAAAGGGCTGAAATATACCATTCATGAAATTGATATAAAGGAAGATGATATAGTTTACATATTTTCTGACGGATATGTTGATCAGTTTGGAGGGGCTGAAAACAAAAAATTCATGTACAGACGGTTCAGATACCTCCTTTTGCAGATACACAGATTTTCTTTTAAAGATCAGAAGTCAATCCTGGAAGAAAATATGCGGTCGTGGATGATGGAGAACAGCCAGGTTGATGATATTATGGTTATAGGGTTCCGGCCTTTGACAGGGGGCAGTTAGATATATTTCTTAATTTTTTCGATCAACGCTGAAGGTTGAAAAGGTTTGCTGATATAATCATCAATACCGGCCGATATACATTTCTCCCTGTCTCCCAGCATTGCGTTTGCTGTAATTGCAATTATGGGAATATGTGTACTTGTACTTGATTCAAGTGCTCTTATTTTTTCTGCAGCCAGAAGACCGCTCATAACCGGCATCTGTATATCCATAAGGATAATGTCGAAGCTGGATGTGCCAAACTTGTCAAGAGCCTCTTTCCCATTTGAAGCAGTATCAATACTGTGTACAAGCGGCTGAAGGGTCAGCAGTGTTATTTTCTGGTTTATCAGATTGTCTTCAACAAGCAGAATTTTAATATCTTTTAATTCCTTATGCACTCTCTCTTTTTGCATAAGTTCTCCTATTGTAGGCGAGACAGTATGTGTTTTTATATCATTTATAATGTTGGTGAAAGGCAATCTGAAATTCAGAACAGTGTAACTGACTCCGAACTCCTGATTATATGTCCCTCTGCTGCCTGATATCATTCTTGCTGCCAGGCTCCTGTTTATCTCCTTTTCATTGATCAGTACAATAACTTTATCTATCTCTATGCGGAACCCTATCAATATTTCATTAAGACTTTCTTTTTCATTCTGAAGACTGATAGCGACTCTGGTCCCTCTTTCCGAACTGTGGTTTTCAATAGTATTGAAGATATCCAAAAGGATCTGTTTGAGAATAATAGGATCGCCAAAACACTCACAGTCATTGTAGTTCGTATTGTTGAGTTCAAATTCGATGTTGGCTTTGTCTTTAAGATTATAAAGCTCAATAGTGTTCTGGATTGTGGAAAGAATATTGAATCGTATATATTTTCTTGGTTCCAGGGTTATATTATCAGCTGACTGCATAGTCAGTTCATTAACAGTGGTTACCATGTTGTTTGTAGATGCCATGAATGTCTCAAGCAGTTCTTTCTGTTTTTTCTGGAGACCTGATTCCATAAGCATATCAGTTATTATTACCACATTATTCAAAGGTTCTCTTATCTTATGGGAAAAATCAGATATGAGATTATCCATTTTTTCGTTTGAAGCCGAGATTTCCCTGAGAGAATTTCTTGCATTGTTGAGAAGATAAATAATTTTTTTCGTGAGTAATATACCGATAGCTGCTGTTATTATTAATATAACACCGGCAAAGAAAGGTGTATCAGCAATTATCAGTATTATACCTGTAATCAGACCGGTTAAGGCTGCATAAGACCACATGGTAATTCTTTTGAGTGCAGACCGGCCAGCTTCACCAATTATTGTTTTCCCGGGATCTTTAATCATAATTTCAGGTTGAGAAGTGTAAAAATAAACAAAATAAGTAAAAGATATACATCAACAAGATATATAAGCCTTTTAAATGAAATCGTTAAATTTGCAGTAACGGTATGATATTTGAACTGAAAAAGAAAAAAGACATCGTTATGAAAATGACAACCGGGATTCTTATTTGTATGGCCATTGCTGGTTTTTCAGGTCCAAACTATCCTGTGGCTGCACAGGAGAAGGTGGAAATGGTTAAATATACTCCTGATTTCAAATTCACTGACGGAGTATATCTGAGTTTTGAACAGGTAAGAAATAATAAGCCCATCCCCAAGGCCAAGCTTCTTACTTCTACTGATTATAATGACAAGGACTTTTTTAAGAATTTATTTGAATCAGAAAAGATTTATTATTATGATGAGATGGGGATAAGACAGGAAATAGACAGATCATCGGTGTGGGGTTATTCAAGAAACGGCGTTCTTTACGTGCAGATACAGAACAATTTTAACCGTATAACATTTGTTGGTTCTATCAGTCATTTTATTGCTGATATTTTGTCATACGATTCACGTTATTATAATTCTCCCTATGGTTATGGTTACTATAATCCTTATTCATATTATTCTCCCTATTCTTATTACGGATATGGTGGCTATAGCCCTTACGGATACTATGGCTATCCCTATGGGAGGAGTTCCATGACAAGGAGTGACGTTAAACAGTTTATTTTTGATTTTGAATCTGGAAAGGTCATGGATTTTGACCTTGAGAATACGAAGCTGATGTTAATGAAAGATGAGCAACTGTATGAGGAGTTTGTACTTTTACCCAGGAAAAAACAGAAAGAACTAATGTTTGTTTATATCCGTAAATTCAATGAAAAAAACCCTCTTTATATACCTGAAGCCCAATGAAAAATATTAAGAAAGCCCTTGTTGTTGTGTGTGTGGTTTGTCTATCAGCCATAGCTGATGGACAGGCTCCTTTCCCATCTCCTGATGAAATAAAGCAATTCAGTTCTTCAACAACCTGTGTTGTGTTTGAAGAATCTACTTTTTCTGCTTTCAATGCTTACATAAAGGATGCTATGGATGACTACTGGGAAATAACGCCTTTTGAGTTCATTGACAGGGATGAATTCAATACCAGGAAAAATGATCCTTCGTTTTCATTTATTTTGCTCACAGAAACGGTTTTTGAAAAAGACAGATCAAATACAACATATAATTTCATCAATCTCATTCAGGGGAAAAAAGTTGGTTCACTGGCAGAGAATCCCGAGATATGTGCTGTTCCCCTTTCATCTTCTTCTGAAGACGATTTTGATTTTGGATATAAGCTCGGTGCTGTTTTATCTTTTATGCAGCAACATGCACGACTCATTCTTGAAGACCCCTCGAAAACCGGAATGAGATACCTGAAGTATTATAATGTCAATGTTCCTGATGTACAGGGCAGGACTATCCTGGTCAGGAAAGAAGATCTGTCTCCGGCTATATCCACCATTGAGCAGATCAGGGATATTTATTCCGGCAGGATAGAGATTGTATCCGAAGAAGAAATCGTAAAAGCTATTGAAGAAAAGAGAGCAAACACCGTCATTCTTCATGAAGTAAGTCCTGCTGATGACGACCAGGGTCAGGGAATATGTTTTAAGATGCTTATCGGTACGGATAATGCCAGGATGTATTATTATAACGAACATAATATTAATTCAAGAAATCCCGGCGGTCTTTTACCTTCCGATCTGAGACGTCTTGCAAGGTTTAATTGATGCATCATTTGAATAATATTGACGTCTTTTCAATAAAAACATAACATGGAAGAAATAAGACAATTTTCAGAATCAGAGAGAAATTGGGCAATGATATGTCATTTATCGGCTTTTGCAGGTTTCTTTTTCCCTTTTGGAGGTATTATAGGGCCCCTGATTTGCTGGCTGTCAAGAAAAGATGAATCAATGTGGGTTGATGAAAACGGAAAGGCTTCAATGAATTTCCAGCTTTCAATACTTCTGTATATGGTCCTGGCTATTCCTCTGTGTTTTATTCTGGTAGGTATTCCCATAATAATCATTTTAGGTTTCCTGAAAGTTATCTGTATAGTAATTGCCAGCATCCGTGCAGCAAAAGGTGAAATCTTCAGATACCCCATTTCAATACCTTTTATTCAGTAATAATTCAGGGTCTCCTTTTTCTTTCCTTCCTTTGGTATATTCTTTTGTCTTTATACTTTTGTCTTTTATCTTATAAGCAATGTCTACAAGACCTTCTATACCCAAAGGAACCAGGGATTTTTCTCCCGATGAAATACTAAATAGGGAGTTCATTTTCGACACTATTAAGAGTGTTTTTAAATTATATGGATATCAACCTGTTGAGACGCCTGCTATGGAAACTCTTTCCACACTTCTCGGGAAGTATGGTGATGAGGGAGACAGGCTTATATTCAGGATACTGAACTCCGGTGATTTCTTTTCAGGCCTGAGTGATTCTGAATTGTCGGAAAGGAACCTGAGTAAAATAGCAGGACAGATATGTGAGAAAGGTTTGAGGTATGACCTGACTGTTCCTTTTGCCAGGTATGTGGTACAGCATCGTGATGAGATAGTCTTCCCTTTCAGAAGGTATCAGATACAACCAGTCTGGAGAGCTGACAGACCCCAGAAGGGTAGGTACCGGGAATTTTTCCAGTGCGATGTTGATGTCATAGGAAGCGATTCATTGTTAAATGAATATGAATTAATAAGGATTATTGACAATGTTTTTTCCAAACTGAAGATCAATATCCGGATAAAGCTCAATAACAGAAAAATACTGTCGGGTATAGCTGAATATATTGGTGAGTTCGAAAGAATCACGGATATTACCACTGCTATTGACAAGATAGAGAAAATCGGCCTTGATGCGGTTAACCTTGAATTAAAAGACAAAGGGGTGTCCGAAGAAGCTGTCAGGAAGCTGCAGCCTTTGCTTGCGATTGAGGGTGGAGCAGAGACAAAGCTTGACAGGCTGGAGAATCTTTTGTCAAAATCAGCTACAGGGATGAAAGGTGTTTCTGAAATGAGGGAGCTTTTCTCTTATGTTGAGTCCGGTATTCTTTCAGGGATGGTGGAACTTGATATTACCCTGGCCCGGGGACTGAACTATTATACGGGTACCATAATGGAAGTTAAGTCTGCAGATGTTAGTATAGGTAGTATTTGCGGAGGCGGAAGATATGATAATCTGACAGGTGTTTTTGGTATGGATGGTATATCCGGTGTGGGAATATCTTTCGGGGCAGACAGGATATATGATGTTATGAAACAGTCAGATCTGTTCACCGGGATTATCTCTGCCTCATCACAGGTGCTGGTTATTAATTTTGGTCAGTCTTCTGTCGAATACGCTTTTAAGATCCTTGAATTATTGAGAAATCTTGGAGTAAAAACAGAGTTCTATCCCGATCCTGTTAAGATAAAAAAGCAGATGACGTATGCTGATAACAGAAAAATTCCTTTTATTATTATTCCCGGAGAAGATGAGTTAAAGGCCGGAGAGGTGACAGTAAAAAATATGGCTTCAGGAAAACAGAAAAAGATACCCTTCAGAGAGCTTAAATCTTTTGTTTTGTCTGATATATCACCTCTGCGGCAAATCACCTGATCCATTAAGGGTTTTGCCTGTGGGTTTTTGTCCCGCAAAGCTGTAGCTGTATTTTCGCTTACAGAACGAAAAAATGTAAATTTGATTATTAAATAACTATAACTGAAATATAATGGCTCTTCAATGCGGAATTACAGGCATAACCAATGTGGGAAAGACAACCATTTTCAATTGTCTGTCAAATACCAAAGGCGAAACAAATGCTTTCGCATTCAGTGCCTCCAGATCCAATATCGGTGTTGTACAGGTACCTGATAGACGGTTATATGAACTGGAGAAACACCAGGTTACGGAAAAAATAATCCATACCACTGTTGAAATGGTTGACATACCCGGACTTGCCAAAGGATCGAATAAGGGTGAAGGTGTCGGGAATAAATTTCTGGGTGACATTCGCAGTACAGATGCTCTTATTCATGTTCTGAGATGTTTTGATGATGAGTCTTTGCCTCATGTTGACGGATCTGTTGATCCGGTACGGGATATGGAAACGATTGATCTGGAATTACAGGTTAAGGACCTGGAGTCAGTTGAAAAAAAAGCAGAAAGACTCAGGAAAGCCGCCAGATCGGGCGACAAAGAAGCTGCAGCCAGTCTTTTGGTGCTTGAACGCTTCCGGGAACACTTTGAAAATTTTAATAATGCCCGTACTCTTGCTTTAAAAGAAGAAGAAAAAAAGGTTGTCGATGATCTTTTTCTGCTTACTATGAAACCTGTTTTGTATATATGTAATGTGGATGAAAAATCAGCTGTAAGCGGAAATCATTACGTTGATGCTGTAAAGAAATATCTGGAAGGCAGTGATGCTGAAGTAATAATCATTGCCGGAAAGACTGAAGCAGAGATAGCCGAACTGGATAAGCCTGAAGATCGTGCTGCTTTTCTCAGTGATGCAGGGCTTGATGAACCGGGTGTTGATAAACTGGTAAGAGCTGCTTACAGGCTTCTTGACCTGCAGACTTTTTTTACTGTAGGACCAAAAGAAATACGTGCATGGACTATCAGGAAAGGTATGACAGCCCCCCAGGCTGCCGGAGTTATCCACAGCGACCTGGAGAGAGGCTTTATAAGAGCTGAAGTGATGAAATACAACGATTTTATCACCCTGGGGTCAGAACACGCATGCAAGGAAGCCGGGAAATTTTATATTGAAGGCAGGAATTACATTGTGGAAGATGGTGATATCCTTCACATCAGATTCAATGTCTAGTATTATGTATGATAAAAGGACTATTCATAATATTCTTTTTTCTGCTATCTGCCGCTGGGGAGTGTTTTTCCCGGAGTGATGATCTGAATGACGACAGATTAAGGCAGATTGTCTGTGATTACGGTCAGGCACGAGTCACAATCCCTTTCCTGGGTATCCGGCAGACAAATGAACTCAGCCGTAAGCTCTCCATAAGTTCTGTAAGAAATAATACAGTTGAGATAGTCCTGTCTCCTCTGACCCTGGAATGGTTCATTGATCAGAGATTAAACTATAAAATCAGGACACCGTACGACCCAAAGGATCTGATAACAGCTTCAGACAAGGGTCAGGCAGCGGAATGGAACACTTACCCTTCCTATTCACAGTACATTGAAATAATGCAGGGATTTGCTGAAAACTATCCCGCTATATGTCTTCTTGATACAATAGGAACAAGTAATTACGGGAAGTTGGTTCTTGCTCTTAAAATATCGGATAATGTGTCGGTTGATGAGGATGAACCTGAGACATTCTATTCATCAACAATTCACGGAGATGAGACCGGCGGATTTGTCCTGATGCTAAGGCTTGCAGATTATCTTTTGATGAATTATCAATCTGACGTAAGAGTAAGTGAAATGATAAATAATCTGGAGATATGGATCAACCCTTTGGCTAATCCTGATGGAACTTATGGTACTGGTGATCTGATTAGTTCTCCCATACGTTTTAATGCCAATGGCTACGATCTGAACAGGAACTTCCCGGATCCTGCAACCCCAAATACAGTGACACAGACAGAAACAACTGATATGATCACTTTTATGAGGGAGCATAATTTTGTGCTATCGGCAAATTTTCATTCAGGGACCGAGGTGGTTAATTATCCATGGGACAGCCGTGCCCGACTGCATGCTGATGATGAATGGTTTTACTCTGTCAGTAGAAAATATGCAGATACTGTTCATCGATATTCTGTTCCCGGTTATATGACTTTTTTACAGGATGGAGTTACCAACGGATATATGTGGTATTCAATAAACGGAGGACGTCAGGATTTTGTGACCCGGGAGTTACAGGGGCGTGAGGTGACTATTGAACTGGATTATGATTACATTACACCGGCGGAAGATCTTGGTTCATTATGGGAATATAATCACAGGTCGTTGCTGGGATATCTTGAAAACGCTTTAAGTGGCATACATGGCAAGGTGACCGACAGCAAAACAGGCGATCCGGTGAAAGCCCGTATATTTGTTTCCGGGCATGATATCGACAGTTCACATGTTTATTCACGTTCTTCAACAGGCACTTTTGTCAGACTTATTTCCCCGGGTGCCTGGGACCTGTTGGTCACTGCTGAAGGCTACCTTCCTGTGAATGTTGATAATGTCCTTGTTACAGAAAACAGCATAACAAACCTGAATATTGAAATGCTTCCTTTTGTCAACCCTGTTGATACCATCGGGACACCTGTGCTTATTCTTTATCCGAGCCCTGCCAGGGAATCAGTGAGAGCTGTATTACCGGAGGATTTTTCAGGACAGGTACGTATCGCACTGTATGATTCCGGAGGCCGGAAGATCAGGGATTATTATGAAAATGCTACAGAGGATCTTCCCCTGATGTTAGATGTCAGACATCTTCCTGATGGAGTCTATGTTGTGCTTGTCAGTAAAACCGGATCATCCCTGAGGTGCAGGAAAAGATTTGTTGTTGTCCGCTAAAGAAATGCTTATTTTTCCTATGGATTATGTATTCCTATTGTAACTCTGTCCAAAAAGCCTACTTTTGGAACTTGGTAAATTTTGTAAAAATTAAATACTAAATACAACAAAAACTGTCCGGAGATATATGAACAATAATAAATCACTAAAGGGAATACTGATACTCTTTCTTTCTGTTTTTTTTATAAGCCTGGCCGGAGGCCAGAGTGCCTATATACCTCCGGATAAACCCAGACTTGTAGTTGGGATAATTATTGAACAATTAAGGTACGATCAGCTTGAAAAGTTCCGTAACCGTTTCGGAGAAAACGGCATCAGGAAATTATTGAATGAGGGTACCTATTTCCAGAATGCATCATATAATTATATCCTTACTCAATCGGCACCCGGACATGCGACAATAGCTACAGGAGCAGAGCCTTCTGTTCATGGGATAACATCTGATGACTGGTATGTACCGCTTAAAGATGAGCTGATAAATTGCACAAAGGATCTGTCAGTTGCTCCGGTGGGTGGTAGTTTCGAATCAGGCTTGCATTCTCCGGTGAATCTGCAGTCTTCGACATTTTCAGATGAGCTCAAAATGATGACTAATAAAAACGCTAAGGTCTTTGCTGTCGGAATGAAAGAGGGCCCGGTTATTTTTTCTGCAGGGCATGCAGCTGATGCTGCTTACTGGTATGATAATACTACCGGAACATGGATGTCGAGTACATATTTCACAGATTCTCTTCCTGGCTGGGTGCTCGATTTCAATGCAATGAAATATTCTGAAACATATCTGACAAATACATGGGAATTATATAAATCAGATGCAGATTATTCTGACTGTCTTCCCGATATTAATTTCCATGAAACGGGTTTTGATGGGATTAATTATTTCCCGTATGATATGAAGAAGATAAGCGCAAAGCGTAAGAACAATGTGGATCGTGATTATTCGATGCTAAGAGAGATACCTTTGGGAAATACATTTACAACAGATTTTGCTATCCGGTTGATAGAGAACGAGAGCATGGGGCAGGATGACATAACAGACTATATATCTATTTGTTACACATCTACTGATTACATAGGTCACAGGTTTGGTCCGTCATCAATGGAGATGGCCGATGCTATTTTACGTCTGGACAGGGATATTGAGAATCTTCTTAATTATTTGAATAACAGCCTGGGAAAAAGGAATATACTGGTATATTTCACTTCTGCTCATGGTATTTCGGAAATTCCGGGAGTTTTGGAAAATAACAGGATCCCTTCAGGTCATTTCAAACAAAATCAGGCTTTACAGCTTCTCCGGAGTTATCTTAATGCCTCATACGGAGAAGGAGACTGGATAAAAGGGTATACTGACAGACAGATATTTTTAAACAGGACTCTTATTGAGGATGCAAAACTATCTCTTGATGAAGTACAGAAGAAAGTAGCCAGGTTCATTGTACAATTTTCAGGTGTTGCCTCGGCATATCCTTATTCAGCTTTTGAGACAAATGATTTCAGTAGTGGTAATCTGAAGAGGATATTAAATAATTTCAGTCCCCAACGATCGGGAGATGTTATTATTACGCTTAATTCAGGCTGGATTGAGAGGGGAGATGAAAATTATGTTGCAGATCATGGTTCTCCTTATGAATATGATACACATGTTCCTCTGATATGGTATGGGTGGGCAGTAAACAAAGCAACGGTGACACGGAAAGTGAATATGACGGATATAGCTCCGACACTTTCATCATTATGCAAAGTTCCTGTTCCCAATGCATGTACAGGAGAGCCTATGTTTGAATTGTTCAGGTAATATCTTGTCTGGAAATGGTATCCCGTAGTCTGCAGGCTTCTGTCAGGAGTTCCGGGTTATCTTCGCAACCGTTGCCCAGTATAATAAGATTGGCGCCCGCTTCAAATATATCTGATATTTCATTTTTACTCTTAATACCTCCGCCTACAGCAAGAGGTATGGATATTTCTTTTTTTACTGCTCTGATCATTTCTGTGGGAACATGATTTTCTGCCCCGCTTCCTGCTTCAAGATAAATCATTTTAAGACCAAGCATCTCGCCTGCCAGAGCTGTGGCTACTACAATATCTGTTTTGTCGGGAGGGATAGCTTCTGTCTGGCTAATATATTCCACGGAGGTCTTTGAGCCGCAGCCAATGAGTATATACCCGACAGAAATAACTTTTTCCTTTATTTTCATCAGGTAGGGGGCAGCTGTCACGTGGTTTCCAATAAGCAGTTCCGGATTTCTTCCTGATATAAGAGAGAGGAGCAGGACCACATCGGCGTCATAACTCAGTTGCAGGAGATTGCCTGGAAAAAGGACGACAGGAAGTGAACATAACTGTCTGACTGAATGGATCATTTTATCTATACTCCGGAAAGTAAGGCTGCCTCCGGCCATTATATAGTCTGTCCTGGCTTCAACGGCTGTCTTTATTTTTGCAGGCAGAGTCTTTTCATTAACCTTATCGGGATCGAGAAGGAGTGCAACACTTCTTATCCCCGGAAAGTTTTGTGTCTTCATAGTTCTTTTTTGTCCACACAATGGCATAATTATCATATCTGGAGTAATTAAGGTCAAAAGACTCATCTATCTTTCTGGTTTTGACCTTACCCCTGAATTCTCCGCTTTCTTCCACTTCAAAGGGCTCTATAGTAATGTTATTCCTTATCCTTATACCTTCCTTGTCACATATTTTGTACAGAGATTCTTTTGCACACCAATGAAGATACAGATGATATTTCCTTTTTTCCGGATTTCTGGTGATTTTTTCCCGGCGGTTAACAAACTTAAAAGCAATAGCTCCTATGTTTGATCCCATATATTCAAGATCAATACCCACTCTCTCATCTGTACTGCAAATAATGGCCGTTAGTTTTTGGGAATGGGAGATGCTGATAAAACGGGATCCATCCTTCAGGAAGGGTTTGTTATTCTTATTGTACACTATCTTTGCTTCTTTTCCTAACAGTTCTGCCAGCAGGGCCCTGACACTTAAAAACTCAAGTTTGCGCGATGTGCTGGCAAAAAGCCTGTAACGTTTTTTCTCATCAGGATCAAGATTCACCATTTCCATGAGTGTTTTTATATCCTCCTCGATCTTCCACACTCCGAGTATGGTTGAGTCATTGAGATAATGTTTAGTAATACAGCCCATTATAGAAGTCGTATCATTTTATTCCCATTTCAGGGTTTCAATCATGTGTGCAATGTCCTGTCTGAAAAAATCTATTACCGGTGCAAGTGAATCAGGGTTTGGTTCCGAAGAAAAATAAAGAGAACCTCTTAAAAAGTGATTAATACTGTCTGTCACAAAAAACTGTACCGCAGTGGCAGTATTTCCTTTCAGATCGTATAATATCCCGAAGACCCTTTTGTCAGTGTTATATATCAGTTCTTCATTTATCGCATCTGCTCTGGTAATATGGTTTTTCACATTCATCCTGTAAGTTTGTTCTATGAGGCTTGCAAGATCTCCCTGTACCGGTTTGTAAGTAAGATATATTCTGGCATTATATACCGGTATATTGATATTAAACCATCCTTGTTCCATATTATCAGGCTCGTAAGCTATTTCACCGTAAGCCGGATATTCAAATGTAAGTGGCAGGTACTCATGTTGCCTGATGCCAGTATCGTTAAAGTGCACATATTCCTTTTCCGGGAGATCAATACGGAAATATCCCCGGGGTTTTGGGACAGGTGTTTCCCCGCAGGCATAGAAGGAAAAAATAATAAAAAGCAATATTATAATCTTATTCTTCTTCAAGATGTACTTCCTCCCTGTTTATTTCCACACGTATTTCTTTTATTCTTCTTTTATCAGCTGATTCAATGGTAAAAGTAAAAATACCGAATTGGATTACCTGGTTTTTTTTTGGTATTTCACCTGTAAGTTCAAGAATCAAACCAGCCAGAGTCTCAGATTCTCCTTTAGCAATATCGAATAAATCTTCATCAATATTCAGCAGTTTCTCAAAGTCGTTCAAAAGGATTTTACCCTGAAAAACATAAGTGTTATCGTTTATTTTTCTGTATAATATTTCATCGTCGTCACTTTCATCTGTTATCTCTCCGACAATTTCTTCAAGGATATCTTCAAGAGTAATGATGCCGGATGTTCCGCCATATTCGTCAATTACTACTGCCAGGTGTATTTTATTTAGTTGAAACTCTTTAAGCAGTTCATTGATTTTTTTTGTTTCAGGAACGAAATACGGGGGTCTGAGAAGTGTCTGCCATCTGAAGTTGTCGTCTTTTTGCATATGTGGGAGAACATCTTTTGCATAGAGGATCCCTTTCACATTGTCAAATGATCCTGAGTACACAGGGATTCTTGAGAAACCGGAATCAATGATTATGGGTATGATCTGACTGAAAAGGGATTCGATGTCGACAGCTGTAACATCAATTCTCGGGCACATAATAGCATTGACATTTATATTACCGAAGTTCACGATCCCTTTCAGTATTTTTTTATCTTCATCCAGTTCATCGGTTGTCAGTTTGAGAGCATCAGAAAGGTCATCAAGACTAATTTCCTGTTTTCTTTTTTTTGTTCTTTTTTTCACAAAGGATGTAGACACTACGAGAAAGGATGTAACCGGATTCAGTATTTTTATCATCCATCTGAGCGGATAAGCCATTCTCAGGGCGAATGTAAGATTGTTTCTTGATGCAAATACTTTTGGCAATATCTCGCCGAAGAAAAGAAGAATAAAAGTAATTACGACGGCTTCAACAATAAAGCCTAATACGGGGGTGGCACTAAAATCAAATAATCTTGTACTAAGGAAGGCCGACAACAGTACAATAGTTACATTGATTGTATTGTTTGCCACAAGTATAGTGCTGAGTAATTTATCCGGTATCCCGAACATTTCAGTGACTATTTGTTCTTTTGTGTTTCTGCTGTTCCTGAGTTTTTCCAAATCCTCCGGTCGCAGAGAAAAATAAGCCACTTCAGAACCGGAAACCATGCCTGATGCCAGTAACAGCAAAGCAAGTGTTATAAAGCCTGCTATCATGCTGCTATCAACATGATTAACAACAATGGCTGTATGAATTACGTTAAAATATAATGAATAAACCGCTCCCAACTGAAAATCATTTAATGAAAAAACTAGAATGGCAGATCATCTTCACTCTGATTCACGGAGGAGTCGTCAGAAAATGTTCTTCCGGGTTCTGAATCATTGCTGATGGGATTCTCTTTATCACTCCAGTTCTTATTGCCCGAGTCAGATTCTGATTCATATTGTGAGTCAGGTTCATTGATCCGTCCGGAAGATCCTGTTTTATTTCCCTCATTTGTCCCGGAGGATTCCGATTGGGAATAATTGTTTTGTGATGGTTTTTTATCGAGTACCATTATGGTATCGGCAAGGATCTCCGTGATGTATTTATTATTACCATCTTTATCAACATAAGATCTTGTCTTTATTTTCCCCACAAGGTAAACCTGGCTGCCTTTCTTTACCGTTTTCTCTGCTACTTCGGCAAGAGCTCTCCAGAGTACAATATTATGCCATTCAGTGGTTGTTATTGTTTCTCCCTGCTGATTGGTGTATACTTCACTCGTTGCCAAAGGGAATGATGCTTTTGCAACTCCCTTGTCAAAATACCTTACAACCGGATCTTTTCCGACATTGCCGACAAGAATTACTTTATTGATTGACATACAGTTATCTAATTACTGGTTAAAGGTAATAACAAGAATGTAAAGTTAAGAAAAAAAACACTTTATACAATTGTTGGATTATTAAAAGGTACATCATCACAAATTACCTGAGATAAAAAAAAGAAATAGAATAAGCGGGCTGGTTTGTATGTCAGGGTTTAAAATTAAATCTTGCCGGGTACTATTGTGATATACTGCTGTAATTAAGTCAATAATAAAATATTATAAAAAAAATTATATCTATCTATTTGAATTTTAATAAATAATATTTCTATATTTGCAGGGTTGAAAAAAAAGAATACTCAAAATAATTTGTTGAATTTTAAACTTCAGGAAAAATGACTAAAGCAGACATTGTTAATGAAATTGCCAAAAGTACTGGTATAGAAAAGGTAACTGTACAAAGAACTGTTGAGGCCCTCATGGAAACTGTAAAGCAATCGATGGTAGCTGGTAATAATGTTTATCTGAGAGGTTTCGGGAGCTTTATTGTAAAGAAGAGAGCCAAGAAAACTGCAAGAAATATATCAAAGAACACAACTATTATTATTCCTGCTCACAATATTCCGGCTTTTAAACCGGCCAAATCCTTTATAAATAAAGTTAAGACCAACACAAAGAAATAGTTACTTTATATGCCAAGCGGAAAAAAAAGAAAAAGACATAAGATGGCCACACACAAACGTAAAAAACGTTTGCGTAAGAACAGACATAAGAAGAAATAGAATTTCACTTTGTGGTCTTATAATAAACAAATTAAACCTAAAGGTCCGGTGATCTTTAGGTTTGTTGTATATGGGTGAATGAATTAATTGAAGATATTTTTACACTGATTGATATCGGAAGTGGTAAACAAGGATCTGATTATTGATGTTGGAGATTCCGAGGTTTCTTTGGCATTGCTTGAAGACAGGCAACTGATTGAGCTCAATAAGGAGCAACAAAACATAAGGTATTCAGTAGGAGATATTTATCTTGGCAAAGTAAAAAAAATAATGCCGGGGTTAAATGCTGCTTTTGTAAATGTCGGATACGAGCGTGATGCTTTTTTGCACTATCTTGATCTTGGGGCTCAGTTCAGGACACAGCAGAAGTATTATCTTTCTGCACTCCAGAAACAGGGGAGGATGACCTCCGTGCACAAATTTAAATCTGAACCTGACATTGATAAGGATGGTAAGATAACCGATGTCCTTACCCAGGGGCAGACTGTTATTGTCCAGATAACCAAAGAACCAATTTCCACAAAAGGTCCCCGCTTGTCATCAGAGATATCTATTGCCGGAAGGAATCTTGTGCTGATACCTTTTTCAGATAAAGTATCCATTTCCTCGAAAATTGAAAGCACAGAAGAGAAAAACCGGCTTAAGACCTTGATGCATAGTATCAAGCCGAAAAATTACGGGGTGATTGTCAGAACAGCTGCTGAAGGTAAAAAAGTAGCAGTGCTGGATGTTGAATTACGGGAACTGATAAAGAAATGGGAAACAGCTTTCTCTTCGGTGAAGAAGGAGATAAAGGCTCCCAGACTCTTCATCGGAGAGATGAACCGGACTACAACAATGATACGGGATATGCTTAATGTCACCTTTAACAGTATATATATAAATGATCAATCTCTGGCCGATGAAGTGAGGCAGTATATCAGGGAAATTGCTCCCGAAAAGGCAAAAATAGTAAAACTATATAACGGGACTATTCCCATTTTTGATCATTTCGGTATAAATAAGCAGATAAAAGCCCTTTTCGGAAAAACAGTATCCTTCCGTCATGGAGCCTATCTGATTATTGATCATACCGAAGCTCTTCATGTAATCGATGTAAACAGCGGAAACCGTTCAAGAACAGGTAATGATCAGGAATCAAATGCCCTCGAGGTCAATATGGAAGCTGCTACGGAAATAGCACGACAGTTGAGACTAAGAGATATGGGAGGGATTATTGTAATCGATTTCATCGATATGCTGTCGACTGAAAATAAACAGATACTGTATGACAGGATGAAAGACCTGATGGCCGGCGACAGAACAAAACATAATATTCTTCCTTTAACAAAGTTCGGACTGATGCAGATAACCCGTCAGAGAGTCAGACCCGAAATGAAAATAGTGACAAATGAAAAATGCCCGGCATGCCAGGGTTCAGGTGAAGTTAAACCAACAATACTCTTTACTGATGAAATGGAGAAAAACCTCGCTTTTATTGTTGATAAGATAAAAACAAAAAAAATCATTCTGAATGTTCATCCCTTTGTTGCTTCTTTTCTGAAAAAAGGTTTCATCCCTTTGTTCAGAAAGTGGAACTTTAAATACAAAATAAACCTTAAAGTTCAGCCTGTTACATCTTATCATATGCTGGAATACCATTTTTACGACCGTTTCAATAATGAAATAGACCTTACATGATATTTATTTATCTGTATTGATGTCATGAACATTTTATCTGAAGTGTTGTTTAATTTTTTGTTAAATGCAGATCCAGGAAAAAAAAGTAATGATGTATAAAAGGTTTCTCTTTTCAGTAATCATTTTTTTACTTTCAGTAACTCTTTATGGTCAGATTTTTGATCCTGTATCGTGGGCTTTCAGCTATGAGAAAACAGGGGAGAATCGGTATGAACTTATAATCACAGCGTCTGTTGAAGAAGGTTCTCATATCTATTCTATGGATATTCCTCAAGGAGGACCAATACCAACCTCAATTAGCATTGAAGCTTCAGGAGATTTTACTGCTGAAGGCGAAGCCTGGGAGCTAACAGAGCCCGAGGAACTTTTTGATGAAGCTTTCGGAATGAAAATAAAATCATTCAGTGAAAAAGCAGAATTCAGACAAAAAATTATTTCTGAAAAACAATCTTTTTCTGTCAACGGAATGGTTAATTATATGGCCTGTAACAATACCACCTGTTCTCCTCCGAAAGACGTTGAATTCAGTATAAACATCTCAGACCATGCAAGTGAGGATGACAGCTTTATTGCTGCACAGGAAACAAAAAAAACTTCTTTTGGAGGAAAAGGATTGCTGGCTTTTTTCCTTATTTCTCTGCTTGCCGGTTTTGCAGGGATACTGACACCCTGTGTCTTTCCAATGATACCCATGACAGTTGCTTTCTTTTCATCAGGATCAGAACATAAAAGAGATTCTTTTTTCCGGGCACTGATATTTGGTTTCTCTATTGTAGCTATTTATTCTTCTCTGGGTTTGATAGTATCACTCACCAGTGCCGGTGCAGGATTTGCTTCAGCATTGAGTACACACTGGATACCAAATCTGATATTTTTTTCTCTTTTTGTCATATTTGCTGCATCCTTTCTTGGAGCTTTTGAAATAGTCCTTCCTTCAAAATGGGTGACTGCTTCTGATAACCGTGTAGACCGGGGCGGTATACTGGCTTCTTTTTTCCTCGGACTAACTACTGTTATTGTTTCATTTTCATGTACCGGACCAATAGTAGGGGCACTTCTTGTAGAAGCAGCATCCGGTGATGTTTTGAAGCCCCTGGCAGGAATGTTTGGCTTTGGGGTGGCTTTTGCCCTTCCTTTTACTTTGTTTGCCCTCTTTCCTTCAATACTCGGCAAAATTCCAAAATCAGGAGGATGGCTTAATGCTGTCAAAGTAGTGCTGGGCTTCCTGATGCTGGCATTCAGTATGAAATTCCTTTCAACAATCGATGCAGTATATTCTTTCGGTATAATTTCAAGAGATATTTTCCTTTCTGTATGGATAGTCCTTTTTTCTCTCCTGGGTTTCTATCTTATGGGAAAGATAAAATTTGCACATGACAGTAATCAGGATCATATTGGCGTTTTACGCTTATTCCTTGTTATAGTGGTATTCTCTTTTGTTGTTTATTTGATACCCGGACTTTTTGGTGCTCCACTGAAAGGATTATCTTCATTCCTCCCTCCCCAATCAGATTCATGGGTAACAGAAAAACAAACAAATAATACCCCTGCAGATAGTTCTCCGACTGTACTCTTTTCAGATATCACCACAAATAGTCAATGTGGACAGCCAAAATACGGTGATATATTTAAAATGCCTTACGGTTTGAACGGATATTTCGACTATGAACAGGGTCTTCAATGTGCCAAGGAAATCAATAAACCTGCCTTGATATATTTTAAAGGACATGCCTGTGCCAACTGCAAGCTTATGGAAGCCAGGGTATGGTCTGACCCCGAAATACTCAGCAGACTGAGAGAAAACTTTGTGATTATATCCCTTTATGTGGATGACAGAACCCGGTTGCCTGAAGAAGAATGGTTCGTTTCTGAAATTGACGGAAAGATTAAAAAAACCATTGGTAAAAAGAATGAAGACATAGAAATATCACTCTATAAAACCAATTCCCTGCCATTCTATGTTATTGCCGGTCATAATGCTCATCCCCTTAATGAACCCATGGCTACGACTATGAATACCGAAAAATATAAGAAATGGCTTGATGAAGGGTTAAAGGCTTTTAATAAATAAAGTATAATACTGTCTTATATCTTTTACAGCTCCTGTTTCAGATATATATTTCCCCTTGTAGCATCAATGGTTACATGCATATTACCGGGATTATTACCGACAGAGCCATATACCATAACTTTCCCCTGCTCATCTGCAGGGTCTTTCCTGATGAGGTCGGAATTTTTTTCAGGAAGCACCAGTGAGCTGTTCAGATGTTTAATATCCAGATTATAAGAGGCTGACCTTTCAAAGACCAGATTTATATCGGTAAATCCTGATTCAATGCTTATTTTTTCGAAGGTCTTTTCAATGTGATCGGCAGTAAGACTGCCGTATCTGATTTCCAAACCTATTTCTTTTTCAAGAATATCTATACTTAAATTACTGAAATAAGAATCTCCACTGATACTGTTTATCCTGCCGGCAAAAAACTTATCCCGTCTTGATTGTATATTTACCACCCTGGTGTTTTTCAGTTCAAAACGGGATGATACTGAACTTATTTTCAGATCGCCGGATTCTCTTATCTCTATCTCAGAGAAAGATGCATTGATTGTGGCACTCTCTAAACTGTTTATTGTTGCATCACAGAATGAAAGTTCTATCTTTTCTGCTTTGTTAAGCTTATTTGCTTTGAATGATCCGTTTTCCAAATCTATAAAAAACACAGAGGTATTGTTATCAATAAATACATCTCCGTATTTATTGGTTATCCTCATGCCGAGATGATCCGGTGCATATATGTTGTAATTTATTTTTATTCTTGATTCATAAGGAATAAGTTTATCGGTCATGCCCTTTATCGTCTCAAGAAAAAAATTAATATTTTGCATGAACTCTGTTTTAATACTGAGAAGCCGGTCTGTTTCTGAAACGTTGATATCAATCCCGTCAAGTATGTTATGCAGGCGTTTCAGGTTTGTTGTGGTTGCTTCCACTTCGGCAACTATTGATACATAATCCTTATCCCAGGAGTTGATATGGATATTCCCGTATTTGTTAACAATTTCTATAGTGGTATTTTCAGAAACATTAACTGTTTTATTAAAGCTCCTGGTTTCTGTAAAAGATTGGCCATTAAGCAACTCCATGAACAGCATACAAGTCAGCAGAGAGAATGAAATCTTATAGTTCATAGTTGATGTTGTGTTGGTTATCTGTTTTATCTGTCACATTACCCAGGATGTTTTCAAGGAGATCAGTCCTTATCCTGTAATTACTCACCATAGCTTCAATTACTTCCTGATTATTAATATTATCATGTAAATCATCCTTAAGGTCAACATAGCTCTTTTCAAGATTCAGAAGGTCGTCAGACAGTTCTTTTTGTATTTCAGGATGCTTCGACAAGAAAGGCAGTGCTTGTAAGTACAGTTCATTGATCAGATTATTGTAATATATCTCCGTCTCTTTCAGTTTCAGCTCTGTTTTCTGGTTAATGGTGTATTCCGAGTTACGGTAATCCAGGTATTTTATTCGGTTTTTACCGGTATAATAAAGAGAGACAGAAGCAATGATTATGACTATGGATGCAGCAGAAAGCCATTTGATTAATTCTTTACGGCTTCCGTTAAGGTCATCCTTTATTCTTTGCCATATCTCATTTTGATGAGTATGCCCGCCGGGGTCTTCTTTTTGGGGTTCATTATATCCACTGATATGGTTCATTGTCTGATTATTTGACTCTATTCTCAGTATATCCCGTCGGGGAAATATATTTTCCGGGGTTAATCAGGTCTGGTCATATTCACAATAAACATTTTCACTTTATTCTTCAGCCGGCAAAAATATTCTCCGGGAATTTATTCACTTCTCTTTCAAAAGGTGATTCGCCAAAGGTATATATCTTTTCATCTACTATAACCGGCTGCTTATGAAAATGGTCCGGCTATAATTGTAAATTGATAAAAATAAGCATATTTTTACATTTAATAGCGGGTTGATTTGAGCAACTGTTAAATAATGAAGCAATTTATTGTATTTTTTATTATAATCATTTTAACATTACCTGTCGCAGCACAGCATAAGAATCAGCAGGATGTGATATCCAGTGCAGGATCTGTTGATTCAGCGCCCGGAATTAGTTTAAGCTGGACACTTGGAGAGACTTTCATCCCTACATTTCATTCATCAGATCTGATTGTATCTCATGGCTTCCAACAACAACTTGTTGTTACAGTGGTAGGAGAAGAAATTGAGTTTCCGGCCGATGTAACTGTTTATCCCAATCCGGCCAGTGACATAATAAAAATATGTTTTGCTATGCCACCGGAAGAGTGTATTTCTGTAAGTCTTTTTAATTCTGCGGGGAAGCTGGTTATAACTGATTTTATTGAAGCATTCATGCCGGAAAAGCACCTTGACATGCACGATCTTTCAGGAGGTATTTATTATCTGAAACTCACCAGTGGTAACCTGAGTAACATATATAAAGTTGTAAAACTTTAAAGAAGCTTTTTTGTTGAAAAGCAATTTTCCATTCTTTTCATGGCTGCCCCTTTCCGCCAGTTGGCGGAAAGGGGCTTTTAGCCAAATGTTAAATTGTGAGAGTATTAGGTAAAGGTTCTATATTTGTTTATGTGAAATGAGTATTGACCTAAAAGATTCAATATCATGAATAAAATTATTATTAAGGCAGTTTTTATCATTTGTTGTTTTTGTTATTGTTGAAAATGCGAATGCTGTGTTTTGTGAAAGTACTAACGCTGTTGAAGAGACCAGTCTGCTCCGCTTGTCCCCGGAGGAGGACACAGGTTTGATAAAGAACAAATGAACAACCTTGTCGATTTCTGCGATATGGTCTTTTATGGGAAACAACTGACTCCAAGACAGAAAGCAAAATTCTACTCAAATCCATATTTCCCGACATTCCGGGAATACTATGGAGGACTTGAAAAAATGATGCCGTGGATCAATGATGTTCCTCATAAATGATAAAGGATTATTTATGAAAGAGATTCTGAGAAAAGAACCTGGTCATTGTTATGACCAGGTGATGTATTCAGCTGTGTTAATTAAAGTTAAATAGCTATTACTCTATTCTCCCAAATTTCAAATTTATTATATTGCATCGTTCAAAATGTGGAGGGATGAAGAATTTTTTGCTTGCGGTAATAGTTTTGACTCTTGCTTCTTCGTGTGAGACAACCGATAAACAATTATCAAGAAGGGCAAACAGGCTACATCAAAAATTTCTCACTGTGGATACCCATTGTGACACTCCTTTGAATCTAATGGGAGATGATTTTGAACTCGGGGAGAAAAATGAACTGGGTTGTGTGGATTTCCCAAGAATGGTTGAAGGAGGCCTTGACGCTGAATTTTTTGCTGTGTTCATAGTCCAGGGACCCAGGAATGATTCTGCTTTTAATGAGGCTCACAGAACAACCCTTGAGATCCTTGATACAATTTATAATAATATTGAAAGGAATGCCTCTCTTGCTGAGCTGGCTTATTCTCCTGAAGATGCTTTCAGAATAAAAAGAGAAAAGAAGCGGGCGATATTTATAGGACTGGAAAATGGCTATCCTATAGGAACAGATCTGGGTCGTGTAAGACATTACTATGATCTGGGAGCACGCTATATCACTCTTTGTCATTCGGGAAATAATGATATATGTGACTCTTCCACTGATCCTAATGGTCCTGAAAATAATGGCTTGTCACCTTTCGGAGAAGAAGTGGTAAAAGAAATGAACCGTCTGGGTATGATGGTAGATGTGTCGCATATCTCTGATAAGTCTTTTTATGATGTAATTGCTGTATCGGAAGCTCCTGTTATAGCCTCACATTCTTCATGCCGGGCCCTGTGTTCCAGTCCGAGGAATCTTTCAGACGACATGCTTCAGGCTCTCAAAGCCAATGGAGGCGTGATACAGATATGTATACTAAGTAATTATATAAAGACACCTGAACCTAATCCCGAACTTGAATATAATCTGAGTGAACTTGTTGAAAGATATGGTGATCCGGCTAATTTACCGGAAGAGGATATTGAGAACTACAAGAAAGAAAGACGCGAAATTTATGATAAATACAGGCGACTGGCTACTGTGTCGGATGTTGTGGATCATATTGACCATGCTGTGCAGATTATAGGGATCAATCATGTTGGTATAGGAACTGATTTTGATGGAGGAGGAGGGGTTGAAGGTTGCAGATCGGTTGCCGAAATGAAGAACATCACCATTGAAATGTTACGAAGAGGATATACCAGACAGGAGATAAAAAAGATCTGGAGTGGAAATTTAATGAGAGTCTTCAATGAGGTTCAGGCTCTTGCAAAGCAATAGTATGGCAGTTCTTGTCATACTTCGTTAATTATAGTCTGACACGCGAAAATCTGAGAGTCTTCAGTATCCACGATGGCAAAGGGAGTGGTTTTCTCTTGCGGAGGTCGATATACCAGCCAATTTTTTTCAATACCGGGACTTTGTGTGTTTCCACAAACTCTATTAATGTTCCGTCGGGATCTTCTATATAGGAGAAATGACCCGCTGCCTCGCCCATATCGAAACTGTTACCTTTATGGCTTTGTTTACTGTCGACAGTGAAAGCAAAACCTTTACCGGCACAATAAGTTCTTAGTGCATCCATCCCATTGATGTCGAAGCAGATGTGTATGAAACCCGGGTCTCCCCAGAAACGTCCCTCCAGAACTTTTTTCCCTTGTTTTTCAAGAGGGCATATCAGTTCTATATTACTCTGTCCGAAGACTCTGCTGAATGGACCTGTAAAGGGTTTTGAAGATCTGAGCAGCACTCTGCGGAAATTGTTATTACCTCCAGGCACATTTTGAAGGTCAGGGAAGACGCCTGACGAGTCATAAACAACATCATCATACCCGAGGATATCAGAGTATACTGTTCTGGCTTTTTCAATATCTGATACCCCTATAATAACACCGTAGGATCCGCCTGTTATCTTTTTTTCATCCATGAACCAGTTATCTCCGGGGACTATCTGGAAGATATTTCCAAAAGGATCTTTCATGAAGAAGTTCATGTTTCCGGATGGATCAGCAGCCGGCTCATTTAATATAGCCTGGCCATTCTGACTGAAGAAGGAATATGCCTGACTGACATTTTCAACCTTCATCTTACAGGCCAGGATACCTTTGTCTACAAGTTGTATCTCTTCTTCAATCATCTTAGGTTCTCTGCCTTTATACTGCCATATCTCGAATCCTCCTCCACTCTGCAGATTGATAGCCAGAACAGCATGCCTGCTCCTTGCCTCACCCCCGGTATACGGTAACATAAGCCTGGCTTCAGATTTATCTTCAAAGATCCGGCAGTCCATACCGAAGTTTTGAATATACCATCTCCATGCTTCTGTAAGTTCTTTCACTCCGATACCTACTTGTTGTATCCCGCAGATATTATATCCTTTATCCATTATTTTGTTATGTTGGTTTTACTTTGTCTGCTATCCTGAAGAAAAGCCACGGACACAATCTCCGGATATGTAATAATAGTAACTCTTTTCCTCCTACCAGTATCTCTTTTTTATTGTTCATTATACCTTTAATAATTATCAGGGCTGCTTTTTCCGGACTTATGCCACCGGCCAGTCCCTCATCCATCTGTCCGGTTTCTTTACCTTCTGCATTGAGAGCATGAAGTGAGATATTTGTTCTTACCCTTCCTGGGATAATTACTGATACCCTGATGTTATGTTTTTTATTCTCCAGGAACACTGTTTCGAAGAATCCGTGAAGAGCCTGTTTTGAAGCTGAATAGCCTGATCTTAGAGGAAATCCGAATCTGCCTGATATACTGCTTGTTGCCACTAAGTGTCCTGATCTCTGTTTTATCATGTGTATAAGTACCGCCTTGGTCAGTGCTATTGTCCCGAAATAGTTTATCTCAAATATTTTTCTGTCAAGCCATAAAGGTGTTTCCTCAACCCGCGATCTCTGGCTTATACCTCCTATATTCAGCAGATAATCGATCTTGCCCAGATTCTTAATTTGTTCATCCACCAGAGCAGTAATATCAGATGTGTCAGCAAGGTCGAAAGGAGCAATGATAACTCTGGAAGATCCGCTGCCGCAGGCAGCCTTGACTCTCCTGAGGCCCTGTATGTCATTTGAAGATATAATAACTGTGGCTCCTTCTTTGACAAATTGGTAAACGAGGGCTTCTCCAATACCAGAAGATGCACCCGTTATCCAGGCTGTTTTGCCGTACATGATACCATTTTGACTCATAATTATAAAGCAGTTACCAGGCTTACCAGTTCATCATGGTCCTTTTTGAGAGTGATATACTCCTTATTTCCGGACCATAGGTAGTTTTTGATACGAAATCCTCCGATAATTCTCATAAGTACCAGATAATAGTTCCAGGCAAACAGACCCGACACAGGTATTGTAAGAAAAACCAGAATTGAAAGCCACCAGGGGGAGAAAATTATGAACGAGAGAATAAGGAATAAAGGAGTAAGAATTAATGCCAGGGCAAAGGAAAGTCCGTATTTCATTGTGCTGTGGAACTGAGCATCTTTGATCTTGCGTGTCTGAAGATTTGGTAGTAAAAGAAAAGTAAGATTAAATATATTTCCATAAATGAAAAGGGGAAGAAATAATAGTAATCCGCAGGTCCCTGCCAAAAGCCAGCCAAGAGGATGTTTCTTTTTTGCCAGAAGTCTGTAATTTGTTTTTAACTTCCCGGCTTTCTTTTTAACCTTCAGGGTTAAGGAACAAATCTTATTATATAATGAGAGGTCGGTTTCTTTTAGTTTATTAAGCTTGTCAATCATTATCCTGTCCCGGAATAATTTAGGAAAACGGATGTCGTCACTGTATTTTCCGTTGATAAGGCTTCTCAGTTCATCGATAGCTTCATAATCTTCTTTAGATTCGATATGAACTATTAATTTTTTTATTTCCGAAGACAGTTTTTTTCTCAGCTCATTAAGGGCTATTTCCGGTGTTTTTTTGTATAGACTGTGAAATTCGGAGACTTCAACAGGATTACCGTATACCACAGTCAGTACCTGCCGGTATCGCGTATAATGAGTGAATTCAATGCCAACAGGAATAATTTTGATATTCAGATTGAAGCCGGAAGCTTCATCAGCCTGAAAAGCTATTCTGCAGATACCTTTTTTTAATTGACGCAATCTTCTGAAACCGGCATGATTGCCCTCCGGAAGGATTACCAGACCGTTTTTATTGCGTAAGACATTAATAGTTCTCTGGAATATTTCCTCATTACTTTTAAGAGATTCGTATCCGTCTCTTATCCTGTAAACGGGTAACATCTTAAGATAATAGAGAATAGATGCTATGAATTTATTCTTAAAAATATCGGCTCTTGCAAGGAACACCGGCTGTGTTTTGAGAGAATATACAATAGCCAGAGCATCCATCAGTGCATTCTGGTGGTTTGGGGCAAAAATAAGATGTTTGTCATAATCTATTTTGTCACGACCAAGAACAATGACTTTTCTGTAATAAACATTATTATGCCAGAAACCTGAGACTTTTCTTATTAATGTATAACCCTTTGAGTATTTTTCAATATTGTCTTTACCCATCCCCTGAATATACCATTTCTGTTATTTACAAAACCGTGTTATATGGATATAGTACGGATGGGTGCAAGTTAGAAAAAATGGTTTTATGGTGATTCAGATAATATATTTTAAAAGATGATTTATTTGAAATTTACGTCTTTATACTACTATATTAAAGACTGTCCGGATCACTTTTCCATTTGTCAATGATCCTTCTTTCTTTTTTTGTAGGACGTCCTCTTCCTTTCTCTCTGAAACCGAAAGGATCGCCTGTATTTTTTATTTCCAGTTTCTTTTTTTCACTATCCGGAGTAAGGTCACTGATATAGTTTTCCACCAGTTTGGCAGATACTCTTGAGCTGAGCGGGCTGATTATTTTATATGTGTAAGTTACAGGAGGCTTTTTTATGGTAAGCGTTTCATTTCCTTCTATTATTCTGGAGGGTTTGGCATTAATACCGTTGACAAGGATCCGTCCCATTTTGCAGGCACTTATGGCAAGTCCTCTGGTCTTAAAAATTCTGACAGCCCAAAGAAATTTATCAAGTCTTACTGATTGATCTTGAGTGCGGGCCATTTCTGATATGTTATTTTTGGGGTGCTTTATTGTCGCTGTTATTCGGGGGACTCTCTCTTTGAACTGATCTCCCTGCCTTATTGAAAGCAGTCATTGTTATTTCTGTTCCTGCAGTGCAGAATGATTTTATCATTTCCATAACAATGGCTATTCTTTCTTCGAGAAATTTTTTCTCTTCGCCGGTCCACCGGCCTAGAACATAGTCAACCTGTCTTCCTTTACTGTACTCATTGCCTATTCCTATTCTTATTCTTGCATATTCATTTGTTGAAAGAACAGAGTTTATATGAGCCAGGCCGTTATGTCCTCCATCACTTCCTTTTCGGCGCATGCGTATACTTCCGGGGGGAAGGGCCAGGTCATCCACAATCACAAGAAGGTTTTCAATAGCAATTTTTTCCCTGTTCAGCCAGTATCTCACAGCATTCCCACTGAGATTCATATAGGTTGATGGTTTAAGGAGGATCAGTTCTCTGCCTTTATGCTTTACTCTGCATATATAACCAAAGCGTTTGTCTTCAAACGAAGCATGCGAAGCTGAAGCAAAAGTGTCCAGAACTTTAAAGCCAATATTATGACGAGTATCAGAATACTTGTCGCCAATATTTCCCAGGCCAACTATCAAATATTTCACACGTGTATTTAAATATTATTTTATTGACCGTATGGAGCTTACATGAATTGAATAATAATTAACTTTTGTCGGGTTCTGCTCATGTAAGTTTCATTGTGCCTGTATTAACAGGAAAATCCGGGATTATTTTCCGGGTTTAGTTTAGGATTTTTCTTTGGTATCCTTATCTTCTGCAGATTCAGCAGGAGTTTCACCTTCCTTAGCAGCTTCTCCTTCAGCTTCTTCTTCTCCTTCTGCTTTGACTGCCACACGTGATGTTGCAACAGTAACGACTGTTGTGATTTTCGGATCAAGTAATTCCAGTTTATCAAAAGCCAGATCACCGACTTTGATGGAATGATTGATTTTCAGATTTGTGACATCAACAGTGAGTTCTTCAGGCAGATCTTCGGCCAGACCTTTTACTTTAAGGCGTCTTTTTTTCGAAATAAGTTTTCCTCCTGCTTTAACACCAGCTGAATCGCCTGTTATTTTTACAGGAATTCTCATCACTACGGGTTTCCCATCAATAATTTTTATGAAATCGGCATGTAATAGTTTATCTGTTACAGGATGGAATTGTGTATCCTGGAGGATAGCGTTATAATCCTGACCATCAATTTTCAGTTTCACCAGATGTGCTTCATGTGTATAGATAAGCTTCTGGAAGCTGAGTTCATGAGCATAGAAATGGATATTCTGATCCTTGTCATATATTACACACGGAACATTTCCGTCTTTCCTGATACGTTTGCTGCTTTTCTTTCCAAGATCTTTCCTTAATGAAGCCTTAATTTCTATTGTTTTCATTCCCATGGTATTATTGTGCTACTAAAAGTGATCTCCCGATGACTTCCCATTACACGTTAGACATTTTTGAAAATTGGTGTGCAAATATATTATAAAGGGATCAGAATACAAAATTTACACTGATGGAACGGTTATTGGTAACGGCCTGTATTGTTTTGGCAAAAATATCAGCTATTGAGAGCACTTTTATTTTTTCCGAATGTTGCCGGAGGGGTATTGAATCGGTTATAACCAGTTCCTCGATGGCTGATTTATTAATTCTGTCAACTGCATTTCCTGAAAGAATAGGATGTGTTGCAAAGGCTCTTATACTTTTGGCTCCCTTTTCCTTCATCATATCGGCAGCCAGGACCAGAGTGCCGGCGGTATCCACCATATCATCAATAATAACTACATTTCGGCCTTCCACCTCACCGATGATGGACATTTCCTCCACAACATTGGGTTTTTTCCTGAGTTTATAACAGAGAACTATTTCAGTCTGGAGATGGCGGGAATAAGCGTTGGCTCTTTTTGAACCACCCATATCAGGAGCTGATATGGTCAGATCTTTAAGTTTGAGATTTTCAATGTATGGAGCAAATATTGCTGAACCAAAAAGGTGATCAACAGGTACGTTAAAAAAACCCTGTATCTGGTCGGCATGCAGGTCCATGGTTATCACTCTGTCAACACCTGCGGTACTCAGCAGGTCGGCTGACAGCTTTGATCCTATTGATACCCGTGGCCGGTCTTTCCTGTCCTGGCGTGCAAAACCGTAATAAGGGATTACGGCAATCACCTTATATGCTGAAGCCCTTTTGGCTGCATCGATCATAAGCAGAAGTTCAAACAGGTTGTCGGCAGGAGGATTGGTCGACTGAACTATGAAAACCATATTGCCTCTTACCGATTCATCAAAGCATGGTTGAAATTCACCGTCACTGAAATTTGTTACTGAACTTCTGCCAACTTCAATGCCAAGTTTATCTGCTATCTTTTCTGCCAGTTGCCGTGATGCCCTGCAGGAAAAAAGTTTCATTGGTGCTATTCCATACATGGATAGTGTGGATTGATTAGATGATCAACAATAGTGCTTACAAAATTAACTATTCCTGACAATATCAGAGAGATTTTGAAAAATTGTTGATATATTCTTCTATGAATTTCAGAATATCTTCTCGTCCAGTGCGTTTAACTGTTGAAGAAATAAATGTCTGAGGCAGACTTTCCCATACATTAAGCATTATTCTGTCGTATTCCTTAACAGCTTTGTCCATGGTACCCAGGCTTATTTTGTCACTTTTGGTGAAAACCCTGGCAAAAGGAACTCTGTTAATGCCAAGGAATTCCATGAAATCCAGGTCGGATCTTTGAGGCTTATGTCTCGAATCAATAAGGACGAACAGACATATAAGGGTTTCCCTTTTCAAAATATAATCCCTTACATTTCCCGACCATGATTCTCTCAGTTTCACCGGGACTTTTGCATAACCATAACCGGGCAGATCCACAAGAAACCAGTTTTCGTTAATGAGATAATGGTTGATGGTTCTTGTCTTACCGGGCTCTCCTGATATTCTTGCAAGTTTAGACCATCCAGTCAGCATATTTATAAGAGATGATTTCCCTACATTTGACCTGCCGATAAATCCGAATTCCGGCAGCCGGGCAGGGGGGCATTGTTGAAGGGTAGAGCTGCTTTTCTCAAAGGTGGCTGAACGGATAATCATATTACTGACTATTTGAGATCATTATATGGCAGATCGATCTCTTTGTATATGAAATGCCTGTTCCTGAAAGGAGTTACCATTTCTGCCACAACCCCTATCTGATTCTGACCCGGAGCGTCAGATTTTCTGAGGTCCAGCTGAGCTTTACCCTTTACAGTATTAAGGGGTCTGATCAATGTAGTGTCTATAACATCATTCCGTATCTCACCCTGATGGAATTTAACATTTATATTTCCATCAGATAATTCAAGCCCTATCCTGTAAACGCCTTTGGAATCATATTCATCTGTTGTATTGACAACAATTTCAGGATAATCCCTGTAGAGGTTACCGTCACCGAGATATTCTTCGATATAGGTAGTTCGCCGTCCTTTGTCGAAACCTAGTTTGGCTCTTAGTTTGCCTGTCCGGTAATACTGTATCTGGATCCCGTGAATGGTGTCATTTACATAAGGAGTCTTTCTGAAAAGCTGACCTTCTGTGAAATAATAATGGCTGGTGTCCTGCCTTAATCCGTTTTCATACCAGAAAGTCTGGTATAATTCTCCTGTCCTGTAATATGTTTTTGTCAACCCTTCGCGAATACCATTTTTAAATGTTACTTCTTTTACTACCAGGTTATTGCTTCCGGCATATTGTTTTATACCTGTGAATCCTGTATCTGGAACCATAACTGTGTCATTGTCAGTTGTTACAGGTTTGTTTGCGCCACCCTTCCCTGAACAGGCTGCCAGGGTTACTATCAGGATGATGGTGATTGTTGCTGGAAAGATTTTCATATCAGTTTATAATATTTTGGTTTTTTACATCTCCTTTAATAAATACTTCAAGAATAGTAGCTTCAGGAGAGGGTTCAAGTGCTATGTCATTTATCATAGCAGGCAGAAGGACTGTCTCTCCCTTTATCACAGACTCAGACTGGTTATCCCATAGTATCCTGAAAGCTCCTTCCGTACAGATAAAAATTACAAATGAGTCTATTAAAAAATAATCCTTACTTATAAGTTCATTAAAATTAATAATATTTGTTGTGAAAAACTCACAATCAACAAGGTTTTCTGTCTTGTTTTCTGAAGGAATACCCGAAATTTTATTTTTCCCTGCAGCGTTGAAGTCTATAGCATCAAGGGCCAGGTCTGTATGCAGCTCTCTTGGCTTTCCGTCAAATCCATGCCTGTTCCAGTCGAATATTCTATAGGTGATATCGGATGTCTGTTGTATTTCGACAAGAACATTCCCTGCACCTATTGCATGTATACGGCCTGCTGGTGTGAAAAAAACATCGCCCGGATCAGTGTACTCAACATTTAGCAGTTCTGCAGGTTTACCTGAATCAAGAGCTGCCACAAATTCCTCCCTGCTGCATGCTTCCCTGAATCCGGTATATATCCTGGAGTTCTTTTCATTTTCAAGAATATACCACATCTCTGTTTTTCCGTAAGCCTTATGTTTTTCCCTGGCTTGTTTGTTGCCGGGGTGTACCTGTATTGAAAGATCTTCTTTTGCCTCGATAAGCTTTATCAGTAATGGAAATTCCACGCCAAATCTGTCGTAAATAGAATCACCTGTTATATCTCCCATATATACTTCGATAAGTTCTTCCAGATTGTTACCTGCAAGGAATCCATTGCTTACTACTGAGATATTACCACTTAAAGCCGAAATTTCCCAACTTTCACCATACTTAAGCTCAGGATCAGCTTTCTTATTATAATGGGTGACCAGAGATGTTCCTCCCCATATCTTTTCTTTCAAAATGCTTTCAAACTTAAGCGGGTACAGCTCTGACATCTTACAATATGTTTTAGGTTTACCGGCAGGCAGAGATTAATTATTAATGGTGGTAATTAGTTGTTATTTTGAACTTTTATTGCTGCAAATTTACATATAAATGATGAAACTAATCATTCTGCCATACTTAACAATGCTTCAGCAACTTCATTAGGTTTATCTGAATGAAGCCAGTGACCGGCATTTTTCACTTTCCTGATCACTGCATCCGGAAAGATCCTGATGATATCCTGAAAATCATTTTCAGGAAGATAGGACGATTTTTCACCCTTCAGAAATGTTACAGGGAATCCTGTCAGTCCGGGGTAATATCCTGACGGACGCGGCAATCCGTCCATTATACTGTCGATATTACTCAGGAGTGCAGGTATGTTTAATTTCCATCTGAACTTGTTTCCTTCTTTACGTTGCAGATTTTTCATCAGGAAATTTCTGATCTTATCAGAGGGAATATCCTGTAACAATTGTTTTTCAATTGTCTGTCTGGAAGTGATTCCTGAAAGGTCAAGTGCCTTCAGGGTATTGAGGATGTTGAGATGGAAGTTGTATTCCGCATTGTTCTCTTTCGGTGTTTGGAAGGGAGATATGTCAGCAATAAGCAGTCCGGCCAGTTTACCCGGATTTTCGACAGCGAAAAAAGCTGCCACTTTCCCGCCCATGCTATGACCCGCCAGATAAAACTTACCTTGTATATGATCATTTGAGAATTCAAGTAAATCTGTTACCAGATTCTTATAGTCATGAACAGGGCTATGCGGTGATAATCCATGATTCCTCTGATCCGGCAGATGTACAGTATATCTGTAGCTTATCTTTTTTGCAATCGGGATCCAGTTATCTGAAGAGCCGTACAAGCCGTGGAGTATTATGAGTGGGGGACCCTGACCGTATTTCCTGTAAAATAATTCCATCGGCAGTTAAGTAGCCAGTTGCCTTTTGTAGAGCTGTATAGTGTTTTCCAGACCCAGGTAAAGAGCGTCTGCTATTAGTGCATGTCCTATTGATACTTCCATAAGCCATGGGATATTGCTATGGAAGTAATTCAGATTATTGAGGTTGAGATCATGGCCTGCATTAAGACCGAGTCCTGTCTCCCTGGCTATTTCAGCTGCCTTTATAAAGGGAGCTATAGCTTCAGCTGCATTGTGGCTGAAGCCGCTTGCATAAGGTTCTGTGTATAATTCAACCCGGTCAGCGCCTGTAGCAGCAGCATTCTGAATGTTTACTGCTTTTGTATCAACAAAAAGAGAGGTTCTGATACCTGCTTTTTTAAAAGTAGTTACGACGTCTGTAAGAAATGACCTGTTACTGACGGTATCCCATCCGGCATTTGAGGTAATTGCATCGTGCCTGTCGGGTACCAGTGTTACCTGGTCAGGCCTGACAGAGAGAACCAGATTGATAAAACTGTCGGAGGGGTTGCCTTCAATGTTAAATTCAGTTGTGATTATTGATTTGATCTCAGTCACATCTTTATATCGTATATGCCTTTCATCGGGCCGGGGATGTACGGTTATGCCATCGGCCCCGTAGAGCTGACAATTGACTGCAGCATTAAGGACATTCGGAATATTACCCCCTCTTGCATTTCTTAGTGTTGCTATTTTATTTATGTTTACACTTAACTTTGTCATCGCTTAAATTATATTGAGGATACAAAATTAATATAACTCTCTTTTTTTTACTATTTTAGTTGAAAATTAATATTTATGACTGCAAATGATCTGATATCTCAGGTTATACCTTCTCTTAAAACATCGGATACAGGACAGACCGCTCTGAACTGGATGGAAATATTCAGGATATCACATCTGCCTATAGTGAATAATCAGGACTTTCTGGGACTTATCTCGGATAATGATATATACGATATGAATAAGCCTGAAGAAGCTATTGGTAATCATGAATTGACTCTTCTTAAGCCTTATGTGAAAGATAATCAGCATCTTTTTGAAGTGGTAGGTCTTGCTGCCAGGCTTAAGCTATCAGTTGTTCCTGTGCTGGATGACCGTAATCATTACAAGGGGGTGGTCACAACAAGTGATCTTGTACAGCATATAGCCGGGATATCTTCTATGGATCAGCCGGGAGGGATAATTGTTCTTGAGATGGTGGAAAGGGATTATTCACTCAGCCAGATAGCTCAGATAGTGGAGAGTAATAATGTAAAAGTTTTGAGTATGTATATTACATCACCGTCTGACTCTATAAGGCTCGAGGTAACCTTGAAGGTCAATGCCACAGATCTGCTTTCTGTTATCAGAACCTTTGAAAGGTATAACTATGATGTAAAGACATGGGTCAGTACAAATGACTCTATTGATCAGTTTTATTCAGAACGTTTTGATCTTCTGATGAAATACCTTAATATGTAAAAGGTTATGTTACGAAGTGTTGCCATATTCAGTAAAGATACCAATGCCAGGACGAAAGATTCTGTACAGAAGCTTATTGATGAATTCAGCGCAAGAGGAATAGTTGTTCAGCTCTTTCAGCGATCTGGCGAGATGAATCATCCTTACACCGGTAGTTCTCTTGTTTTTATTAAAGACATTAAATCCATATTATCACATCTGCCTGATATGATTTTCAGTGTGGGAGGTGATGGTACTTTTCTTGAGACAGTCCTCAGGGTGAAAGAAACGGGCGTTCCTGTGGCAGGTGTTAATACCGGGAGGATGGGGTTTCTTGCAAATATTCCAAATGAAGATCTGGATCAATCCGTTGATCTGTTGTGCAAGGGTAGTTATGAAATAGTTGAACGTTCTATGCTGGAAATACAACGGCCTGCCAAAATTTTTGGAGGTGATGCTGCCTCGGCTTTGAATGAGATTACTATCCAGAAAGCCAGTATGAGTATGATAACCATTCATGTCTATGTGAATGATGAGTTTTTAAATACCTACTGGGCCGACGGATTGATAGTGTCGACTGCCACAGGGTCAACAGCTTATAATCTGAGTGTTGGGGGACCTATTCTTTCTCCAGAAGATGAAAGTATTATCATTTCCCCCATATCACCTCATAATCTTACTATAAGACCTATAGTCCTGTCGGGCGAGAGCCGGCTCAGGATGATGCTGGAAGCCAGGGCAGATGAGTTCCTTGCTACCTGCGATTTCAGATACAGGAAACTTCCTTTAGGTGAAGAAATACATATAGTGAGAAGTGATATCCGGCTGAAGACGGTGATGCTAAAGGGGAGGGGCTTTTACAGTACTTTGCGTAACAGGTTGATGTGGGGTGCGGATAAAAGAAACTAAAAAGCACCTGACGGTACTCACATCCGGTATATTTGACTATTAATCTATATATTATTACTAATTTTGTATAGTGATCTTACTTGCTCTAAAATTAGATTATTATATTTGTAACAGCAATAAAAAAAGCATAAAATGAAAAGAACCCTTCTTATTGTTTTAATATCCTGCCTTATTGTCCCTTTTTCTTATGGTCAGTTATGGAAAATGAGAAGATGGGAACTGGTGGGTGGTGCAGGCCCTTCTTTCTTCTTTGGAGATGTGGGAGGATATTCCCGTACAGATAATTTACTGGGTTTTCGTGACATTACTTATCTGCAGACACGTTATAATATTAACGGCAACCTGAAGTACAGGGCTACAAGGGTGATGAATCTACGGCTCAGTTTAACCTATGCTCTTTTCAATGCTACTGATATTCGGGGATCGAATGAAAACAGGGACTATCAATCCATGACATCTCTTTTCGAACCTTCTTTTATCGGAGAGTATTATTTTATAAAGAACAGGGCTGAGATGAGTTACCTTTTCATCAAGGGCCGCAGAAGCTTTTTTTCGCAGATAATGCGCTCACTTGACTTTTATGCTTTTACCGGTGTCGGGGGAGCCGCCTATACTGTTAAACCTAATGATGCTCTTTTGGACAGGGATATGCCTACAGAAGGATTTGCTGCCATTATACCTGTAGGAATAGGAACCACCCTTATATACAATCCGAATATCAATTTCGGGGTTGAGCTGGGTGCAAGATATGCTTTGTCTGATTATCTTGACGGATATACTTCACAATTTTCCAAGGCAAATGACGTTTATTATTTTTTAAACTTTACTTTGACATACAAACTGAAGACAGGCCCAAGGGGCTGGCCATCTTTCAGATAATAATGAACGGGGTCATTTTTAATGAAACGATTACCTTGGATTATCTTTCTTATAAGCATTTTTACTTCCGCTGCAGGGCAGCGTAGTGCTGATTATGGCATTCTCGGAGGAATATCTTCATACCTCGGAGATATCAATCCAAACAGACTTCTTTATTCCCCTCAGCCGGCCGGCGGAATTTTTTACCGATATAATCTCCATCCGCGACAGTCACTGAGGGCTAATATACTTTACGGAGGGCTAAGAGGCAATGACCTTGATTTTAATAACAGCTTCCAGCAATCCAGAGCTGAATCTTTTTCAGCTACGGTAGGAGAAGTAGTTTTGCAGTTTGAATTCAATTTCTTACCATATACCACCCTGGGCAAAACCTGGGATTTCACACCCTATATTGCTGCAGGAGCCGGTGCAGCATTTATTAATTCGGAATATTCCTCCATTGAACCGGTAATCCCGTTTTCATTTGGCTTTAAGGTAAATATCCATAAAAATATGGGTCTTGAAGCAGAATATGGATTTCGTAAATCTTTTTATGATAACTTTGACGGGCTTAACGATATGGTATCTCCGTCAGATTACGGATTGATTCATAACAATGACTGGTATTCATTTATGGGTCTGGCATTCACCTGGAAGATATTCAACAGGATGACAGCTTGCCCTACCTATAATGATGTGGACGGTAAAAGAAAACGGTAGAATATGTCATTAGTAAAGGAAATTAATAAATCACAGCTTCCACAGCATATTGCAATAATCATGGATGGGAATGGCAGATGGGCCCTCAGACATGGTAAAGACAGGATATTCGGGCATCATCAGGGAGTGGAATCAGTAAGAGTGGTAATTGAAACTGCTGCTGAACTTGGGATAAACTACCTGACTCTTTATGCTTTTTCCACTGAAAACTGGGAAAGACCGGATGAAGAAGTTGCAGCATTAATGGGACTCATGGTTCAGTCACTTAATGATGAGACCGATACCCTTCTGAAGAATAACATCAAACTCTCAGCAATAGGAGATATTGACAGGCTTGATGAAGATGTGAAGAAAAGATTATTCGAGACTATCCAGGTAACATCGGTCTCGACAGGACTTAACCTGGTTGTGGCACTTAGCTACAGTTCACGCTGGGAAATAATAAAAGCCGTAAAACAAATAGCAGGTGAAGTGGCAAACGGAAGCCTGGAGATAAACAGTATTGATCAATCCCTTTTTGATCATTATCTCTCAACAAAAGAAATACCCGATCCTGACCTGTTGATAAGAACAAGCGGTGAATTGAGAATAAGTAATTTCCTTCTTTGGCAATTGGCTTACAGTGAGTTGTATTTTACAGAAATACTTTGGCCTGATTTTGGTAAGGAAGATTTTTATAAGGCAATTATTCAATTTCAGAAAAGAGAAAGACGGTTTGGCAAAACAAGCGAACAGATATCTGAGAAAAAGTGTAATGATGGAGAGAAATCATTTTAAAAAGATTATTGCGGGGTTGTTAACGATTGTGACTTGCATTCCTCTGTTTTCTCAGGAGAAAACAGAGATTTTAGATTATTCAAAATCAGATATATATGTTTTGGGAGGTATTACTATCTCAGGAATCAGATTCCTCGATCTTAATGCACTGGTGGGCTTATCAGGACTGAAAGAAGGACAGGAAATGAGAATACCCGGAGAAACTGTTTCCAATGCTGCCAAAAAACTATGGAACCAGGGTCTGTTCTCCGATGTCAGGATAACCATTGACAGCCTGAAAGCTGATACGGCATTCCTGAATATCTATCTCCAGGAAAGACCAAGATTGTCATCTATCAGTTTTACAGGACTTAAAACTTCAGAAATTAATGATATTACAGATAAAATCAATATGCCTATAGGGTCACAGATAACTTCATATATACTTGAAAATACCAGAAAGATCATCACTGATCATTTTGTCGAAAAGGGTTTTCTTAATACAACAGTTGATTTTATTCAGAAAGATGATCCTACACAGCCCAATAATCTTACCCTTACAATTAATGTTGACAAAAAGGAGAAAGTAAAGATAAAAGAGATAACATTTAAGGGTAATGAATATTTTGATGAGAAGAAGCTCCGGCGCCAGATGAAAGAAACAAAACAGAGGGATCTCAATATATTCAAACCATCAAAGTACATCGGACAAAAATATGATGAGGATAAGAAGAATCTCACCATTTTTTATAATGATAATGGTTTCAGGGATTTTGAGATTGTCTCCGATTCAATGTACTGGATATCTGAGGACAGGGTTGGTATTCAGATAAATATTGATGAAGGCGATCAGTATTTCCTCAGGGATGTTGAATGGGTGGGCAACAGTGTGTACCGGAGAGAGGATCTTGAAAGGGTTTTTAACATCAAGAAAGGATCGGTTTATAACCAGACACTGATAAATGACAGGCTTACCGGAGCCAGTGGAGCAGAAGATGCTGTGAGTAATCTGTATCTCGACTATGGTTATCTGACTTCTCAGCTGTCTCCTGTGGAAGCAAATATAGAAAACGATTCGATCGATCTTCAGATAAGAATATACGAAGGTGAACAGTCCTATATCAATAATATTATCATTACAGGTAATACTAGGACGAATGAGCATGTGCCAAGACGAGAGCTCTATACTCTTCCCGGTGATCTTTTCAGTAAGTCGGATATAATGCGATCCATTCGCCAGCTTGGTGTCCTTGGCCATTTCGATCCCGAGAAGATCAATCCCATACCTCAGTCCGACATAACTACAGGTACAGTGGATCTGCTTTACCAGCTTGAAGAAAAAGCTAATGATCAGTTTGAGATATCAGGAGGATGGGGAGCCGGAATGTTGGTCGGGACTGTTGGTGTCAGATTCAATAATTTCGCCATGCGTAATTTCTTTGATCTGAAAGAGTGGAGGCCATATCCCTCTGGAGACGGCCAGTCTCTTAGTATAAGAGCACAGTCGAACGGACGTTATTACCAGTCATATAACCTGTCATTCAGTGAACCATGGCTGGGAGGCAAGAAACCAAATTCATTGTCAGTATCGATGTACAGGTCGTTGATGAGTAACGGAGCAAAGAAAAGTTCTGACAATTACCAGTCAATGGTCATTAGCGGAGCTGCTTTGGGCCTTGGCAAAAGGCTGGAATGGCCCGACGATTATTTCTCCTTATACGGAGAATTGAATTATCAACGTTACGATCTGAATGATTATAATTACTATCAGTTCCTTTTTGAAAAGGGGCAGTCCAATCTGCTGAGCTTTACAGGAAGGTTATCCAGGTTTTCGGTAGGACCTAACCTTATCTATCCAAGAAGCGGATCATCCTTTACCTTATCCCTGCAGATAACACCTCCTTATACCGCCATTAGCGGAAAAAGGATGACTAACGTGTCTGATGATATAAAGTATAAATGGATAGAATTTCATAAATGGGTCTTTAAATCGGAAAGCTATTTTCCTCTTACACGCGACGATAAGCTTATTTTAAGTGCACGCTTTGGATTCGGCTATCTGGGACACTACAACAAGAATATAGGACCATCTCCCTTTGAGAATTTCTATATAGGAGGTGATGGTATGACCGGATATAGTTTTTACGGACGTGAGGTTATTTCCCTCAGAGGTTATACCAACGGATCTCTTACTCCGGTAGATCCTGAATCAAACGCTCCTGCTGGTAATGTCTATTCAAAGATCACTTTTGAACTCAGATACCCCGTGTCTCTTAATAATCAGGCAACAATATACGGTCTCGTCTTTCTGGAAGCAGGAAGGGCATGGAAAGATATCAGGGATTATAATCCTTTCAGGATGAACAGGGCTGCCGGTGTTGGACTAAGAGCTAATCTGCCGATGTTTGGACTCCTTGGTGTAGACTGGGGTTATGGCTTTGATGATGTCCCCACAAATAAGGCCGATGCTAATAAAGGACAAATTCATTTTATGATAGGTCAACAGTTTTAATGGTTAGTTAAAATTAAAAAATTATGAAAAAGCTTATAATAATTACAGGGATGTTGATTCTGACGGCCGCTATGGCTACAGCTCAGAAATATGCGTTCGTAGATACTGAATATATCAGAAGGAATATACCCGCTTTCGAAACAGCACAACAGCAGCTCGATAAACTCTCAGAACAATGGGAAAAAGAGATAGCTGACGGTTATACCGCTATTGAACAAATGTATAAATCGTACCAGAATGAAGCTCCATTGCTCTCACAGGATATGAAAATCCAGAGAGAAGAAGCCATTATCAACAGGGAAAAAGAAATAAAAGAACTTCAAAACAGATATTTCGGAATGGAAGGCGAACTCTTTAAGAAAAGGGAAGAACTGGTTAAGCCGCTCCAGGATGAAATACTTAAGGCAATAAAAGATATTGCTGTGGAAGGCAGTTATGCAGTTATATTCGATTCTGCTTCGGGAGGCAACATACTCTTTGCCAATCCTAAATATGATATAAGCGACGAGGTTCTTGAAAGATTAGGTTATAATAATTAAATAATTACATTTGCATTATTTAATATACAGAATACAATGAAAAGGATAATAGGAATTGCTGCTCTGATCGTTTTCGGTGTTTGTACTGTCGGAGCGCAGACTTTAAAATTCGGACATGTCAATAGTGAAGAACTTATCAGGATAATGCCGGAATTTGATACAGCCAGTGTTCAGCTGGAAAGTTTACAGACAGAACTTATCAATACACTTGAACTAATGTCTGTAGAGCTTAATAATAAGAGTGAACAGTATAATAAGGAAAGCGCTAATCTGACTGCCATTGTAAGGCAGACAAAGGAGCAGGAGCTAATGGATCTGAACAGAAGAATACAGGAGTTTCAGACAAATGCCCAGCAGCAATTGCAGGATTTGCAGCTACAGCTTTTCAATCCGATATATACAAAGGTTGATAATATTATTACAGAGATAGGGAAAGAGAACGGGTTTATTTACGTTTTCGACATATCAAAAGGGTCATTACTCTATTTTGATGCGTCCAGAAGTACAGATATTATGCCTCTTGCAAAAGCAAAACTTGGAATTAAGTAAATTACAAAACATAACGCACCGACCATCTGCCGGCTGGCAGATGGTCATTTTTTTAAATAATTGATGAAGTGAACGATCAGCCGGTTGGTATTTTTGATTCCGGTGTAGGCGGACTTACAGTAGCTCATGCAATAAAACAGCTTTTACCGGGAGAAAGCCTCATCTATTTTGGCGATACAGCTCACCTGCCCTATGGTGATAAATCGGCTGAATCAATAAGAACTTATTCCCGGCGTATAACAGAATTTCTTCTCAGCCATAATGCCAAAGTCGTTTTAGTGGCATGCAATTCAGCTTCAGCCTCTGCTTATGACTCACTGAAGGAAGAGTTTGGAGAAAAGGTTATCCTTATGGATGTTATTGATCCCGTTGTAGCTTATCTTAATGAAAAAAAATTCACAAAAGTTGGGATAATAGGGACAAAAAGAACCATAGAATCACAGACATACGATACTAAAATAGGCCTTAAATCCCCCGGTACAAAAGTTGTTTCATTGGCTACCCCTCTTCTGGTACCAATGATAGAAGAAGGATTTATTTTTGATGATATCAGTAATGCCATCCTCAGAGCTTACCTGTCAGATAATACTCTTCAGGGAATAGATGCACTCGTTCTGGGCTGTACACATTACCCGATAATAAAAAACCAGATTAACCGGATATTTAATTTCAGTATCGAAGTGATTGACTCGGCCAGAATGGTGTCAGTGATGCTTCGTAATATCCTTGAAGAAAATAAGCTTCTCAATAGTTCCGGAAAAGTACAGGACTTGTTTTTTATTTCAGAATACACCCCCTTTTTTGGTAAAATTGCCGGAATGTTTTTTGAAGGAGAGATAAATCTGTCAAAGGCAGATATATGGAGTCACAACACCTGAGGAGTATTCAGACAAATATATTTTAAACTGCCAGGAAGACTGTGGTTACGAAACATGATCAAAATAATTTCCATTTGGTTAAAATTATAGGTCTTTCAAACTTAAAAAGCTAATTTTGTTTATCTTAAACAGGTAGAGGTATTATTTATCCGTATAGTGTAAGATACAAAACTAATGACCAGAAATTCAAAGGTTATAAAGAGAGAAGATGTGGTAATCCGTTTTTCAGGCGATTCCGGAGATGGAATGCAGTTAACAGGGACTCTTTTTTCTGACACTGTAGCACTGTCAGGTAACGATATGGCAACATTTCCCGATTACCCGGCAGAGATAAGGGCCCCACAGGGTACTGTGGGAGGAGTGTCGGGTTTTCAGGTTCATCTTGGACATTCAGAAATACAAACACCTGGCGATTATGCCGATGTTCTGGTAGCTATGAACCCTGCAGCAATAAAGGCAAATGTCTGTTGGGTTAAACCCGGAGGGACAATCATTTATGATAAAGATAATTTTACTGAAAAGAATATAACCAAAGCCGGGTATCTGAAAGACCCTGTTGCCGAGGAAAAACTTGAGACCTATAATATTATTCCTGCTCCTATTTCCTCTATGGTCAGGGAAGCGCTTAAGAATTTTGGTCTTGATGCCAAATCTGTTCTCAGAACGAAGAATATGTTTGCTCTGGGAATGGTTTACTGGCTTTTTGACAGGAAGCTAAAGTATACAGAACGATATTTCGATCAGAAGTTCTCTGACCGGCCGGAGATATCGGAAGCCAATAAGGTGGCTCTGCGGAAGGGTTTTTACTATGCCGAGACGATACAGGCCCTCAATCCTGTCATCAGGATTGAGCCGGCGGCTATCGAACCCGGCACTTACCGTAATATTTGCGGCAATACAGCCACTGCCTGGGGTTTTCTTGCTGCTGCAGAAAAAGCCGGATTGAAATTATTCATTGGCTCTTACCCGATCACTCCTGCCACGGGAATCCTGGAAGAACTGGCATTAAGAAAAGATCTGGGTGTTATAAGTATTCAGGCAGAGGATGAGATATCAGGTATATGTTCTGCTCTTGGGGCAAGTTTTGCAGGGCGGCTGGCTGTTACTTCCACCTCAGGTCCGGGTATGGCTCTTAAATCGGAAGCAATCGGTCTGGCCGTTATGGCAGAATTACCTGTGGTTATTGTCGATGTTCAGAGAGGTGGTCCTTCAACAGGTCTTCCTACCAAAACAGAGCAGGCAGATCTCATGCAGGCCCTCTACGGAAGACACGGAGAATCTCCCTTAGTGGTAATCGCTGCCGGTTCACCGGGTGATTGTTTTCATTTTGCTTTTGAAGCTGCCAGAATAGCCCTGGAACATATGACACCCGTCATTCTACTTAGCGACAGCCTTCTTGCTAATGGCTCTGAGCCCTGGAAAATACCCTCAATGAGCGAACTGCCTGAAATTAAGCCACCTTATGCAGATAAGAAAAAGATACCCTTCCTGCCCTATGAACGCGATGATAAAACATCCGTCAGATACTGGGCAATTCCCGGAACACCACTACTGGAACACAGAATAGGCGGTCTGGAGAAAACAATAAAGGGAACAGTATCATATATCCCGGAAAATCACGAAGATATGGTAAAAAAAAGAGACGCTAAAATTGCTGAAGTAGCCAACTCTATTCCCGGTATTGAAGTGATCGGAAAATATACAGGAGACTTACTTATTACCGGATGGGGAAGTTCCGGGCCTTACCTCAGAGCGGCAGCAAATGAGTTACAGGCGGAAGGATATGAAGTCAGCTTCGCCCAGTTTAACTATATTAATCCTCTTCCAAAAAATGTCAGTAAAGTATTCAGCCGGTTCAAAAAAATAGCTGTCGGTGAATTAAACCTCGGTCAGTTTGCCGATTTTCTGAAGATAAAGCATCCCGGGTTTTCTTACAACAGTATCAATAAGGTTAAGGGAATGCCCTTCACTATTAAGGAAATTAAGGAAAGTTGTATTAAAATACTGGAGGGTAAATAGTATGGAAGAAAAGACATACAATAATCATACTATGAAAGATTTTAAAAGTAACCAGGAGGTAAGATGGTGCCCGGGTTGCGGAAATCATGCAGTGTTGAATGCTGTCCAAAAAGCACTGGCTCAAATGAATATTCCCAGGGAGAATTATGTTTTTGTCTCAGGAATAGGCTGTTCGTCAAGATTCCCTTATTATATTAATACCTACGGCTTTCATGGAATTCATGGCAGAGCTGCAGCTATAGCCACAGGAGTAAAAACAGCAAACCCCAAATTATCAGTGTGGAATATTACAGGAGACGGTGATGCTCTGGCTATAGGCGGTAATCATTTTATCCATGCAATACGCCGTAATGTAGATATTAATATCATATTGTTTAACAACGAAATATACGGACTTACCAAGGGTCAGTATTCACCAACTTCCGTCAGAGGGCTCGTTACAAAAACATCTCCTTTCGGTACTGTTGAGGAACCCTTTTCAGTCGGAGACCTGGTGATAGGAGCAAAAGGTAAATTCTTTGCCCGTACCATCGATACCATGGTTACACTTTCAACAGACATTTACGTGGAAGCCGAGAGACACCGTGGTACCTCAGTGGTGGAAGTGCTTCAGAACTGTGTTATTTTCAATGAAGGTGTCCATGATGATGTCGCAGGGAGAGATGTGAGAGCTGACCACACTATTGTACTGAAACATGGTAAACCGATGATTTTCGGGAAGGAGAACGACAAGGGCCTTATTCTTGACGGATTAAAAATAAGAGTTGTAAGACTGGGAGAAGACAATATAACAGAAAAAGACCTCCTTGTCCATGATGCCACAGAACCAAACCCAGGTATCCATTACATGCTGTCCAACATGAAATACCCCGATTATCCTGTGGCACTTGGAGTTATAAGGTCGGTAGAAGGACGCACCTATGATGCTGGTGTTGAGGAACAAATCGCTGATATACAAAAAAAATCCAGGATAAAGTGTATGGATGATCTGTTAATGAGTGGTTCAACGTGGAAAATAAAGTAATCATTAACTAATTAGTCTTTCCTGAAAAATATGGAAGAAAACAACCAGATAAGTCCCGAATATCACCGGTTGATGCATGAGCAGCATGAACGTTTAAAAGAGCTGAGCTGTATTAATCAGACCACCTATATATTAAAAGAAGGGAAACCTCTGGAAGAAACCCTTCAGCAGATAGTACTCCTTTTACCCGCAGCCTGGCAATATCCCAAATATACTGTAGCCCGGATAGTATATCTTGATAAAGCCTTTGAGACACCCGGTTTCCGCGAGACCCGGTGGATGATGAAACAGGAATTCAGTACTATTGATAATGAAGACGGATGTATTGAAATATGTTATACCCGTGAATTTAACATAGAAGAAGAAGGTCCTTTCCTTAAGGAAGAAAGAGATCTTATCCAGAATATAGCAGGGCTTATAACCGGTTATATAAACAGCGCAAAAGCCAGAGATATTATTCTGAGCAGACAGGTTTCTGTTGAAGAAGAGGATGATTTGCTGGAGGTGTCAAGCAGAAAATTATTGCAGAGATTTCTTGAGCGTCATAATGCAGAAAGGGATGTTTTTCATGATCTGCAGCCCTTTAAAGTAAAGGAAATACTGTTGGTTGCCAACCTGTACGATGCATATTCCATTGAAGGTGAAGGCCGCTTTGCTGATCATATGCTGGGTGAGTATTACCAGCTGAGCCTGACATCGCTACCAAGGGTGACAGGGGTGTCTAATGAGGAGGAAGCTTTTAACAGGTTGAAAGCCATGCATTATGACATGGTTATCATTATGGTGGGAGTACATAAGGAAGGCCCGGTTGAAATGTGTAAAAAGATAAAGGACAAATATCCTTACATGCCGGCTTTTATGCTGTTGAATAATCCTGCTCACGTTCCATGGATAAAGCAACAAAAAGAATCAGGGGTTCCAATAGATAATTATTTCGTGTGGACAGGAGAATCCAAGGTCTTTTTTGCTATGGTCAACCTTCTCGAAGACAGAGTGAATGTTGATAATGATACAAAAAAAGGTCTTATAGGAGTGATCCTCCTTGTTGAAGATTCACCGGAATATTATTCAAGTTATCTGCCAATGCTCTATACTCTTGTTATGGAGCAAACCAGAAATCTTATTGAAGAAGTGTCTGCTGATGAATTGTTTAAAGTGCTGAAGCTGAAGACACGTCCGAAAATAATACTGGCTTCCAATTATGAAGATGCCATAACCGTACTTAATAAATACGAAAATAATCTGTTGTGTGTCATTTCAGATATCCGTTTTCCAAGAAATGGTAAAATGGAGGAAACAGCAGGCTATGAACTCATAAGGCACATTAAAGAACTGATCCCTAATCTGCCTACAGTCCTGCAGTCGTCTGATCCTGAAAATGCTAAATACGCTTACTCGCTGAAATCGAATTTCATAAACAAGAATTCGGAGAGTCTGATGAAGGATCTGAAATCATTCATCAATTATTATCTTGGTTTTGGCCATTTTGTCTACCGCGACGACAAAGGACGTCAGATAGCTGTTGCCAAATCAATGAAAGAGTTCGAGGCATATCTTGAAACAGTACCCGAAGATTCTCTTGAATATCATGCCCTGAGAAATCATTTTTCACTCTGGCTTATGGCCAGAGGGGAAGTCAAGATAGCCAGACAGATCAATCCTATCAGGGTTTCGGAATTTGAAAGCCTCAGTGAACTGAGAGAATACCTGCTCAATCTTATCCGGCAGAGACGGCGTGAGATGAACAAAGGCCGGGTAATAAATTTTGAAGAATCTGCAATTATTGATGATACCAATGTAATAAGCCTTTCGAGTGGATCACTGGGAGGTAAGGGACGCGGCCTCGCCTTTATCAATACCCTGATCAACAGTTTTGAGCTTGGACGCCTGCTGCCGGGAATAAATATCAGGACTCCGGTTACTGCAATTATCGGTACGGATGAATTCGATATGTTCATGGAGCGTAATCATTTGTGGGATGTTATTAAAAAGGAAAAAGATTATTCAATACTTCAGAATTATTTTCTTCAGGCGAACCTAAGTTATACTCTCGAAAAAGAGCTCAGGATATATCTTAAACAGATACATAAACCAATAGCTGTAAGGTCGTCAAGTTTGTTTGAAGATTCGATGAATCAGCCTTTCTCGGGAGTTTTCGGAACTTACCTTCTGCCGAATAACCATCCGGAAACGGAGATCAGGCTTCGACAACTGTCGACTGCAATAAAACTGGTTTTTTCATCAATATATTCAAAGAGTTCAAGAACATTTTTTGAAGCAATTAATTATAAAATTGAACTTGAAAAAATGGCAGTCGTGATCCAGGAGGTTGTCGGGAACCGGTTTGGAGATTATTTCTATCCTCATATCAGCGGTACTGCCCAGTCGCATAATTTTTATCCTGTATCGCATATGACCCCTGAAGATGGTATGGCTGTAATGGCTGTGGGACTGGGGCATTATGTGGCAGAAGGAGAGAGGGCTTTCAGGTTTTCTCCTTCATATCCCAGAATGGATGTAATATCGCAGCAGGACATATACAAAAATTCACAGGTGAATTTTTATGCCGTTGACCTGAAGAATGAAGATCTGAATCTACTGGATGGGGAAAAAGCCGGAATGGTTTCCCTTGATATAAGTGAAGCCGAGAAACATGGGACATTGAATCATGTGGCTTCTGTAATGGACATCGAAAACGACACTATTATACCGGGGCTTGACAGGGCAGGCCCAAGAGTGATCAATTTTGCAGATATCCTCAAATATGACTATATCCCGCTGTCATCAACACTGAAAACAGTGCTTGATGTAGTAGCCGAAGCTACAGCTAACCCCTCAGAAATAGAATTTGCTGTTGATCTGACAAAGGATGATACAGGGAAGAGTACATTTTATCTTCTTCAGATTAAACCACTTGTTGGTAGCGGGGCGGGATACAGTATTGATTTGAATAGTATCAGTGAAGACAAAATGATACTCCGGGCCAATAAAAGTATGGGTAACGGAAAAATAGATAATATTACAGATCTTATTTATGCAGATCCTGAAACATTTGATAATCTTTCTACTACTGAAATAGCTGAGGAAATAGATAAACTGAATGATAAAATGCTCAGGGAAAACAGGCATTATGTACTGATAGGTCCGGGCAGATGGGGAACGAGGGATAAATTCCTGGGAATACCTGTTTCATGGCCGCAGATATCAAATGCAAAAGTGATAGTGGAAGTGGAGATACCCGGGTTTTTCCTGGATGCATCACTCGGGTCACACTTTTTCCATAATGTAACCTCAATGCAGGTTGGGTATTTCACTATCGACCAGATGACTAACGGAGGTTTCATAAAATGGGATAAACTAAAGGAACAGAGAATTGTTGAAAAAGGACGCTTTGTAAGTCATATCCGCTTTGATAAACCACTGGATATACGTATGGATGGTAAAAAGGGTATGGCAGTAATTTTAAATGAACAAAATAAATAATGCCTTACGATCTGCTGGAATTGGAAGGAATATCTGATCTTCAGAAATATGATTTTACAGATACATCTTTTAATCTGCTGATGCAGAAGAGAATCCGCCGTGTACTTATTATCTGCAGTAATTATGATTATTTTATGCTTGAAGAAGATGGCAGGATTGATGAACAGATCTTTAACGAGTATGTTTCACTAAACCTGCGTTATCCCCCATATTTTGTGCAGACAGATAATGAAACGGATGCTTTCGGAGCACTGAGGGAAGATAATATTGATCTTGTTATTATAATGCTAAGTCATAAGCGAGGTGATGTTTTTGCTCTCGCTAAAAGAATAAAGGAGGGATATCCGAAAATCCCTATAGTAGTCCTTACTTATTTTACCCGTGAAGTATCATTACGGCTTCAGGGAGAAGACATGAGTGCTATTGATTATGTTTTCTGCTGGCTTGGTGAGGCATCCCTTATACTGGCAATAATCAAACTTATTGAAGATAAAATGAATGCCGAGCACGATATTGACACTGGTGTTCAGGCAATTATTCTGGTCGAAAATTCAATAAGATATATTTCATCATATCTCCCTGAGATATACAGAATAGTGTTGATGCAGTCACTTGATTTTCAGCGTGAAGCATTGAATGAGCAACAGCGTATGCTGAAGATGAGAGGACGTCCCAAGATACTTCTTGCCAAAAACTTCAATGATGCTGTCGATTTGTACAGGAAATATAAATACAATCTGCTGGGTGTAATCTCTGATATAAGTTACAAAAGAGACGATGTCCAGGATGAGAATGCGGGATTTGAACTATGCGAACTTATAATGTCGGAGGATGATAAGATGCCAATACTTCTCCAGTCGTCAAATCTTAACCATAAAAAAAGAGCTGAGGAAGCAGGTGCAGCATTCATCCATAAATATTCCAGATCCTTATCACTGGAATTGCGTAATTTCATTATACAATATCTTGCTTTTGGTCCTTTTGTATTCAGAAATCCTGAAACAATGGAACCTATCGACATAGCTACCGACCTGCAGGGCCTTCAACAGAAGCTCCTTACAATACCTGATGACTGTCTTGAATACCATGCTTCACACAATCATTTTTCCAAATGGCTGAATGCACGTGCTCTTTTCCCGGTTGCACAAATGTTCAAGTATATACAAAAAGAGGATTTTGCATCGCTGGATGAGATGCGGCGTTTTCTTTATGTTGCCATTTCAAGTTACAGGCTGGGTAAAGGAAGGGGAATAATAGCCAAATTCGACAAAACCAGTTTTGACGAATACCAGATATTTTCCCGTATTGGAGAAGGATCAATAGGAGGAAAGGCAAGAGGTCTTGCATTTATTAACAGGATAATTAAAAGCCACAGCCTGTTCAATAAATTCCCTGATGTACTTATCACTATTCCCCGTACTGTTGTATTGGGAACAGATATTTTTGACGAATTCATGGAGAACAATAATCTCTACCATGTAACCTCTTCCGATCTGTCCGATGAGGAAATATTGCAAAAATTCCTTGAAGCAGAACTTCCGGGAAGAGTGTATCAGGATTTTTATGCCTATTTTGCGGTTTCCAAAAATCATCCTATTGCAGTGAGATCCTCAAGCAAGTTGGAAGATTCACATTATCAGCCTTTTGCCGGAGTGTATTCTACATATATGATACCCAGGCTGGCGGATAACAAGCTTATGGTTAAAGTACTGTCGGATGCAATAAAGGAAGTATATGCTTCAGTATATTTTAAGGCAAGTAAGGCTTATATGAGAGCAACTTCCAATGTCATTGATGAAGAAAAAATGGGTATTATACTGCAGGAGGTCTGCGGAAACAGGCATGGAAATATATTCTATCCGACCTTCTCAGGAGTTGCACGCTCAATAAACTATTATCCCATAGGTTCCGAAAAAGCTGAAGATGGTGTTGCCAATGTGGCCTTTGGTCTTGGTAAACTGATAGTTGAAGGAGGAATGTCATTGAGATTCTGTCCTAAAATTCCAAAAAAAATTCTGCAGTTATCTTCTCCCGAAACAGCATTGCGCGATACCCAGAAAGTGTTCCGTGCACTTGATCTGAATATAGAAAGTTTTGTTCCATCAACTGACGATGGGATAAATATTCCGGTAATAGATATAAAAGATTCCGGTAATGATAAAGCTATGAAGTTACTGGCCTCCACTTATGACAGGACAAACAATATACTGCGTGACGGAATAGGACAATCAGGGCAAAGAGTGATCTCTTTTGCAGGGGTACTGCAGCATAAAGCTTTCCCTCTTTCTGAGATACTCGTTACTCTGCTTGAACTGGGGCAGAAAGAGATGAATAATCCCATAGAGATTGAATTTGCAGTTAATCTGGAGACAGCTCCGGGTTCCCCGAAAGTCTTTAATTTTCTTCAGATAAGACCTATTGTACATACTGATATGATTCGCAGTGTTGACATAGATAAGGTCAAATCAGAAGACTGTATCCTCCTTTCCGAATCAGCGCTTGGTAACGGAGCCTTTAAAGGCATTAGCGATGTGGTCTATGTAAAACCCGATTCTTTTAATCCGGCTGATACGAAGAATATTGCAGTCATTATTGATAACCTCAATACCTCTTTTATCAATAATAGTACCGGTTATGTGCTTATAGGTCCTGGCAGATGGGGTTCTGCTGACCCCTGGCTTGGCATCCCGGTCAAGTGGGTTCATATATCTGCTGCCCGTATCATCATTGAGTCAGGACTGGCTAATTATCGTATTGATCCCAGTCAGGGCACTCATTTTTTTCAGAATCTTACATCTTTCGGTGTAGGATATATGACTCTGAATCCCTATATAAATGATGGTTTCTATGATGTAAGTTATCTTGATAGTTTGCCAGCGGCCTATGAAGATACATTCATCCGGCATGTAAGATTTGATAAACCCCTTGAGATAATCATAGATGGAAGAAAGCATAAAGGGGTTATAGTAAAGCCATCTTAGACAGGGATACTTCCTACTGAAACATCACTGTTTATTTTTCTTATCAGTCCCTGTAATACTGAACCGGGTCCTGCTTCTGTGAAAGATCTTGCTCCGTCTCTGATCATATTGATCACACTCTGAGTCCATAGGACCGGAGAAGTAAGCTGTGCAAGCAAATTCTGTTTAATGAGTTCAGGATCGTCAGATGCTCTGGCTGTGGCATTTTGATATACAGGGCAGAAAGGCTTTCTGAAAGTTGTGGAGCTGATGGCAGTATCCAGTTCTTTTCTGGCCGGTTCCATCAGAGGTGAGTGGAAAGCGCCTCCCACAGGAAGTTTGATGATTCTTTTTATCCCTCTGGCTTTGAGCCTCTCCATAGCCATATCAATGCCCTTGAGTGTGCCGGATATTACTATTTGCCCTGGGCTGTTGTAATTGGCAGGTATAACTATTTCATTTATCTCAGAACAGATTTCTTCAACAAGATCATCGTCAGCACCAATGACAGCTGCCATAGCCGAAGGATTCTCTTCACATGCTTTTTGCATGGCCACAGCCCTTTTTGAAACAAGTATAAGGCCTTCTTCAAATAGAAGTGTTTTATTGACTACCAGTGCAGAGAACTCACCCAGAGAATGCCCGGCAACCATATCCGGCCTTTTGTCAGTGATGGCAAGAGAAGCAAGGATGGCTGAATACAAAAAAACTGCAGGCTGGGTTACTTTTGTCTGCCTCAGCTCTTCTTCCGTCCCTGAAAACATAATATCCGTTATTCCAAATCCCAGAATATCATCGGCCCTTTTGAACATATCTCTGGCAGCAGGATACTTATCGTAAAGATCTTTTCCCATACCCGGATACTGAGCTCCCTGTCCGGGGAAAACATAAGCTTTCATATCAATGTAATTTTGAGCCTATTAGATGAATAAACTCTTCCCTTGTATTCAGATTTTTAAGAAATATTCCTGTAAATGCTGAAGTGGTTGTTACAGAATTTTGTTTTTGTACACCCCTTATCTGCATACACATATGCTGTGCCTCAATGACAACGGCAACACCCATAGGATGAAGACATTCCTCCAAACAATCCCTTATCTGGGTTGTCAGTCTTTCCTGTACCTGAAGCCTGCGGCTGTAAGCTTCCACAACACGCGCTATCTTGCTTAAACCGGTAATATATCCGTTCGGGATGTATGCAACATGTGCTTTACCGAAAAATGGGAGCATATGATGTTCACACATCGAATAGATATCTATGTCTTTTACCAGAACCATCTGGCTGTATGCTTCAGTGAATTTGGCTGAATTGATTATCTCGCTGGGATTCAAAGAGTAACCCTTCGTAAGAAAAAGAATGGCCTTGGCAACTCTTTCCGGAGTCTTGATCAGTCCTTCACGGTCAGGATCCTCCCCGATAAGATCCAGAACACGGTGATAAACAGATGATAATTCTTTGACACTGTCTTTATCCCATTTTTCTATATTACTGTAGCCATTGCGTCTGGCCTGTTCTGTTCCTTTTGTCTGTTCTTTCTTATTAACCATAGTATTCAACTGAATTATTTTCTGTTTCTTTTACCCTGATACAATGCAACGATGCCCCAGCTTCTTCAACAGGCCCTTTAAGCTCATTCCAGATAGCTGTGACAAGGTTTTCTGTAGTGGCTATTTTCCCTTTCATGAAATCTACCTCGAGATTCATGTTTTTATGATCCAGCTTGTTAATTACGTTTTTGTGAATGATTTCCTTCAAAATGTCCATATTTATTACACATCCATGATCCTCGGAAATTTCCCCTTTAACCGTTATAAATAATTCGTAATTATGTCCGTGCCAGTTAGGATTTGAACATTTACCGAAAATTTCCAGGTTCTGTTCATCTGTCCACTCGTGTCTGTACATCCTGTGAGCTGCACTAAATCTTTCTCTCCGGGTAAGATAGATCATAAACCACTACTTTTATGATTGCAATATTAACCAATAAAAATAAGGATTTATACTCTTTCTGTGATATATTTACATGATCAAAAGGTCATGAAGATTTTTGTTAGCCTTCTGTTCCTGTTGCCTTATAGAAAAATATATTATATCTGAAATATATTTAAAGTGAAAAAAATATTATTTGTAGCTGCTACCGCCGATGAGGCTGATATTGTGAGAAAAATCCCCTCACTCAGGAGCTCATGGGATGGATTTTATCTTGGAGAATCAGTGATAAATACCCTGGTAACAGGTGTAGGCTCTGTAGCCACTTCGTGGTCGCTTACCAAATGGTTTTGTTCCAATGATACTCCCGATCTGGTCATCAATATAGGTATTGCCGGCAGCTTTAACAGAGATATCCCGATCGGTGCAGTAGTTGTTCCGGTATCCGACTGTTTTGCCGATGCAGGGATAGAATCGGAAGACAGGTTTTTTACCCTTGCAGAAGCCGGTTTACAGAAATCTGACAGCTTCCCTTTCAAAGACGGAAAGATTTTATTTAACAGTGAATACATAGACAAGATTCCCGGATCCCTGAGGAAAGTTAAAGCTGTTACGGTGAATATGGCAACAGGTTCTGTGCACACAGCAACAAAGATACAGGAGAGATATACAGCCGATATTGAATCAATGGAAGGAGCAGCTTTTGCTTTTGTCTGCAGTAGTGAAAAAGTTAATTTTCTGGCACTGAGATCCATCTCAAATTATGTCGGACCAAGGCAGAAAGAAAAATGGGATATTGGTCTGGCTCTGGAAAATCTGTCGGAGACACTTCAAGATTTAATATCAGTATTATCCTGACATTATGAAACTGACACTTGGTTTTTCTCCCTGTCCTAATGACACATTCATCTTTGATGCTATGGTGCACAACAAAACCACTACTGAAGGTATTGAATTCGAATACATTCTTGCCGATGTAGAGGAACTGAACAGAAAAGCTTTTGAAGGGGAACTTGATATTACAAAACTAAGCTGTTTTGCTTATGCTTACGCTTCTTCCCGTTATCTGATAATGGATTCCGGCAGTGCTCTGGGACGTGGAAACGGACCTCTTCTGATAAGTAAGTACAAAATGGTAACAGATGATCTTAAATTTGCCAGAATTGCCATACCGGGTAAATATACGACGGCAAATATGTTGTTGGGTATAGCATGGCCGGAAGCTCAGAATAAAAAGGAATATCTTTTTTCTGAAATAGAAAATGCGGTACTTAATGAAGAGGTTGATGCCGGACTGATAATTCATGAAAGCAGGTTTACCTATCAGGAAAAAGGCTTATCAATGCTGGCAGATATGGGAGCTATATGGGAAAAGCTTGCAGGAGTGCCGGTGCCTCTGGGTACAATTGCAATTAACAGAAGAATACCTTTGGGTACTGCCCTGAAAGTAAACAGAATCCTTGGTAGAAGTGTTGAATTTGCTCTGAATAATCCGCTTTCATCACTGGATTTTGTTTCAGAAAATGCCAAAGAACTTGGCAGAGAAGTGATAAATAAACACATTGACCTTTTTGTAAATGATTATACCAGGAAGCTTGGCAAAGAGGGACGAAATGCTATTACTGAATTATACCGTCTTGCCGGTGAGAGAGATATCATTCCCGCTATGCCCGAACGCATTTTCCTTACCAACGGACAGCAGGTGAGTGACCACAGCTGACAGGTAACATTTAAGGTTTTGCAGGAACCAAATAAACACTATGATCTCAGGACTCTGACGAACGGAATGAGTCAGTTCTGCAACGCAGAATACACTAATACAAATAAATCATATTAACCTAATACCTTGAAGATGAGTATAAAAGACATTGTAAAAAAATCCCGTTCCTATCGCCGTTTTAACGAAGCGCATCAGATAAACAGTGCCTTTCTTGAAGAACTTATTGAACTGGCGAGATTATCTCCGTCAGCCTCTAATAAACAGCCTCTTAAGTATCTTATTTATAACACTCCTTCTGATTGTTCAGTTGTTTTTTCCTGTCTTAAGTGGGCCGGATATCTTGACGACTGGGATGGGCCGGAACCCGGGGAAAGACCATCAGCTTATATTATTATTCTTGGAGACAAATCAATATCCGGTTCTTTTGGGGTTGATCATGGAATAGTGTCACAGAGCATTATGCTCGGGGCTGCAGAAAAAGGGCTGGGAGGATGCATCATTGCTTCAGTAGACCGCACAAGGTTGAGAAAAGAACTGGGAATACCTGAACAATTTGAAATATTGCTTGTTCTTGCCCTTGGGAAACCGGTTGAAAGAGTAATATTAGAAGAAATTAAAAAAGGAGATATAAAATACTGGAGAGATACTGATAAGAATCATCATGTTCCCAAAAGACCTCTTGATGAACTGATAATTAAACTATAAATACCTGTCCTGTTTTGTGCGGTTTTTAGGCCTCCAAAATGCCAACCAATTGATTTATAAATAAAAGGATGATTTTTTCTTGTATATATGGGTGTCTTTCGCACAAAACATCACAGAAAGTTCTTCAGCCCGGAGGGCTGGACTTCCAATAGTACAGGTTCCACCAGGGCAGTGGCAATAAAACCGTTTCAACCGCCTTTCTTCAACTTCTTCAACTTTTTC
>JAAYDB010000144.1 GCA_012729475.1 Bacteroidota bacterium
ATAGTAAATTGATATCTAATTAATTGCAGGCCCCGGGTTTTAATAGTCGAAAAAGCAGAATAAAATGCCGGCTTGTACTGTATCATAATTTTCCTGACAATCTCAGTGTATAGTTCCTCTGAGCCTGAATATCTCCGGGCCGGCCCATATATTCGGTATTTGTAAGGTTTTTCACTGCCAGTGAAAGCTTTAGCTTTGCACTAATACTGTATCCCAGGGAGAAATCCATCAGGAAATATCCGGTATTATGAGTCTTCCAGTATTCATAAAAACCCGGTAGTATAGGTGTAGTGAGGAACACATCATCGATATTCAGTATCTTTGACTTCCAGTAAAAGCCCAGTCCGGCGTTCAGCTTCTCCCTGACAGCATCTATATTAACTTTCAGGGAGTGTTTCCTTCGGTATTTAAGATAGATGGAAGTATTCTCCATAGTGAGCGGATTGACCTCAACAGGATATATAAAGGTATAAACTCCTGCAAAGGTCGTTTCCGTTTTTCCGCAGATGTTTTTCAGAAGGATCTCCGCTTCGGTGCCGTAAATCCTCGATTCTTCACGGTTAAGGGCTTTAAAGCCTAATCCTTCAGAATAGAAGCCGAAGGTATATTCAATCATATCAGATGCCCTCATATAGAAAGCTGACAGATCGGCCTGGCCGGACAGTCTGCCAAAGGACAGCCCCTGTTTTATTCCCAGTTCTGCATTCCATCCCGATTCAGGTATAATAGAGGGATTAGCTATGATCATTATCGATCCGATAGTTGTTGCAGCATATCTCTCTGCCATGGAAGGGAATCTGTATCCCTGCCCGAAAGAAGCTCTCAGAAAAGTGAGTTTGCCTGCCTGCCAGTTAAGCCCTGCTCTGAAAACAGGTTGTAATCCGTCGTGGATACCATCCATAGTGTTGCTCTCAAGACGTAACCCTGCAACAGCCCGTAGCGCGGTAAGTGGTCTTGCTTCAAGCTGTGCGAAACCTGCAATGTTAACGGCCCTGTGGTCATCGAAGAAATTGGAGATCACACTGCTGAAGTTACCTGATAAGCCCCCCGTGATATCAATATATTCATTCACTCTTTTCCATATCTGGTATTCCGAATACCAGGAGTAGGCATCACTGTCCTTGGTGCTGTCGTCAGGAAGTCTGCTGGTAGTGGATTGCAGACGCATCTTCAGATCATGACTGTACTTTTCAGTCTTTTTGAATGAGATAAAAGGATCCAATGCCAGGAAAGAACCGTTGAACTCTCTTGCTGTAGCCTCCGATTGTCTGAGAGCACCATATTCAGCATCTTCCCACAGGACAAAGTCTTTTTTTATATTATAGCCGGAAAACACATTCATACCATAGTTCAAGCCTTCAGTTTTATCGCTGAAATGTTTGATCTTTAGTCCCAGACGTCCGAGTGTCTCACCGTTGAGCCTTCTGTAACCATCATCAGTAGTTATATTGCCACTGATACCCAGGTCGGTTCTGCCTTCTTTCCGCAGATGAGAAAAAGAGGTGTTGGAGAAAAACCTTGGCGTTTCCGACCATTTCCAGTTCTTGTTTTTTGGATTGCCATATATGCCTGCTTCAGTAAAAAATTGTGTTACAGGTATATTGGAAGCGTCAGCTGTTCGAAAGTTAATTATGCCGTTCAGTGCCGACGATCCGTAAAGGACAGATGAAGCTCCCTTAATTATTTCTATCCGGGATATGTTTTCAAGAGGCAGGTATTGCCATTTAATGTTTCCGGCATCTGCCGATACCACAGGTAATCCGTCAATAAGGGCAAGCACCCTGCTGCCGGCACCATAACTGAAACCGCTGCCACCCCTTACTGAAGCCTGTCCGTCAAGAACTTCTATGCCGGCTGTTTTATTGATGATCTCCTGTGGATCAGTGATGTGATTCGAAGAAAGGAAAGATGTTGTTATTATATTCATGGATACACTCAGCTCAGCAATACGCTGCTCTGTCCTGCCGGCACTCACTACTACCTGATCAATCTCCCTCAGTCTGGTCGACATTGAAATATCCAGTTCCAGTGTGTCATCTTCAATAAGAGTGATATCTTTTTCAACAGTTTCATAACCAAGGTACTGAAAAGATAATCGCAGTCTGCCGGCACGGGTCCTGATAAGATAAGTGCCATCAGCCTCTGTTACTGTTCCTTTATTATTGCCGTACAGCACATATACTCCGGGTAATCTTTCTCCTGTGTCTTTGTCAAATACTTTTCCCTGTACTGTGCCCTCAGGAAGATTATCACTGAGAAAGAGACTGAATAAAACGCCGAGAACAGTAAAAATATTAAGCATCATTTGGCCTTGAAGGTAAGGCGAATAGTAACCGGCATCTGTTGCTGATCAGGAACGACCGCTTCTATTTTGAAAGAAGTCGTTGTCAGTTCAATAATATCACAGGTGACAGCTTTCACTATATATGGAAGATCGTCAGAAAAGATGGTTATTGACTGCTCATCAGAACTGAATTTCCATTCACCGGTATAATTACCGAAAGTGCCTGTTCCGTCTTCATTGAATCTTGCTTCTCCTGCAAAGTCAGCCAGCATTTCGCCGGGACCACTGGCATCAACACCATTTACAAGAAGTGAATCAGTTTCCCATACTGGTGTGGTGAGAAGCCGGAAACGCTCTGATTTCTCTTCCTTGCTGCACGACAACGAAAGAAGGAAGAAAAACATACTTGTGATAAAAACGATATTTTTCATCATATAATAATTGGTTTTAATGGTATGATAGCCTCCCGATTTATCGGGAGAACCCACATGCAGGTGATTATTATAATATTGTGTTTTTGTATTCAAATACATGTGGATTTCATGGCTTGAGGTTTCTTATTTTATTCATAATGAAAATAAAGAAAGCTGTTTATGTAAGCGCTTCTTTACTACAGACTTTTTTATTCGAGTTCTCTTATTTTAATATTCTTGAAGGATACATTATCAC
>JAAYDB010000145.1 GCA_012729475.1 Bacteroidota bacterium
CAGTTGGTTAGAACGTCGGATTGTGGTTCCGAAGGTCGTGGGTTCGAATCCCATCTTCCACCCAAAACAGAAAAAGCCTTTCCCCGCCAACCGGCGGGAAAGGCTTTGTTTTTTAATTGCGTTGAAAGCTTGCTTTCATAAGCAATTGGAAAACAAAGACTGAAATGAGCAAAGCGAATGAAAGGCATTTTCTGTTTTGGTACTCCCCCAAACGGATCGCCATCAGAGCGTAGCGAATATGGCAATCCCTGATTCTTATCAATACCTGGACCATTTCAGACCACTACAGATTAGTCTTTTAAATTACTATTTATCATGTAAACTTATGTAATTGGCTAGCTGCTCCCCGATATCGAATATATGCTGTTATACTAATACCGGCAACTATTACCAGCACAAGATAAACCATACCCGGAACGTTTAAAGAATCCCCTCCGGCATAAGAATGAAGTCCCGAGAGATAGTAATTAACTCCGAAATATGTCATCAGTACTGAAGAAAAAGCAAACAAGGCAAAAAGATTAAAAGAAAAGATATCTTTCATTCCGGGTATCATACGGGAGTGAACCACAAGTGTATAGACTACTATTGTTATGAGTGACCATGTTTCTTTAGGATCCCATCCCCAGTATCTTCCCCACGACTCATTGGCCCATATTGCCCCCAGGAAGGTACCGACAGTAAGCATGTAGAGCCCCAGGTTGAGTGATTTATAGTTTATCAGAGTAAGCTCATCTATAGTATCTGATATCCTCTGTCTGTTTTTTCTGTTTACGAATATCATCAAAACCATCACCAGTATACCCAGTATGGCACCCAGACCAAGGAAGCCATAACTGGCTGTTATAATAGAAACATGGAGTGTCAGCCAGTATGATTGCAGGACAGGTACGAGGTTTGTTATTTCAGGATCCATAAAGCTGAGATGGGCAACCATTAGTGCCATCCCCGCAAGAACAGCAGTAGCTGAAAGAGCAAAAAGAGATTTACGGCTGAAAAACAGTCCTGCCAGCAATGTCACCCACGATATAAATATCAATGATTCGTATCCGTTACTCATGGGAGAATGACCCGACACATACCATCTGAGTCCCAGTCCCACAGTATGAAAAAGAAAACCGGCTATAAGGAGCCAGATAAGACCCCGCATTATCAAAGAAGGTCTTCTGCTGCCTGTGATAACCATAATGATCAGACTGATAAGCAATATCGTTCCTGTTGTTGCATAAAAGGGGAATAATCGTTCGAAGAAAGCAAGCTTATAATAAAGTATTTCTGCTTTGATTTTCAATTCACCGGGAAGGGTATATCCGGAATGGCTGTGTTGATATCTGTTGATGGATTCTGATAAAAGTTTTATTTCTGAGACATTGTTTGTTTCCAGTGCATTAAAAAGAGAGGAGGTGAGACCCGTTATTAAAAGGGAATCTTCAGTGTTTGAAATATCATCAGGAACCTGTCCGGGAGAGCTCCACCCCAAAGTTCCATCTTTAAGGGGTATTATTTTCATGAAATCTCCCCTTTGCAACATAAATAAGATATTTACTCTTTCATCAACTTTGAGAATCTCCTTTTCTTTTTTGCTTCTTGATCCCGGAGGTTTGGAATAGATACTGTTTACCCTGTCTGCGATCCTGTAGCTACCCTCTGCAATGTTTACCAGTTCAGAAAAAGCCGCTCTCTCGTTTTTTATACCAAGTTCCTGTCTCAGTTCCTTATTAGCCACTTTGATAAGAGGAACATTCTGCCAGCGTTCAAAATCGAGATAAAGACCCAGGTAAACCTGCATTGATGTATTTCCCTCAAAAGTATTTTTCCCTGTCACCTTTCGGAGTATATCATTGCTGAGAGTATAGAGGGGTTTTGTTCTGCCCTTTTGATCCTGTACCAGAGTATGGCCAAAAATATCAGATGCATTTTTTGGTGGCACTAATCTCTCTTCGGCAGCTTTAGCTGAAATGTTTACTGCAATCAAAAAACCTGTCAGAAACAATATTTTCCTGAATGGGGAATTCCATCCCTTAGTTTTTATTTTATAAAAAAGAGAATTTCTGTTTAAAAGAGTAAGAACGATGGAAAGAAAGAGCAGTCCATAGCCGGTGTAGGTAACAGCAATCCCTGCCGGGTCGTGGTTAACAGATAATACTGTCCCTTTTTCATCCTCATCAAATGATGACTGAAAAAACCTGTATCCTTTATACTTAAGAATATTATTCATGAAAATGCTGTAAGGCATTTCAACTCCGGCAGCTTCATCATAAAGTATCACATCACTTCTGTATCCGGAAGGACTTTCAGAACCGGGATATCTGTCCAGGGTGAAATCAGTGAGCTTTAAACTGAATGGTAGTCTGACTGATCCTGTTCCATATCTTATTGATAACTCCATGCCGTCGAACAGATATGAGGTTTCTGCAGGCAATCCGGAACTGTTGTGCCACAATATCACTCTTTCTTCTTTCCCTCCTGATAAAAAATTGAAAACAAGAGCATTTCTTCCTGTTCTTTGTTCCTGTGGACTGACGGGAACAGGAACAATTATTCCAGAGACAAGCATTTTTTGAGGCACAATCCTGACTCCTTCTATTGTGATCACCTGCATCTGTTCCAGAGTCACTTTGTTGCCAGGACTCACAGAAGAGGCTTCTCCTGACATCATGCTCATAACCCCTGTCTCATATTCCTCAGAAAAAAGGAAGAATTTACCTGAATCAGTTTTAATCTCCACATCAGTTTTAATACCGGCATCGAAGCTGAAAGATAATCCTAAGACCTCTTTTGATCTACCTTTTTCCAGGATTAACATCTCTCCCTTATTTTCCCCGTCAACAATCATCATGGCAATAATACTTGTGCCATCTGTATGATCAACAATATCTTCAACAGCATTTGGAATTATGCTCTTGAGACTTAGTTCATAATAACGATCCTCTATATTTATTCTTTTATTATAATTCTCTTTTCGGAATGATGTCAAATCGAATCTCTCTGACTCTTCCACCAGAATGTTTTCCTGCCCGTCGCTCACGACAAAACCAAGATACTGGCCGGAGGAAGAACAGATATCAGAAGACTCACCTTCGCGGATGCGCATTGTTCCCTCCCATCCTGTGTAACGTGTTATACCGGCACCCAGAATGATTATAACAAATGACAGATGTAAGAAGGCAACGGATAATTTTTCCTTCCGGTACATCCTGAATTTGATCAGTTGACCTGCCATATTGATTACGAGAAGTAAAAATATCATTTCAAACCATCTGGCGCCATATATCATACTCCGGGATGCTTTCGATCCGTAATCATTTTCAATAAATGTTGCAACAGCCATAGCCACGGCAAATATTACCAAAAGCAATCCCATGAATACCGGAGAAAAAAGAAAATTGAAAATTCTTAATGATTTTTTCATCAATAGTGATTTTTGTTACATATGCTCATGTAATCAGGGCATTAATCCTCGTCTGCTTCACTGAAGCCAGTAATTACTGCTCTCATGTGTGCTTTGCCTCCTGAAAAGATAGTACTCATACAGATATGAATAATCAGGAAGACAGTGACAATACTCCCCATGAAAATATGAACAATATCAGTTATTAACTGCCCGTTAATCCCGAAAACAGCCTGAGCCCTTTCTTCAGAAAGCATTAGAGCGATTCCCGATAGTATTAAGAGAGGCATAACCACATACATGGTTTTAAAATAAATGATTTTTTGAAGAGGATTGAATTTCTGGTCAAAGCTTATTTTAAAGGGGTTCGTCCTGCCATGAAATATTCCTGAAAGATAATATTTCATCATTTCTCCTGTTCCGGAGATATCTTTCATTGTTTTTATCCTGTAATGTTTTCCGTTGTCAGTAATTATATTACCTGTAACAAAGATCACATAACCAAGGGTCAGAATAACAGCAGCTATATTATGCCATCTGACCACTGCCGGTTGTTCTTCTCCAATTGAAGAGAGTGTATTATCGCCAAATAACATGGTGATACCGGTGATAATAAGTACTATTACCGAAAGGGCATTTAATATATGCCATAGCCTGATCCACAGTGGATAAAGATACATACAGCAACAGGTATTACATTATAATAAAAAGGAACCTTTATAGCTGACAAATTTAATAAAATAGCATAAAACTGATTATCTCATCTACAAGATAAGAAAGAGCAGTTTCCGGGGTGAATAAAAATAGCACTCATCTGGTCGCAAAAACATCAGCTGAGTGCTATTATAAATTTTAATACCCTGTGATTTAAAACATGTATGAGTTATCTTCAATAAGTTTATCCGCTATTCTTCGTCTGGCTTCTTTTACATTCACTCCTTTTACTGATGTTAGTTTTTCTGTTGTTCTGATCAGTGCTTCGCATTTTTCGGGAGGCACAACAGAATAAAGAGCATCACAGGCAGATTTTCTTATAAAAGCTGCTGCATCATAGATATAAGTATCAAGAATATCCCTGTACACCTCTCTTTGTCCTTTCATTGTCTCCAGTTTTTTCACTCTCAGCATTAATGATTCTGAAACATATATTTCCATTATCATATCAGCAAGATTATTAAGTACTTCCTGTTGCATAACGAGGCTTTTGCCAAATCCTTTCACCGCTTCATGCAAACAAATAAGGGTAAGTTTTTTGAAGCCGGAGATATACATTGCTTTTTGATCAAAATAATCCTTAAGATCAGTATTGGCATCAGGTATATTATCCAGATCGTTTGCCAGTTTTTCAGATTTTTCGAAAAGGTCAAAATCGTGTTTCTTAGCTTTTTTCATTGCTGTATCGACAACAAGGATGCGGTTTATTTCGTTTGTCCCTTCAAATATTCTGTTTATTCTGGAGTCGCGATAAGCCCTTTCCACATCCATTTCGGCTGAGTAGCCCATTCCTCCGTGAATCTGGACTCCCTCATCGACAACATAATCGAGCATTTCGGAGCCGTAGACTTTCAGTATAGCGGCTTCCACTGCATAATGACTGATGGCTTCAATTGAAGCTCTTCCTGGATCAGGAAGTTCTTTCTTTAGTTTCTCCATCAGTTGATCAATGTCACTACTCACCCTGTATGCTGCTGATTCTGTGGCAAATAGTTTAATAACCTGATTGGCCAGCTTATATTTTATTGCTCCGAAAGAAGAGATCAATGTACCGAATTGCTTTCTTTCGGAAGCATATTTCACTGAATCGTTGATTGTTCGTTTTGCGGCACCCAGAACACTTCCCCCAAGCTTAAGCCTGCCCATATGAAGGATGTTAAGAGCAATCCTGAACCCTTCTCCTCTCTTGCCGAGGAGGTTCTCAACAGGCACCTTCACATCATTATAGTATATCTGAACTGTCGAAGATCCTTTAATGCCCATCTTATGTTCATCGGGGCCTATCACAACTCCGGGATAATCCTTTTCAACAACAAAAGCACTCTGCACTCTGTCATTATCAATTTTGGCAAAGACCACCTGTGTATCGGCAAACCCCCCGTTTGTTATCCACATCTTCTGTCCGTTAAGAATATAATGCTTACCGTCCTCAGACAATGTGGCAGTTGTCTTCCCTGCATTGGCATCACTACCGGCTCCTGGTTCTGTAAGACAGTAAGATCCTATCAACTCCCCTGAAGCAAGTCTGCTTACATATCTTTGACGCTGTTCATCATTCCCGTAATACATTATCGGCAGAGTACCAATACCACAATGAGCCATAAATGCAACAGAAAAGGAATAGCCTGCCCCTGTGGTTTCTGCCACAAGCATTTGTGTCACAAACGACTGGGCAAAGCCCCCGTATTCTTCCGGTACCGAGATGCCCATCAAGCCCATTTCTCCTGATTTTTTCAGAACACTTTTCATTAGCTCACGGTCGCCTTTCTCAAGATCATTTACCCTTGGATAGACTTCTGTCGCAAGAAAATCCCTGCATGTCTGGGCTATCATCTGCTGTTCTTCAGTAAACTCCTCAGGAATAAAAATATTTTCTGAATCTGTTTCTTCTACCAGAAATTCTCCGCTCTTCAGTATTTTGTTATTTCCCATTTTTCGAAATTAGTTATTATGTATTGTTTTATATTGTCTGTTACCTTTTCCCTTAACAAAAACACGATCCATATAACCTTCATTACAAACCCAATGCTACAGCTATCATTTCTGCCACATCCAGGTTTTTTATTTCTTCTTCCCTGTTCTTATACTTTATTCCATCGGTTATCATAGTCATACAGAAAGGACAGGCAGTGGCGATAACTCCGGCACCTGTACCAAGAGCTTCCTCAGTCCTCTCAATGAAAACCTCCTTATCTCCCTTCTCAGCTTCTTTAAACATCTGGGCTCCTCCGGCTCCGCAACAAAGGGCAAAGCTTCTGTTCCTCTTCATCTCTATAAGATCACAAGATAAACTGCCGAGTAACTCACGTGGTTCATCATAGATACCATTGGCCCTGCCCAGATAACAGGGATCATGATAAGTGACAGACAGCCCCATGAACGCTTCTGTCCCGATCTTCAGTTTTCCTTCTTTTGTAAAGAGGTTCAATAACTGCAGATAATTAATAACTTCAAAATGACCGTCAAGGTCGGGATATTCATTCCTGATTGTATTAAAACAATGTGGACAAATGGTAATTATATCAGACACCTCATATTTTTTCAACGTGTCAATAACCTGTAATGCCTGCATTTGAAAAAGCATTTCGTTACCGGCACGTCTTGCAGGATCACCGGTACAAGTCTCTTCTTTTCCAAGTACAGCATAGTCAATATTAAGATGATTCAATATTTTCACTAAAGCTCTTGCAACTTTCTTATACCTGTCGTCGTAAGCTCCTGCACAACCTATCCACAGGAGATATTTGGGTTTTTTCCCGGCAGCGAATAGATCAGCCATAACAGGTACTTCAAATTCAAGATCTCTGGCCCAGTTCAAACGGTCTTCCGGAGAATACTGCCATGGCGCTCCGTTGTTTTCTATATTACTGAAGACCGATTTTAATTCTCCCGGTGCGGATCCCTCTTCAAGTACAAGATATCTTCGCATATCAAGTATTATAGCCGGATGATTAATATTTATAGGACATTCTGCCGCACAGGCATTACATGTGGTACAGGCCCATAACTCTTCCTCAGAGATATAATTTCTCAATAATGAACTTCCGTCACTGAAATCCTTCCCGTTTTTTAATAAAAGAGGTGCCTTTTCTTTCATCCTTGCACGAAGGTCCATTACCACTTTTCTGGGTGATAATTTTTTACCTGTTATATTTGCCGGGCACACTGAAGTACAACGACCACATTCAGTGCATGATAAGGCGTCAAGATAATTCTTCCAACTAACATCTTCCGCATCTTTTATACCGAATCTTTCAGGAGGATCATCCGTAACAGAAGGAGTAACAGGTCCGGGGTCAAGCATCATCTTAACCTCCCTGCTTATTGAGTCCATATTACTCATCTTCCCCAAAGGATCAAGCCGCGAAAGGAATACGTTCGGTATCGACATAAAGACATGAAAATGCTTTGAATAAGGAAGATAATTTGCAAAGAAAAAAATCAGCAGTATATGCGACCACCACGAAATTTCATACATAATACTGAATGATCCGGCCGTCATCCCGGGAAACAACCCTGCAATCAAATTACCGAAGGGATAAACACCAAATATCTCTTCTCCGGTAGCATGTTTATATCCTGTATATCCCGCATTCATCAGAATGAGAGATCCCATAAGCAATAAAATAAGCACAAGAGATACTGCGGCATCTGTATGTGATCTCTTTCCCATCTCCACACCTTCGAATCGTCTCACACTGAAAAAGAGCCTTCTTAGCAAAAAGATAAGAACAGATATAAGTACTATCAGGGCAAATATATCTCCGGCTGCCATTATGAAATCATGTAGCGGGCCGAGAAATTTAAATATTTTCTCTTTCCCTGAAAGCCCGTCAACAACCATTTCAAGGCTGCCAAATAAAATGATACAAAAACCCCAAAAGACCAGTGCATGGAAAAAGCCTATAACCGGGAACCGGAATATTTTGGTCTGCCCAAAAGCTACTTTCAGCATTATGCCAATTCTCTTGCCAATATCTCTTACCGGGAAAGCCGGTTTTGTCAACCGGAAGAAACTTATTAACCGGTTCATGGTATACGCAAATACGCCCAGGGTTATTAACAAAGAGGCTGCAAATATCAGTTGTTTAACCATTGATTATTTCGTTTGTGACCGGATTGAAGATAACACCTACCCGCTAAAACTGTTTTATTTGATATGTTTAACTGCCTCCGCCAACTGTGGCAGTATTTTCATGGCATCGCCGACTATACCATATTGTGCCGCCTCAAAAATAGGAGCATCTTTATCTGTATTTACAGCAACAATATATTTTGATGCACTTACACCTGCAAGGTGTTGTGTGGCACCTGATATGCCCACAGCCAGATAGAGGTTGGGAGAAATGATCTTCCCTGTCTGGCCTGTATGTTCTTCATGAGGTCTCCAACCTTCATCGGAAACCGGACGTGAACAGGCTGTTGCAGCTCCAAGAGCTTCAGCCAGTTCAAGTAAAGGAGTCCAGTTATCAGGTGATTTCATCCCCCTGCCTCCTGATACAACTATATCGGCATCAGTAAGTAATATTTTCCCTGATTGTTTCTCCACATCCTTAACCTGTGTGTGGACAAGGGAATTATCGACAGCAACATTTGCTTTTTCAACTGTTACATTAACCGGATTCTCAATTATTCCGAATGAATTCTGAGCCAGTGTTACTATTTTGATGTCTGACTTAATAACAACTCTGGAAAATGCATTACCTGAATATGCTCTTTTATAGACAGTAAAAGGATCCGTACTAAGAGGAAGCTTACTGACACCCGAACATATTCCGGCTTTCAGGCGTACAGATAACCTGGGAGCAACTGCTTTCCCCATATTATTATTTGAAAGAATGACGACAGAAGCCTTCTCCTTCAGGACAACTTCTGACAGAAGAGCAGCATAAGCCTGACTATCAAGAGTGTTAAGAGCCGGGGTTTCTACGGTTAATACCTTACCGGCTCCGTAATTTCCCAGTTTTTCAAGTTCTCCTTCAGCGACAGAACCTATCGAAAGAGCTGTAACTGTGCCATTTATCATTTTCGCTACTTCTGAAGCCCAGGAAACAAGTTCATAAGTGAGTTTCTTGAATTTCCCATCCCAATTTTCGGTAAATACTAAAACTGACATAACTATAAATAATAATATTTTTTATCAGATAACTTTTGCCTCATTTTTGAGGAGTTCAATAAGCTGAGCAGGATTGTCAGCATCAATAAATTTACAGGCAGACCGGGGAGCCGGTTTTTCCAGCGAGATGATCTGTGTCAGAGATTCTCCCGCAACGGGCTCCACTACCTTTATGGGTTTTGTTCTCGCTGTCATTATACCTCTCATTGAAGCAATTCTTGGCTCTTTTGCTATCCCCTTCTGAACTATTATAACAAAGGGGGCCGGTACAGTAACTTTTTCCCTGCCTCCGTCAATCTCGCGGGTTATTACAGGTATCCCGTTCTCCGGAGTAATACCTGAGACAGCTGATACCGAAGGTATATTCAAAAATTCTGCAATCATAGCTCCTACCTCGGAACCATTATGATCACTGGACTCAATCCCGCACATTATAATGTCGAATTGTTCTTTTTTCACAAGCTCTGCAAGTTGGGCAGCAACAAAATATGCATCTGCAGCCCCGGCATTTACCCTTATAGCATCATCAGCGCCAATAGCCAATGCTTTACGTATAGTGGGCTCTGACGAAACAGGTCCGACATGCGCTACTGTCACAGATTTAATGCCCGACGAAGGATCATCCTTTAACTCAAGAGCCCGGGTGAGAGATAACTCATCCCACGGATTTATAACCCATTGCACTCCGGTTGTATCAATAGAAGAATCACCTTCGGAAAACTTGATCTTGGTTGTTGTATCAGGTACATTGCTAATACATACAAGAATTTTCATCTGAATCGGATTTTTAGTTAAAATGATAAATGTATAATAAATACTGATTCATCAGTCATTTTTACTATGAGGCGGCAAATATAATAATTATACAACATAATATCAGTACCTTTTTTGGTATTTTTTACCTTGTTCGAAAGTTTTTGATGCCTTATAATATTGATATATATTTATTTACACGACTTATCAACAACCCTTTCCGGAAGTAGTCGAAAGAATTTCCAATAATAAAAAATATACCGGAATAATAATCACAATACGGCCAAATATGTACAGGTCAAACACAAATGCAACATTACCGGCTACCGGAATAATTCTGATACTAAGAACAGTAAAGCTTCGTTTTATAAAAATCTGCTATATTTGGTTATCCTGTCATGTTAAGGAAAATTCAATATATAATTCTTTTATCTCTTGTTTTGGGAACACTGAATGCTCAGACAGGCGGTGATAATACTTATGAGTTCCTGAATCTTACCCATTCCGGGTTTATTGCTTCGCTTGGAGGAACTAATGTTTCTATTTACAATGACAATCCGAATCTTACATATGATAACCCCGCCCTCTTAAACCGGTCCATGGGGAAAAGCCTTGCATTGAATTATGTGAATTATTTTGCAGACATCAATTATGGCTGTGCGCTGTATTCAGGATCATATTCATCTGCAGGCAATTTTTCAGGAGGCCTGATCTACCTTAATTACGGATCATTTACCGAAGCCGACGCTGCAGGGATCATAACAGGGTCTTTCAGGGCTTCGGAATATGCCCTTCTGCTCTCTTATTCCAGAGAAATAAATTCATCTTTTTCGGCAGGGATAGCCTTCAAACCAATTTTATCCCATCTGGAAAAATATACATCATTGGGATTTGCTTTTGACATAGGCGCTTCATATCATAATCAATCAGACCTTTTTTCAGCAGGTATTGTACTAAAAAACGTCGGACTCCAGCTTATAACATACACAGGAGGAAACAGACAAAAGCTGCCCTTCGAAATACTTGCAGGCTTGTCACAGAAACTGCCACATGCACCCCTCAGATTCTCCCTTACACTAAACCATCTGGAGAAATATGACCTGACTTCGGATTATGAGGACTCAGATCCCGGAAATAATTATTTCCAGTCATCTGCCTTTCTTGAAAACATGCTGAGGCATGTAACTGTATCCGCAGAGCTTATCCCCTATAAAAACATATATATTAGTGCAGGATATAATTACAGGAGAAGAAAAGAACTTCAGGTTGAGTCAAAAATATCTACTGTGGGTTTATCCTGGGGGTTCGGTGTCAATACTACTATCCTGAATCTCGAATTTGGAAGAGCGACATATCATCTTGCAGGAGCCTCAACACATATTTCCCTTACCATAAAACCTGATCAGTTATACAGCCGGTTTAAAAAATGAAGGTTTTGTAAATCCATCTGGAATCCGTATTTTTATTTCACCTAACACCATTCAGGACAAAACACATAGTATTTGTAATCAATGAATTATATAACTAATTAAGTCATCCATGGCAAAAAAGATAGTCATTGCGATAGACGGATACTCGTCATGCGGAAAGAGTACTTTTGCGAAAACCATTGCAAAGGAACTCGGTTATATTTATATCGACAGTGGAGCCATGTACCGGGCAGTAACCCTCTATAGTATGAGAAAGGGTTATATTTTAAACGGTATACCCGATGATAACAGAATAACAGGTGCATTGGACAGGATAAATATCGAATTCCTATATAATCCAGTTTCCGGAGAGTTTGAAACACATCTGAATTCTGAAAATGTTGAAAGAGAAATAAGAAGTATTGATGTTTCATCATACGTAAGTCCTGTAAGCACTATCCCCCAGGTACGCACGAAACTTGTTGCATTGCAAAGACAGATTGGTCTGTCCAAAGGTATTGTGATGGACGGAAGGGATATTGGAACAGTTGTCTTTCCTGAAGCTGAACTGAAGATATTTATGACTGCATCTGTTGATATACGTGCTAAAAGAAGATACGATGAACTGACAGGGAAAGGTATTGTCGTCGATTTTGAAGATGTAAGACAGAATATAATAGCACGTGACATAACCGATGAGAACCGCGATATCAGTCCCCTGAGAAGAGCTGATGATGCCATCATCCTGGACAATAGCCGTATGACAGTTGAACAGCAAATGGAATGGGTTCGGGGGATAATTGAAAAAAAGATTAATGAAAGTTGAAACAGACAAAAGATCCGGTTTTTGTTTCGGAGTGATGAACGCCGTTGAAATAGCTGAAAAAGAACTTCTTAACGGGGAAAAAATCTATTCGCTTGGATCGATAGTGCATAATGACAAAGAATTGGAGCGGCTGACAAAGCTCGGACTAGTTACTATTGGTCATAAAGAATTCAGAAAACTAAAAAACGTCAGCGTTCTGATAAGAGCTCATGGTGAACCTCCGGAAACATATCTTACTGCAGAAAAAAACAATATCCGCATAATAGAGGCAACCTGCCCAATTGTTAAGAAACTTCAATCAAAAATCAGGAATGCATGGCTGAAAGCCCGTGAATATAACGGACAGGTAGTTATTTTCGGGAAAACCGGACATGCAGAGGTTATTGGCCTCATGGGTCAGATACAAAATGAAGGTATTCTCGTTTTGGATACCGGAGACATCAGTAAAATTGATGTTACCAGACCTGTGTGGCTCTTCTCACAGACCACCATGAATACTGAGAAATATGATATGTTCATCAAAAGTCTCGGGATGGAAATGAAGAAGAAAGGAATATGTGATCCTGACAGCTGTCTCCATGTACACAACACTATATGCAGACAGGTATCTGACAGAGAACCTTCCCTGAGAAAATTTGCCGCCAGGCATGATATAATAATTTTTGTAAGCGGAAAAGATAGTTCAAATGGGAGGATGTTATTTTCTATCGCCCGGGAGATCAATCCTTCAACCTATTTTATCTCTTCTGCTGAAGAAATAGATAAAGCATGGTTCCGGGGAAAAAAGAGTGCAGGTATCAGCGGCGCCACATCAACACCCGGATGGCTTATTGAAAAAGTATATAATGTTGTATCCAATATATGAAAAGACAAAATCCCTAACTTTGTGTTTATAAGAAATATATTACCTTTGTGCGCTAATTTTTTTAATGGAAAAGATGGGAAGAAAAAAGAAAATCGGAGTATTGACATCCGGAGGGGATGCTCCAGGGATGAATGCTGCTATCAGGGGGGTGACGCGTACAGCTATTTATAACGGACTTGAAGTAGTAGGAATCCGTCAGGGCTATCAGGGTCTGATAACCTCAGATTTCATTAATCTGGAATCAAGCAGTGTGAGTGATATTATCCAGAGAGGCGGTACGATACTGAAGACTGCCCGGTGTGAAGAGTTCAGGACTCCTGAGGGGAGAGCAAAAGCTTTCAATAATCTTAAGCAGGCTCAGATAGACGGAGTAGTGGTTATCGGCGGCGATGGTTCCTTCACCGGAGCCAGAATCTTCAACGAAGAATATGATCTGCCTTTTGTAGGCATACCCGGCACCATCGACAACGACATTTATGGCACTGATTATACAATTGGTTATGATACAGCACTGAATACTGTTGTGCAGGCGGTTGATAAGATAAGGGATACAGCCAGTGCCCATAACAGGATGTTCTTTGTAGAGGTAATGGGTGCTGAAGCTGGATTTATTGCACTTTATAGTGGTATTGCCACTGGTGCTGAGGCTATTATCATCCCTGAAACAAGGGGGGAAGCCCGTGACCTAAAAGCTTTTATCGAATCAGGAAATATCAGAAAGAAATCCAGTAATCTTATTATTGTCGCCGAAGGTGATGAAGAGGGTGGAGCTTTTGCCATTGCAGAAAAAGTTAAATGTGATTTCACTAATTGTGATATAAGAGTTTCTGTTCTAGGTCATCTTCAAAGGGGAGGCTCTCCTACAGCTACCGACAGGGTTAATGCCAGCAGGCTGGGACATGCTGCTGTAGAAGCTCTGCTGGATGATCAGAAAAGCGTTATGGTGGGTATTGCCAATGACGAAATAGTACTGGTGCCTTTCCGTAAAGCAATAAAACTTCACAAAGATGTCGACCGCAACCTTGTGGAACTTGCAAAAATTTTATCTCTATAATAAATATTATGACTTCATCCAAAGTATGGTTTACTGATTTAAGAGTCAATCCTTCTCAGAATCTGTTGAAGAAACTTGAGAATCTTGTTATAAGAGCTGGAATAAATAACATTGATTTTTCCAGGAAACTGGTTGCTCTGAAGATCCATTTCGGAGAACCTGGCAACCTGGCCTATCTTCGTCCCAATTATGCAGCACAGATTGTCAGGATGCTGAAAGCAAAAGATGCAATACCTTTCCTGACTGATGCTAACACTCTCTATTATGGGAGAAGGGCAAACGGTCCTTCTCATCTTGAGGCAGCTTACGAGAACGGATATAATCCCATTGCCACCGGGTGCCCGGTAGTAATTGCCGATGGTATTAAAGGTACCGATTACCGGGAAATAAAACTCGATATGGAATATTCCGCAAGTGCAAAAATAGGTACTGCCATCACTGAAGCTGATGTTATCATATCTCTTACACACTTCAAAGGTCATGAGATGACGGGCTTCGGGGGTGCTTTGAAAAACCTGGGAATGGGTTGTGCTTCCGTCGGAGGAAAATTATTTCTCCACTCCGGATCATCACCGGTGATTGACGAAAAAGCATGTACCGGATGCCGTATTTGTGAAAAAAACTGTGCTCATGATGCCGTGCATGTAGGAGAAGATAAAATTGCCCGTATCGATTATTCAATATGTGTCGGTTGTGGACAGTGTGTTGCCGTTTGTCAGTATGATGCCGCACGTGTTGTCTTTCAGAAGTCATCGTCTATAGTATGCAAAAGAATAGCTGAATACACCTATGCTGTTGTTAAAGACAAACCTTGTTTTCATATCAGCTTCATTATGGATGTTTCACCTATGTGTGATTGCTGGCCCTTTAATGATTATCCGCTCGTACCTGATATTGGAATAGCAGCATCTTTCGATCCTGTAGCTCTTGATATGGCCTGTGCCGATCTTGTCAGTGCTGCTCCTGCCCTGCCGGGAAGTAAGATATGCCATGATCATAAAAAAGGTGACCTGAGAGGAGAAGACAAATTCCGGCTCGCCCATCCCGATGTCTTTTGGAAAGAAGGATTGGAACATGCTGAAAAAATAGGACTGGGAAATACCAGATACGAACTGATAACCATTTGAATTATAATACACCTTGCCCTTTCATCCTTCACTGAGAGTTGTGGTTAAGGCTCCACATACATGAATAAAAGATTATTGTTGTTCCGGAAACCACAGGTTTATTGACATGTATATTGAAGTACCGGAAGATATGTCAGCAGGCAATACCCACGATTATTTCAACATGATTGAAAGAAAGTTGACACAGTCGTACGATAATCTGACTGTGACAATCCATGTGGAACCGTTATAAATTATCTTCAGCCGACAGTGGGATCACCTACGCGTCCCAGAAATACTATTGTTCCCGTTGAAGTCTCACGTATGAAGTACAGGAAAGGACGATTCAGATTCATTTCATTAACAGGAGTTACCGATGTTAAGCAAACTTCAACCACTGTTGCTGCTGCAGCTTCTGTTCCCTCTTCATCGGTCTCAATAAAGGTCTCATGAAGCACCCTGGTCACCATGAGAGACTGATCACTGATATTACTGAAATCTGCCAAATCAGAAAAGATTATTCCCATACCAAGATTGGTAAGATCAGCATTAAGAAGCCTCTTATACCTGTATTTGAACTTTGGCATGGTAACATTTACCTCTTTAGGTCCAACCGAAAGGTCATCCATCCATTGTTGCCACAGATCGGGAGTTAAGGCAGCAGCCAGTTCTCCTGTGGAAATAGTTTCTGCAGGCAAAGCAATTACCATGGAATAATTACCTTGTCCGTAGGGTAACTCAATGATGCTGGCTTCAGGAGTTTCGATATAACAAAAATTCTCCTTCTGGTGCATCATTGGTACATTTTTCAGATTTGAAGGTGTAACATAAAAATCCTCATTATACGTTTCTGATTTGTCAAACTGGTGTCTCCATTTCCCGTTGAAATATATTGCGTTTATTAAAAGCATGGCCAGATCGGGATCCAGTTGATCAAGCATATCCGTAATCTTATCATGCGTTTTCTCAGCTATCCAGTTATTTACCCTATCAACAGCATTTGGATCGCTTACATCAATATCGCGTGCTTCAGCTTTGTACCATGTCTGTAGTGCAGTGATAAAAGGCTGTTTGACAATAAGCCTTTTTTCGATCCATACTGAGTTGGCAATTTCCATGATAACCCGTTTATCAACAGGTACCATTTCAGTCATCAGCTTAAGATATGTCTCATTTATTTCACTGAGTGTTTTATCATCCATCCTCAGGGCCGCCCTGACAGAATTAAATGTCTCTCCCGATGCTCCGTTTAAAAGCATTGACAGGGCACTCGTAACACTGTATGGTGAGATCATTATGTTTTCAGTACCTTTTGCCTCAACTAAAAGAGGTCTGAAAAGATCAAAAGCAAATTCATTAGCTGCCCTGATCACTTCTTTCTGGTAGGGTTCGGTATTTATTGGTACCGGATCTCCGGGAAGCTCATCAGCCTTTTGTTTTTCACATGAAAGAGATAGCAAAAGTAAACTGATTACAGATAAGACCACTAAAATCCTGATTGAGTTTTTCATAACGATTGGGTTTAAGACAGGAATAATAACACAAAAACTGTACCAATCAGTTATTTAATCAACACACTTTATCCTGATCTAATCTCTCTTTTCATAAAGGAGATATACGAAAGAACAAAACAAAGTATTGAGGCAGCAACAAGGCCGGTTATCTGGGGCCATACTATCAGAAGGCTTTGTCCGAGAGGTAATGCTGAGGGAAGAGTGCCGTACATCTTCTCCGCAGTCAGAGGTCCCAGTGTTCTTATAGTAGGGACAAGAAGAGTAGTTGTGGCATCGCTGAACATCTCGCTGGGCAATATCTTCTGCATCCCGAAAACCAACTGCTGATACTTCATAACCTGCTGGCGTGATGCCATTTCAGAGGGAGCTGCCGCCTTGGCTACAACACTTACAAATATACTGTAAAATACTGTAAGGAAAAGCCAGACAGCTATTCCTGAAAGAGCCGATGTAGCTGGTTGTCTGAATTTAACAGAGAAAAATATTGAAAGATTCAGCCAGAATGATACATACAGGATAGTAAGAATGATAAAACAGATAACTCTTAAAAATTCTTCCGGAGTGGGTGGAATACCAATAGCAATGATTCCCATGCCCATTACGATAAATCCAAGAAGGAAAAACATCACACTCAAAACGGCCAGGGCAGAAACAAATTTTGCATTTATTATACTGTCACGATGGATGGGGTGCGACATTACCCTGCTAAGGGTATTCTTATTTTCCTCTGTGTTTATTGCATCAAAGCCCATACTTATTCCCAGCAAAGGACCAAGGAAACTCACAAAGACGAAAAAAGAGGGCAGTGTGCCGTCAGTGGCAGTAAACAGTCTGAGAAAGAAGAAGGACTCATCGCCCTGGCTTGCCTTTATGGCATCACTGAATCCCTGAAGAGCACTCAGAACTGATCCGAGACATGTCAGGATTATTATGGAAAATAAGATGATGAACCGCCAGCTTCTGATATGATCCGACACTTCTTTCTTTACCATCACCATAAAAGCACCGGGAGCGACGCGGCTCACTTTTTGCCTTTCCGGCTCTCTTTCAATATCTGGCAATATTCTCTTATTAAAAATTGTTGTCAGCCTTTTCATCCTGTTTGAGATATCAGTTACTGTTTCCATTCTGTTCAAAATAACGGTTATAGATGTCGTCCAATCCGTACTCTTTCCCTGATAAATGGATCAGTTGAACTCCCGATCCCACTATCACCCTTGCTATCTCACCACTCACATCCTCTGCACAGGATATCCGGAAAGTATCATTGAATGTTTCAATATAATGAACCCCGGCTACTTGTTTTATTTTTTCCACTAATTCATTCCTGACAATATCAGGTGATCCAACCTTTTCATCCTGTCTTATGGCTGCTTCAATATGGAAAGGATCACTGGAGAACAATTTGTTCGACAGTGTATTTATATCTCCTTCAGCAATCAGTTTCCCTTCTACAAAAATACCGACTCTGTCACATATTTTCTGCACCTGATGCAGATGATGAGATGAAAGAAGGACAGTGCTCTTTTCTTCTCTGCTAAGCTTTAAAATAAGTTCAAGAAATTCGCTGATCCCTTTAGGGTCTATTCCCAATGTTGGTTCATCAAGGATTATCACGGACGGATCTTTTATAAGAACATCTGCCAGTCCCAGTCGCTGACGCATTCCCCTGGAATATTTTCCTGCTTTTTTGTTTATCTCTTCGCTTAATCCAACCCTGTCAAGAATATATTTCACCTTCTCCTTCGCTTCTTTATCGGGTATTCCATTAAGTCTTGCTGAATAGATAAGGTTTTCAAATCCTGTATAATCATCATAAAAGCCAACATCTTCAGGCAGGTAGCCTGTTTTTCTCTTTACCTCCACAGGATTGGTCGTGGAATTTATTCCACAAACCTTCACAGTGCCATAAGTTGGTTCTGTTAATCCCAGCATCATCAGTATAGTCGTTGATTTTCCGGCTCCGTTAGGACCCAGTAATCCAAATATTTCTCCCTCATCTATTGACAAATTAAGATGGTCAACGGCTGTAAATGATCCGTATTTTTTTGTAAGACCGGCAAATTCGATAACAGAGGAATTCATTTATTACCTCCTTCCATACTTACGGAATAAATAATAAACTATTCCCAGAGCTCCGATTATAATAAATATTCCCAACCATCCCCAAATCATTGGTGTCCTGACTGTCACTCTGAAATCTGCTTCTGAGGTGGTTTCAGGGGCTACTGCATTAAACCTTGTGACATAGTCTCCGGCAATAGCTTTCTTATCAGCCTTAAGTGTAGCAGATACCTGTTCCGATTTACCGGGAGCAATGATATCAATTTTTTCCGGATCGAAAGTAACCTCCCAGCCAAGAGGTGTAGTGGCTCCCAGACTGATATTTGATAACTGGGTAGAACCTGTGTTATTAATTACAAGATCTATATTTCTGGTATCACCTGCAGTAACGGTAGTACTGAGTAAGCCTGTCGGTGTTGTGAGTGTCATTCCGTATGTTCCTGTTATCACTACCTCCAGGTCCAGGGTAGCAGAAGTTCCGCTTGTTGATGCCCTGACTGGTATCTTATAAGTTCCTGCCTGCACTCTGTCGGGCGGGTCAATATCAATGGATATATTTGCTTCACTGTTTGCATCAATATCGACCGAAGTGGCTTGCCTGAAATTAGGCCGGAAGGTCACAATCCATCCTGCCGGCACATTGGCTGATAATCCATAATGCTGCCTCTCGGCAGTACTGTTTCGCAGTTTGGTCTCAAAACTGAAAGTTGAAGTTGAAACACCTTCCATATTAGCCTGAGTAGAAGTGAACTCTGTCTTAAAAGTACCCTGTTCGGATACTGTTACTGTAAGCGGCAGGGTAAAAAGGTCTCTTGCAGTGACCTGAAAACCGTAATGGCCCTTGTTTACCTGTAACGGAACATCAACCTTCAGACTTACACTCTTCTTCTCTCCCGGAAGGACTGATATCTGACGTATGTCATACGAACCGTATTTTAAACTGTAATTCCAGGTCCGCGGAATACCCGATACAACAAGAAAAACAGTTTTTGTTTCCTGTGTGTTGTTGATAACTTCAATAGGATAATCAATGGATTCACCCGGTGGAACTGTTATGGTACGAAAGGGGGTATAAAGTTCGAAAATATCTGCTGCAGCTGAAGAACAAATATTTACCGACAGTAATCCCAGGAAAACCGTTAAAAAATACCTTATCAATCTGGTGTGTGCTGACATAATTTTCCTCCCAATTTTCAAAATTATAAAAATGAACTAGTGGCAAAAATATAATTTGCCTTCTTATTAAGAAAGCCCTCAGTTTTAAAAAACTTTCCCAAAAATATTAAAATTTTGTTAAAATCATGATCTGACTAATCTCATCTGCTGCTACGGGAGAAGGAAGGGGTTTCTTTTGGATTTTTAAAAAAACCTGAACCAACCGCAGGAGAATAATGCAACTAATAAAGATAAATTTCAACTTTTCGTCCTGTCAGGGATATGGTATAATATGATTTTCTAATTTTGTCTGAACAATAAATATGCAGAATATGTCGCTTACAGAAAAAATTTCCACCGACCTGAGAGAAGCCATGAAAACGGGTAACAAAGTCACACTTGAAGCTCTCAGGGCTGCAAAGACTGCTTTTTTGCTGGCAATCAGCGAAAAAGGTGCCGGCTCTGTTCTCACATCTGAAGAAGAACTAAGGATTATCAGCAAGCTGGTGAAACAGAGAAAAGAATCAGCTGCCATTTACAGAGAACAAAACAGGGATGATCTGTATGATAATGAAATGGCTGAAGCAACTGCTCTTGAAAAATACCTTCCGGCCAGAATGAGTACTGAAGAACTAAGACAGATTATAAGCACTATCATAGAAAAAACCGGCGCAAAATCTTCAACTGATATGGGGAAGGTTATGGGTTCTGCCATGAAAGAGCTGTCAGGCCGGGCTGACGGGAAAGAGATCTCTGCTATTGTAAAAGAATTATTGCAGTGAACTGTCAGGCCAGTATGTATGCACTGGCTATTTCAGTATAATCACTGATCTGTTTCTCTTCCCAGGATTTATCTTTTTTGAGTTCTGCTGCCATTACTGATGCTACCTTCGGGGCCATGACAACTGAAGCTTTTGCATCAAAATAAAGTGCACGTATTCTTCTTGCCAGAACATCATCCACTGTCCTGGCCATCTCATTTCTTACAGCCCAGATAACTTCTCCTGTTGTATAAGTAAAATCCTTATGAAGTAATTCACGGTAAGAAGGATCCTCATTTTCCATTTTTCTGACCGCCTCACTGTCACTTCCATAAATATATCTGCGGTTATCCATTTTGGGATCTTTTTGATAACCGTGTATCTTCAGGTTTTTCGTGGCACACTCTCCAAAATGCATCCTTCCTTTTTTAATAACCATATCAACAGTATCCTGCGCCATTTTACGGTAGGTTGTCCATTTTCCTCCTGTAATGGTTATCAGGCCCGACTCAGACACAAATAACTTATGACTCCTTGAAATCTCTTTTGTCTTTGAGGAGCCTTCATCATTCTTTGGAGCAGCAAGAGGACGCAGCCCTGCAAAGACACAAAGAACATCTTCTCTGCGTGGTTTCTTTTCAAGATAACGACCGGCTGTTTCAAGAATAAAATCAACTTCCTCTTCCAAAGGCTTGGGTTCCAGAACAAAGTCCCCGACAGGGACATCGGTAGTGCCAAGTATTACCCTGTTATACCAGGGGACTCCGAACATCACTCTTCCGTCACTTGTTTTCGGGACCATGATTGCATCATCGCCTCCGAGAAATGATCTGTCCACTACAAAATGAATACCCTGACTTGGCCGTACCAGAGGTTTCTGTGAGGGATCATCCATCCTTATTATATCATCCACAAAGATCCCTGTAGCATTGACCACAGAACGACTTTTTATTCTGAAAGTACCACCATCAAGGATATCTTGTGCCACAACTCCGTTTATCTTTCCTGAATCATCTTTCATAATTGACGATACCCTGCAATAGTTGACCACTACTGCTCCTTCCTCAATTGCTGTCTGCATCAGATTAACAGCCAGACGGGAATCATCGAATTGCCCGTCATAGTACATCACGCCTCCTCTCAAACCTTCCTTTACAATACCTGGTATACTCCTTACAACTTCCTTCTTACTCATTGGAATAGACCTGCCGAAAGACATCCTGCCTGAGAGAAGATCATAAAAAATAAGACCAAGAGTATAAAAAGGCCTTTCCCACCACCTGTAATTACCTATTATAAATCGCTGACTCCTGACCAGATGAGGTGCATTTTTCAGGAGATATCCTCTCTCCTTCAATGCCTCCCTTACAAGTGCCACATCGCCCTTTTGCAGGTACCTGACGCCTCCATGAACAAGCTTTGTGCTCCTGCTGGAAGTAGCCTTAGCGAAATCAGACTGTTCAAGTAACAGCGTCTGCATTCCCCTGCCGGCTGAATCAACGGCAATACCCAAACCAGTGGCCCCTCCACCGATAATAATAAGATCCCATTCCTTCTTTCCGGCTTTTATATCTGAAATAAAATCTTCCCTGGTTCTGACAGAAAAGTTCGTATTTAATTCCATAAACTGTATCTCTGTGTTAAATCAAAGGTCCAAAAATAAGCACAGTTTTTAAAGTTCAGTATAAACATAAAGTATATTCTGCAATTCCGTCCAGAAACCTTTACCTGTGAAAGTTCTGTCAGGCGTATAAAGAGTCTGTCGATTTCTTAAGGATAGCGGCTGACTTCATTAATGCTTCTGTTTCTTCTTCCTTCAAAGGTCCTGTAATGATTCTTTCAACCCCGCCATCAGTTACTATTGACGGAACACTTATACAGATATCACTTAACCCATATTCCCCGTTCAATAATGTTGATACTGTCATTACACTGTTTTGTTTTCTGAGAATTGCTCCGGTAATTCTTACCAGTGCGAGTCCGACAGCAAAATGTGTTGAGCCTTTCGCATTTATAATATGATAAGCAGAATCTCTTACCTGCTGTTCAATCTTCTTCCTTTCATTTTTCCAGTCGGGACATTTACGGCAGACAGGACAATATTGATCAATTGCCATCCCTGCTATATTGGTCATCGACCAGGCAGCAAACTCGCTGTCACCATGCTCCCCAAGAATATAACCATGTACATTATGTACATCAACACCGCAATTTTTACTCAAGAGGTGCCGGAATCGTGCACTGTCAAGTACGGTACCCGATCCAATGACTCTCCCCCTGTTCCACCCCGAACTCTTCAGGGCAACCCAGGTCATTACATCAACCGGATTAGTCACTATCAGCATTACACCTTCTGACCCGCTGGCGGCTATATTTTCAGCTATATTTCCTACAATGCCTGCGTTCTTTTTTAAAAGTTCCAGACGTGTTTCCCCCGGCTTCTGAGCTGCCCCGGCAGTGATAACAATAAGCTTTGCGTCACGGTAATCATCAACCCCGCCGGTTCTTATCCCTACTGTCGGCACAAAGACCTGTCCGTGAAGAAGATCAAGAACCTGCCCCCTCGCCAGTTCTTCATTGTTGTCTATTAATACTATCTCATCAGCCAGTCCACTCGCCGATAATGCATAAGCATAAACAGATCCTACCATCCCTGCGCCTACTATTACAACTTTCCTGTTTGATCCACTGAGCTTACTATACATAATTAATTATATTTTGTATCCTTATCTAATAACAAACGGACATCTTTTAAGTTCAAAAATAAACCCTGTACAGACCAGATTGACCCTGCCTGCAGAATTCTGAAATAAGATATTTTCAGACCTCTGTAAACGGAATAATGGATTTACATGTATTTTATGTACCTTTGTTTGTTGACCCGGCTTTCCGATTTTGCGCAACCTTTTGCTAATCATACGGTTAGTTCATAACTGTTCACAATCCCGTTCAATAGCCGGACAGTAATTCATTAAATAACCAGACTTATAATTATTTATGGGCAGATCACAGGAATCATTCGGTAAAAAGGAAGTAAGGAATAAAAGAGAAAAGAAGAGAAAAGCCAAAGAGCAGAAACGTGTAAAGAAAAAAAATGAAGGTAAAAAGAATAGCTTTGAGGATATGATAGCCTATGTAAACGAGTTTGGTGTTATTACAGATACGCCTCCGGATCCTGACAATAAACAGGATGTCGACCCTGAAAGCATTGAACTGAGTGCAACGAAAAACACTGCCGATGCCGCGGATTTTATACGTAAGGGAGTTATCACTTTCTTCAATGATTCAAAGGGTTTTGGTTTTATCCGCGACCTGGAGACAGGAGAGAGAGTTTTCGTACATATCAACAATTTACAGGACCATGTTTCAGAAAACGATGTCGTGACTTTCGAAACGGGGAGAGGCCCGAAAGGACCAATTGCCATGAAAGTCAAACTCTTTACGGAAGATGAACCAAAGAATGAAGAATCTTCAGAGTAATATCTCATACCCTTATTCAAATCAGACAATATTAAGCTTGATATCCTGATTGAATCAAAATGGATCACCAGCCATTTTTCACAGTCATCATAACAACATATAACAGGTCAGCACTTCTTCCGAGGGCTCTTAAATCACTTGTGTCGCAGACTGAAAAAGACTGGGAAGCCATTATTGTTGATGACGGCAGCACAGATAATACATATTCACACATAAAAGACTGGCTTAATACTGGTTCAGGCATCATATACCTGCGGAAAGATCATGGAGGAGTTGTCTCTGCAAAAAACCACGGAATAAAGGTGGCAAATGGGAAATTCATTACTTTCCTGGATTCCGATGATGAATACCGGCCAGATCACCTTGAAAAAAGAAAGGAATACCTCTTGCAGAAGCCCGATACAGGCTTCCTTCACGGCGGGGTGCAAATAACAGGCAACCAGTATGTGCCTGACAAAAACAATCCTTCTGTCAGAATACACTTAAATGATTGTGAAATAGGCGGAACATTCGTTATTGAGAAAACCATTCTGCTTTCACTGGGAGGTTTTCGGGATATACCTCTTGGTGCCGACAATGACCTGTTTGAAAGGGCAGTAAAGTCGGATACAATAATGGCAGAGATCAACTTTCCCACTTATATCTATCACCATGAAAATCCCGATTCAATAACAAATATGCTTTACCGGAAAATACAGAATAAAGCTCAGGACTAAAGTGATTGTTTAATAAGCAACAGCAAAATAATACCGGCTCTTATCGCTGTAAAATATTGAAAGTTCATTTGTTCTTAACAGTCAGTCCTGATTGCCTGCCTGCACTATCGACCCTGATAAATTCAGCTTCTCTTATCAACAGTGCTTCTCCCGGTAATCCGTTCGCTATGCCGGCATCAATACCAAGTATTTTATTATTGTGGAACGATCTTATCCTTTCTCCCGGGGTATGTCCCACAACAATGTGGCCTACCCCGTAAAACGAGAGTATCCTGTCAATGATCTCTTCATCAATACCAGCTCTTGAAAAATATCCCCGGTACCACAAAGGTCCCTGATCAGATAGCAGTAAAGACAAGTTCTCATCACGCAAAACAATTTCAGGGTCTTTCCCCAAAACTTCTCTGTAAAACATCCTGTTCATCTTCTTCACAGTGAAACCTTTTATCACTACTAAAGGAGATATGCCTGCATGAACAAACAAAATATTGTTTATCGTGACAGCTACAGGTTTCTTTCGTAACCATTTTCCAAGAACACTGTTTTCAGAATACAATTCAGTATAACTGATATTTGTTGTTTTTTCCGTTTCTCTGTATTTATCAGCTATATACCATAGTTCATGATTCAGCACCATGTGCTCATGATTGCCGAAAAGCACATGCACCTTTCCTCCTGCTTTCTCAGCTTGTTTTTCCAGGCCAAAAACATGCCACAGTATCTCTGTAACCTGCTCTCCCCTGTCAAATATATCTCCAAGTATTACCAGGTGTCCTTTACCGAAATTCCATTTCATTTCATCGTCTACGACCGGCACGGCTTTTAGCAGATCTATATAACGGTCATACCGGCCATGAACATCACTGATGACACAGATGTTGTCAACATTTCTGTAACTCTGCCTGAATCGTGTTCTGCCCTCAAAAACCTTGTTCATATCTTTAAAATCAAAGGGTAACCCAAAAAGTTTTTTTAAGTCATTAAAAACCGTTGGTACCAGCAATTCTTCAATGAGTTGCCCATCTTTTATCCAGAAAGCACTGAATGTATTATCAAGTCTGAAAATATAAGGCCCGTCATTGTACTTAATAGGCTCATGGTCTGCCTCCTGCCCCCACACAGTGACGCAAGAAGTAAATAAAAGAGATAGTACTATGAAAATTAACCTTCGCATTTACAAATAATTCAACCTTTGAAACAAAAAACTTGTAGTGTATACATGAAAAACAAACAAACGGGTGAAATTGTTTTAATCATTATCTGTTATTCGTAAATCATTCTGGTTTCACATATTACTCTCTTCTTCCAGGTTATTTGTAATGTAATACAAATTTTTCAAATCCTCGTAATACTATTCAGATGATATGAGACCTTGCAGGACAGTGCTGCATATTTGTCCGGGGGCCTGAACAGAAAACAACAGGTAATTATAAAGATAGAAAAAGATGAAAAAAACCTTGTTTTGAACAAACTTAAGCTCTGACGGTTTACAGGGTAATTGGTATTAAATTAATACATTTGTTAATAAAGAGTAAGATAATATAGTTGTATGAACAGATTCATACTGTCGGTTTTTATCCTGTTGCTGCTAATAAACACTTCATTATCCGGCCAGAACAGTTATGCTGACACAACATATCAGTTAACTGACACCTTACCCCCCTCACTATCGCTGTTTGAAAGCGACAGTATACTTGATATTTCCATACTTTTCGATATTACACAATACAGGAGGAAAAGATCTGACAAGGAGTACCTTGATGCTATCCTTACATATAAACCCGGTGAAAATGATTCTGTGAGCAAAAAAATAAGGGTCAGAGCACGTGGTGAATTCAGACGCAACTATTGCGATTTCCCACCTCTCATGCTCAATTTCAGAGCGAAAGATACTGTCGGCAAAGAGTTCAGCAGGATCAACAAGCTTAAGATGGTAACTATCTGTAGAAAAGGCCATGAAGATTACCTGTTAAGGGAATATCTGACTTATAAACTTTACAATGTCCTGACAGATAACAGCTACAAAGTCAAACTGTTAAGGATCGACTATATAAACACCGGAAAAACCCGAAGAAATAAAAATAATATCCGGGAATTTGCCTTTGCTATAGAACCCGTTGAATATCTTGCTGAACGTACAGGCACTATTGAAGTTACATCGGACAACCTCAGCAGAAGTATGATAAAACCTTCAATGCTTGACAGGATGGCTATCTTTAATTATATGATAGGTAATGCGGATTGGTCGATCGGAGGTCAGCATAATGTGACTGTCCTTTCTGACAGCTGGTCGGAGAGACCCGATCTTGGTGTGGTTGTTCCGTATGACTTCGATTATTCGGGACTGGTCAATACGAGTTACGCTGTTCCCGGAGAAAATCTAGGCATCAAATCAGTCCGGGAACGAGTTTTTCTGGGTTTATGCCGGGAAAGAGAAGTATTCGAAGATGCACTAAGGGAATTTACCGATAAAAAAGAAGAATTGTACAGAGTAATAAATGAATTTCCCTGGCTGAAAGAAAAATCCAAACGTGACATGATAAAATATCTTGACAGTTTTTACGGACAATTTGATAGACGTAACTCTATAGTCAATACCCTTCTATATGATTGCAGACGGTACGGAAGTAATAATTAATATCATAATGACATGTCAATTACAGCATTAGCAGTTGAAAACAGCCTTCTTAGTGTCTTTGTGAGGTTTCTGATTAACCTTGCTATTATTTTCATTCTTATCAGGATAATATATTACCGCTTTTCAAAAAAAGAGGAAAATGTGTTTTCCTTTTTCCTGATGGGCATTGTGATCTTTATGCTCGTTTCTCTGCTGGAAAATGTGGAAGTGCAGATTGGCATCGCCCTTGGGCTTTTCGCACTATTTGCTATTATCCGTTTCAGGACAGTGAACATGTCAGCAAAAGATATGACTTATTTCTTCACCACAATAGGAATTTCAATCATCAATTCACAGGCCGACCTCCAACCTCCGGTGCTGGGAGCAGTTCTTGTCAATTCAATAATATTGATCACTGCCCTCCTCCTGGAAATATTCATGCAGGGTAAAACACTCAACTCCTTCACCCTTGATTATAATAACCATGACCTGCTGAAACCTGAGTTAAGAAAGGAGTTACTGAATGATCTGTCACTGAAAACAGGCCATAAAATTGAAAAAATAAAGATTGAGAAAATGAATATAGAAAAGGGCAGTGCAGAACTGACAATCTGGTTTAAAGAAAAAAATAAATAATGTGATAAATATATGGGAAACAATGAATTTGAGAAAGGGACAAAATTCTCTTATGCGGCAAGTATACCTTATGCAGATAAATCAGTAGTAAGTAAACACGTACTCAAAAAAGAAACAGGCAATATCAGTTTAATGTCATTTGATAAGGGTGAAGGCCTAAGTGAACACACCTCTCCTTATGATGCAGTAGTACAGATAGTCGACGGCAAAGCCGGAATTATTATAAACGGCGTTTCCAATATCCTGGAAACAGGAGATACAATAATAATGCCCGCGAATACTCCTCATTCAGTTAAAGCAGTTGAAAAATTCAAGATGGTCCTCACCCTGATAAGGGATAAATAACTCCGGGTATCTGTTATCTGAAACCAAAGATTGGGGTATCTTTGATATATTTGTTCCGGCTTCTTATATATCCGGAAAATCATTTTATGTCCATCAGACTCACAATCATCAGTGGCGGGAAATCTGACCTTATTGAAACAGAATACGGAGATACACTTCTTAAGATTCTGAGGGATAAAGCTTATTCTGTATATGCTCCGTGCGGGGGCAGGGGTATATGTGGCAAATGTACAGTTAATGTCAAAGGTAAAGGAAAAATAAGATCCTGCACTTTTTATCCCGAGAGGGACCTTGAAATAAGCCTTCCGGAAACAGGTAAAGCCGTTATACTGACCAGCCAGAGCCTCAACCTGGAAGAAATGCCGTTTGAAAAAAAAATTAAACAACCCTTTACTACAAAACCTTTCGGAGTAGCTGTTGATATAGGGACAACAACAGTTGTGATGTATTTCCTTGATATGCTGAACGGGAAAACGGTTAAAACGTCTTCTTTTCTCAATCCACAGAAAACATTTGGTGCCGATGTAATTACAAGAATAGAATACTGCCAGAAAAACAGGGATGGTCTGAAAGAGTTGCAGACATCGCTTATAAAAGAGATCAATAAGTATCTTGATGATTTTACGGAACAGATGAATTGTTCGCAGGAAAACATTGAAATAATGGCTTTCGCAGGGAACACCACAATGTTGCATATCCTTCTTGGTGAAGACCCTGTTCCCATAGCACTTGCCCCATTCACCCCTAAATTCACAGATAAACAAATAAGAAGGGCAATTAATACCCGCCTGAGTATTAATCCCGATGGTTCAGTCATCACCCTTCCTTGTGTATCTGCTTACGTAGGATCTGATATTGTTGCCGGTCTTTCTGCCCTGAAAGATTCACATACAAACTATCTTTATGTTGACATAGGTACCAACGGAGAAATAGCCCTTGTTAACAAAGACAGAATTTTTATGTGCTCAACAGCAGCAGGACCGGCTTTTGAGGGCTCAAATATATCCTGCGGGATGGCTGCCGTATCAGGAGCTATTTCAGCTTATCCCGGCTTTGGCCGATATGAAGTAATCGGCAATACCGAACCTTCCGGAATATGTGGCTCAGGCATCCTGGACATTGTCGCTTACCTGCTTGTAAACAACCTGATTGATGAAACCGGTTTGATGAAAGAACCTTTTATTGTTTATCCTGAAAATGATATAAAGATCATTCAGGATGACATCAGAGAAATCCAACTGGCCAAATCAGCCATCTATTCAGGAATAAGGGTCCTGATGAACCTGGCCGGCCTTACTTTCAACGATGTTGAAGCTTTATTTCTGGCCGGAGGGTTTGGCAACTATATCAGAACTGATTCGGCTTTGCTTACCGGATTACTTCCCGGAGAACTTAAGGACAGAATATATCCGGTTGGGAACAGCGCCGGTTTTGGTGTTCTTCAGTACCTGCGGTCAGAACATTTCGGAGAAAAAATCAACAGGATACTGAGAAAAACAAAATATATAGAGTTATCGGGCCTGGATGAATTCACAACAGAGTTCGCTCTAAATATGGATTTCAGGACCGGATAACATTGCAGCAATGGAGACCCTTTGTAAAAACAGAATTGATCAGACAACTCTTTTGTCTACATAATTTGAATTCAACAGGCTCAATAAGGCAAGGTAATTAATCTTAAACTCAAGTATATCCCCTACCTTATATCTCCGGGGATTATCGCCAAGGTCCAGTACGATCATATCAGAACTTGATCCCACAAATTGCAGATCTTTATCAACAGGCCGGATGTTACAATCTTCAACATCCAACAATCCCACGTCGAGTATGGCACGAAATGAATGCTTGTTATAATCTTCTTCTTTTATTTCAATTTTATCACCCGTCAGATTATATCCTAATTCGCCCCTGGGAACAACAGGTTTTTCAGACAGCTCAATTATTTCAGCAAACAACCTGAACACGTCCGGGTCCATATCTTCAATCCAGGTTTTGTTAAACACATCCGTGCCAAAAAACAGCGTTTCTCCTACTCTGAAATGGTTGACACCTACAGGAAGCAATCCTCTGAAAAGAAGAGGGATGGTAACAGAACTGCCTCCTGAGACAAGCGGTATATTTTTATTGAATCTGGCCTGAATAAGTTGTTTGTAAAGACTTAACTGTATCAGTTTGTCATTATCAGGTAAAACACCATTGAGACAGTTAAGATTTGTGCCCAGACCAATAACTTCTATATGTGGTAAATTGAAAACCCTGGAATAGAAATTAATGAATTCTTTACGCAAAACACCCTCCCGCAAATCACCCATCTCTATCATGATGATTATCTTATGCAATTTATTCTGCTTTTGTGCTTCTACTGACAGTCCTTTTATAGTTAAATATTCTGTATTCAGACTTATATCTGCATATTTAACAACATTTTTAATATTCCTTATGGCAGGAGGCTTGATGTAAATAGTTTCTATATCAGGGTTCAGCTTTTTAATCACCCGGAGATTGGAAGTTCTCGAATCACAGACCTGCTTAATACCAAGCCGTAATACTTCGCTGATGAACAGCTCATTGCCACAGAGGACTTTAGTAACAACACCCCATTGAATATTGTGTTTCTTAAATAATTCCTCCAGATATTTATAGTTGAAGACTAACTTTTCTCTGTTTAATTCAACGTATGCCATTACACTATTTTTGGAGCCTCATTTCCAAATACTTATTAGTAAATCCCATTTTTTCATAAAGGTATCGGGCAGGGTTATCAGGTTCAACATGAAGGGCTATGTTGCCGTCAGCTTCACTTATGGCCTCATTAAGCAGTTCTTTGGCTATACCTTTACCCCTGTGATCGCGATGAGTGGCAATATAAACCAGTATATTCTCAGGAATATATCCTTCCATGCCTGTCCTGTTCATTACAACACAACACACCAGTTCATTCTCAAGATATCCCGCCAAAAGAAACCCTCCTTTCCCGGATTCACCAGATAAAGCATAATCTATTGCTTTCTTTATATCAATCACAGAATCGCCAAACTGATCCAGATGATTATGTAAAAAATCTACAAACTGAATTATTTCTTCATCTGATGGTTTACGTGTCAGATGGTATTTTTCTATCTTTATCATAACACTAATTTTCAGGCATATAATACAAAGATACAGATAATTAAGCTAAAAAAAAAGTTTAAGCAATACCTGCCCACGGGCATAAACTTATAAGGTTTATCCTACCTGCTAATAACGACCTTGTTATAGAAAACAGAGAATAAAGAATAAAAAATCCGGCAGATCTGTAATATGTTAAAGCAGCACGCTGATTATTTTTACTGTATATCTGTTTTGAAAATTAACTGATATGATATAATTCAACAAAGGAGTTAAGAAGTGCTTTTATTGACTTATATCATACACGAATATCTTATCCCATTGTCTGACATATAGCCGTTTACCACAGACTACAGGATGTGCCCAATACGTATTGCCGCCGCCGGAAGGCACATTGAACTCACCGGCAGGTTCATAGTTCTCCGGAGATGCTTTTACTAGGGTCATTATGCCGCTTCTTTCGTCCAGGAGATACAACATGCCGTCTGCATAAGTTATCGATCCTTTTCCTCTGGTATGATTCCAAATCTTTTCTCCTGTAAGAAAATCTATGCAGAACCATCCTCTTGAATCACTTCCTGAGCCGTAAAGATAACCTTCATGGAGGATAACACCGCCATGCTGATTATCCATGAGTTCTGACTGCCATACTGTTTCAGGTATAAAGCTCTCACCCGAAGGCTTCAGTTTTACCATCAGGCTGCCCTTGCCGTAACCGCTGGTCATATATACGAAACCATCTTTTGCAATAATATCCGTAAGGTTAAGACCTTGTCTGTTCTTGAAATCCACCTTCCACAGCAATCTTCCGGTGGTAATATCAACCCCATAATAACAATCTGAACTGGAACCTGTGAGATGGCGGAATCCTCCGTATTCAAACACAACGGCTGATGAATAACCTTCTACACCTGGAATATCATTATTAGCCCATATCAATTCCCCGGAATTTTTGTCCAGACAAACCTGAAATCCCGTTTTCCCTGCCGGACGAACATAAAGTCGGTCGCCTTCCAGAAACACCGACTCGGCATATCCATATTCAGTCTCAGGAGCATTGAATTCTTTTGCAAGGTCTTTTGCCCATATCTCCTTTCCTGTTCTGGCATCATATACCCCCATACGCCCTGCTTCACTAAGACAATAAACCCTTCCGTTATCATAGGAAGGTGTACTCCTGGATCCTGTATAGGACGATGCCCATGGTGCGGAAGTAGACCATGAGTCTCCGTTAGGGCTCTTCCATACAGGTTCACCATTCATGTCAAAAGCAAAAACATAACTCTGATCTCCATTCGTGCCTGCAGTAAAGATCAGCCCCTCACCAAAAGAAACTGAACTGTATCCATCACCCAAACCACTGATGGCAAACAACATCTCCGGCCCTCCTTCAGGCCATTCTTTAAGAAGTCCTGTTTCTTTCGATTTATTGGACCGGTCATGACCATGGAAAGAGGGGCAATCACAACTTACATGGGATTCTGCTTCATTACACTGATTCAATAATAAAAAAACTGGCATAATAGCAGCTGCAAAGAGAAAATATCTGTATTTCATTTCTGAATGATTTGTCCGGGGATACACTTAAAGTTATCCTCTAAGAACCGTACCCGGGTGTTATAATTTAAATTTATATTATTCATGTTAAATAGAAAAGAAGCATAAAAATCCTGCCTGAAAAGCTGTCACTCCTGTTTTTTTCCTGATTTATACATGAGGATATCTGTTTTTTCAGTTGTCACAAGGCAGCCATAACGTATTGTTTCCAGTACTGGCCGGATAAGTTCATAAAATGATAGAATTTTGTCTTCATGATCAATGATCTCTACAACAACCGGAAGCTTTTCTGTTACTTCCCAGAAACGATAGGAATAAATAACCGAACTGGCTCCAAATCCCAGGATTCCCTTAAAGACAGTTGCTCCGGCAAGTCCATACTCCTTAGCCTTAAAAACAATATGCTCGTAAATCAGACCTTCCCTGTACTTATCGGTTGAACTGATAAATACGCGCATAATAAGAGCACTTGAATTGTTTTTCATACTAAATGATTTTTGTTAATAACCTCCCAAAAAAAACTGCAAGTATCCCCAGAAAAAAGCTCATCCCCGTATATGCTGCAAAACGAAATATTTCCCTGCTCTGCAAAAGGATAAAAGCATCGCTCGAAAGAGATGAAAAAGTAGTAAAACCTCCGCAAAAACCTATGGTAAGAAACAAACGCCATTCAGGCGACAGTATATTTCCCTTTTCAGAAATACCATAAATTATCCCGATAAGAAAACTCCCGACAATATTTACAATGAAGGTCCCCCACGGAAAAACTGTGATATAATGAAATTGAAAATATCTTGAAACCAGATAACGTATCACTGTTCCTGCAAAACCACCTACACCTGCTATGAATATAGACTTCACCATAAAAGTAAACTTTATTTATAATGGTAGAAGTCATCAGCCCTGTGGTCAGGACAATAAAAAGCAGACCTCTTTGCCAATGGTAAAAATAATAATTTTTACCAAACAGATATTTTTATCATCCGAAGAAGCGGCTGAATTTCATTTTATCCTGAAAAAATGATGGTAGTCTAATTTAAAATTATTCCAAATAAGCTTGCATGATGAGAATATTCTCGCTATATTTATAAATGATTATAGTATAATAAGGTTTAATATGCCGGATAATTCAGCAGAATTTTAATTAACATAAATAATGGAAGGAGGCACATTATGGCTCTGATGATAACTGATGAATGTATTTCCTGTGGACTATGCGTTGAGGAATGTCCCAATAAAGCAATTTCAGAAGGAGATCCGATATATGTCATTGATTCTGCCCTCTGTACTGAATGTGTAGGATTCTTTGATGAACCTCAATGTGTTAATGTCTGTCCTGTAGACGTTATTATAGCCGACCCTGAACACCGGGAAAGTCATGAAGAACTTCTAGAAAAGAAGAAACGCATACACGGGGAATAAAGAATAATTATCACTTGTTCATCTTTCAGTCAGGTAAACGGCTCTGAATGTAACACTGTAGCCTAAGCCACAGTATAAATCAGAATCATTACCATATTTTGCAGAACTCTGGTGGGAAATAAAATGATCAGGGTTATGAATTGTTATTATACCCCGAAAAGTAAAAGCATAGATCCTACAACAAAAGCGGCCAGCATGTTTATTAGTTTTACTTTTATAAAATCTTTTCTCGACTCAGCCAGTAAGGGTAACATTCCATGCCCGTCCTGAACAATGGAATTTGCAAAGAGAATACTAAAGGGCAAGAGGCCCTGTGAGAACATTGTCACAAAAATCAGGTGCGGCCCTGATTCCGGAATGATGCCCACCAATACAGCTATAATAAATATTATCCAGGTATTGTTTTCCACAAGATTTGTTAGTTCCAAACTTGATTGAATGAAGTAAAGAACAACAAATGCCCCCCATGTCCACAGGAATATCCTGATAAGATGTTTTTTTACTATATGTCCATACAGGTGTTCATGGATAAAATGATCCGGTACTGTGATAAAAACAAACAGCATTATGACCGTCCCGGTCATAAATGTTATTCTCTCCCAGTCCCAGACATCGGAGCCTACGATACCCAGTCCCAGTAACAATCCAAAGACCAGCGTGAATAATAACAGAAGTGTTCTCTCAAAAGTTATCCTTTTCAGTTGCGGAATAATAATATCTATTGTAAAGCATTTACAATAATCTGATTCATGTATTTTGAATCCGAGGGGACTATTCAGGGGCCTGGATTTATTAAACAGATTAACCAGATAACCTGCCAGAATTGCTACTACAAACAAAAGAAAATGTAACAGCAAGGCTTTTCCGGGAAACATGGCAAACATAACAAATGATTCATCTCCTGAGGTGGCGATCATTACAGTCACCAATGCCCCCAGATTCAACATCCGGTGTGTATACAAGGATACAACAGTGAAAGCTCCGAGACAACCCGGAGTAATACCAAGTAAAGCAGCTAAAATTAGCTGTAAAAAAGGTGAATTGATGAGCTTCTCTGACCATATATTCCTTGTTTGTACATTAATATATTCTATAATTACCATCATGAAAAGGACAAAAACGGTAATCATCAAAGAATTCTTAAGAGTGAAAATGATCAATTCATTTACATTTATATTCATCTTGTTTTCATATCTTAATGTACATATTCAAAACTAATCTAAAATATTTTTTAAACTACCAGTGTCCTTATTTATTTGTTCACTAATTTTATCTCTCCTCCTTTAAGTGATCATGTTAAGAGTTGTCGTTTTTTAAAAGAACTAACAATTATGACAAAAGAGTGCAAATGGTACCGGGTTTGTCCTATGAAAATGTATTATAAAGAAGGGAAACTTGATAAAAAATGGATTGAACAATATTGCAAAAACGACTGGGAAAACTGTGTAAGATACAAGATGGAAGAATCGGGCATTCCACATCCTGATAATATGCTGCCTGATGGACGCAGACTCATTTCGGATCTAAAATAATACCCCGGATAATCTGGCAAAATTTGCAGGAGCAAATTGGTTTTTATAGGAAATATAATTGAATCAGCTGACAAAGCCATTGCTTCTTTTAACTGTCCGGCATGGCTTTTGCATTTATTCTGACCAGAGCATGTAAAGCTTCAACTGTAGTTATAAGTCGGTTTCAGTCCTGCAGATATTCTTTGTATTCGTTGATTTTCACTTTCAGCCTCTGTTCCAGATATTGATTTCCTCCTTCAAGAGCTTCAAGAATCTGAACCGAATCATAATGAAACTCAGTAATATGGTCTTTACTCCAGTTTTCCGGAGGCTTTTGCAGGTTGGTTATCCTGTCTGCCAGCTTAACTGCCCACACTTCTTTTGGACATTGTCTTATCTTGGCAAGACTGTCGGTAAGCCTATAGTCTTCAAGCAGTTTCTTATCCTTAGTGAGGGCCCATACAGCATCAGCCACATCCTGACCAAAAGTAGCTTCAATCTCCTGACGGGTGGTAGCAGTATCTTCAATAGTGTCATGTAAAAGAGCTGCCTGTATGGCCAGTGACAGATCAAAACCGGGAGTGTTCCTGGCAGCAACAAAAAGCTCCATCGCCACATTACTTAAATGAACGACATAAGTAATTCTGGAGCCTTTTACCTTTTGTGATCCATGCCGCTCCGCAGCAAACTTTATTGCATTCTGGTAAAGTGTTTGTATATCAGTCATATCAAAATAAACCTTTTTCTCCATGAAGATAATGAAAAAAACCTGAGATTTTCATAATGAAAATACACTTTATTATTCCGGCTTTGTAAAACAACTATATCAATACCTGAAAACACTGGCAAACAGGGCCGATCATTGTATAGCCATAACACAGGAATATAATTCTTGAGGGTCATCAGCAAGACAATCCGGCCCCAGAGAAGAGAGAACTTCCCTGTTATTTAACCCCCATGTAACTGCGATTACAGGAATGCCTGCCTTTTTTGATGCTTCAATATCCCTGGTTTCATCTCCCACATATATTACATTTTCCCGTAAAATTTTTTCGCTGTCAAGCATCCTCCTTATTACCCGGTCTTTCCCAAAAAGACCTTTGCCGCTGTAAATAAAATCAATGAGACCAGACATGTCATTGTATTCCAGAAACTTACTTACATTGTTTTTAGAATTGGATGTCAGTATCCCCAGATTGTATCCGGCCTTCTTAATATTCAATAAAGAGTCCTTTATACCTTTAACAAGTCCTATATCCGGGATATGTTTGCTCAACTCTTTTCTCATCCGGAGAAGCAGTAAAAAAACCTTCAGATCAGTGAACCCATATTCCTTAAACAGCTCTTGCGGTCTCTCCGTTCTTAACAACTCTCTGTCTTCATGTCCGATCAATGTACAGTTATACTCAGGGGCAATCCTGTTGTAAATTTTCAATGCCAGATCAAATGTATCGGCAAGCGTCCCGTCAAAATCAAAAACAACGTATTTTGTTTCTTTCATAATAAAATCTGTTCATCAAAACAAATTATTTTTCATTAATAACACAAACATACCCTGATTATTATTTTCCAGATCAGATAAAAGCTCCGGGCGAAAATCACTGTACCGTTCCGGGATACCTCTTCGGAAATAGCCCGCTCATCACTTTTTCAGGCCTATCTTCTTATAAAAGATCTGGGAAAAAAAGGTAAAAAAAGAAATGAAATAATGACTGTTTTAACTGAAAAGTTCGGAGAGCAAAACCCGGAAACAGGATTTATTTAATGCTGATGAATAAACACAGCTTTTTCCACATTCTAATATATAAATGTTAACCTTTCAATTGTAAACAATCCTGAAAAGTACATTTACTGTAAACCCAAAACTTCCTTGCCCTGTTTGAATACAATATCCACAGGGATCCCTTCTTCATTCACTTTGTCGAGATCTCTGCGTAAACTTTCAGTCATGACTCCATCTCTTTCTATCCACTCTTTTGCTGTTTCATAATCCCCGTCTCCCTGTACGGTAAGTATCCTGCTCACCAGTGATTCAACAGCTTTCTTCATTTCTTCAAAACGTACCTTATAATAACCGTTATCCTGATAAACAAAGGCTCCGTTGTCAGCAAAATATTTAAGACTGAGCATATTGGCCTTTCCATGGGCACTGGCAGCCCCGAAACGACTGGAACGGAAGATACCTGCAAAAAAAGTTACATAGTTGTCCATCACTTCTCCGCTTGTTATTTCACCCATCTCATATAGTCTGGTTACGAGCCATAAGCCCATTATATCGGCTTTGGCCTCTTCAAGTGCAGAATATTGTTCCTTAAGGGCACCTCTTACAGTACCCTTATTGTTGATGGTATTTTTAACACCCATCCCATGAGCCACTTCATGGAAAGTGGTGTTCTCAAAAAAAGCATCGAAAGTAATATGCTGACGCTGGCTTTCGTCTATCAGCATATTTGCAATGGGTATAAGTATATTGTCAAACTTAGCCTTCATAGAGTTTTTCAGCTGCAACTTACGGCTTCCTATTGCAAGATGTATCTCCGGGTCGTTAGGAAGGTTGATGGCAATAGTCTTGCTACCCGCATTACAGTCACCGGCGTAATATATTGCATCATATACATTCATATCAGCATCAGTACCCGGCACTTCTGACTTATATGCGGGGTCAACGGGCAGTGCAGCCTGAAGACCGGTCAACATTGAATTATATTTTGCCAGACGGGCACTCCATTCAGGGTCTTTGACAAGAACAAAAGCTTCATGAGCCGCCTTATAACCAAAAAGCTGGTCCTCATAATTCTCAATGGGACCGACAACAAAATCAATGTTTGACTGTTTCATTTCCATCCACGCAAAGTCGCTGGGTTGATAATCATTGGAAAGAAGAGCTTCTGCCCTCATTGTAAGATATTTCTTCAATCCCTCGTCTTCTGCCAGTTCGGCTGCTTTCATCATCAGTGAGGCAGCTTCCGAATGTTGTTCACTAAAATATTCGGAATAGGGAACTGCCAGTAGCTTTCCATTATTGTCACGTTTAATGATGGTGTACAGACTGCTTTTTTCAGGATCATCCCATCCCTCGAACTCACTCACAGTCATGTCGGACGGATAAAACCGGGCAGAGGCAGGTTTCTCACCAAAACCCGGAATAAAGGGAGCATTGCCGTTAAGCCTGTCCCACGGACCATAATGGATTTTAATATACTCCCTCGCATATTCATTTTCAACACGGTCAAAAAGTTCCTCCTTGTCGCCATAGGCTTCCAGCCAGAAAATATCGTCCATAATGGCCGCCACATCAATAAGGATAGTAATTATCTCCTTTTCCTGTGAACTGAGCCACGAGAGATCGGTAGTCAGAGTCACTTCCCTGAACTTATCAAGATTGTCTTTCATCTCTTCAGTAAGCTTTTTGTCGTCTGCTCCACACCCTGACAATATTATTGCCAGCATGAAAATCAATACATTATTAATATGTTTATTCATAACTGAAATATTATGATTTCACAGCAATGTAAAAAATTGTTCCCAAACTATTATAAATATTTCAATATAAAAAGACACGAAAAAGAAAAAAACCGTACAGTGCCTTCGCTGAAACAATTACGGTATTAAAATCTCCTCTCTGCCCCGAATACCAATTTTTTGTAAATCATACTAATTTAATTACATTTGCGGTCTTATTTAACAAGTGATTTCCACGTAGCGTTTTCACGCATTTAGTCCTGTCTGTATTTGAGTTCATTTCAGCCGGAATATAAATAGACCGCTCCCGGAGCCACACTATAAAAACATTTAATGACCAACTTTGAAGAAATGGGATTCACTCCCGGCATTCTGAAAGCAGTTCAGGAACTGGGATTTGAACAACCAATGCCAGTGCAGGAAAAAGTAATTCCCCTGATGCTTAAAGATGAAAGAGATATTATTGCACTTGCCCAGACAGGAACCGGAAAAACAGCTGCTTTCGGACTGCCTCTGGTACAGACAACCGATACAGAACATAACAGCACTCAGGCCCTCATCTTATGCCCGACACGCGAATTATGTATACAGATAACAGGCGACCTCGAAGACTTCTCCAGGTATACCGGTAACCTTAGAATCCTTTCGGTGTATGGTGGTACCAGTATTGCTAACCAGATAAAAAGCTTAAAAAAAGGTGTTCATATCATAGTAGCAACACCGGGACGCCTGATAGACCTTATAGGAAGAAGGGCCGTTAAACTGAATAATATTAACACTGTCATCCTTGATGAAGCGGATGAAATGCTTAACATGGGTTTTCTTGACAGTATAAATGAAATACTTGAAGAAGTTCCTGACAACAGAAGAACACTTTTGTTTTCAGCTACAATGTCATCAGAAGTAGCATCAATAGCAGGTAATTATATGAACGATCCTGTTGAAATAACTATCGGCAAGAAAAATGCATCAGCCGATAATATTTCACATTCCTATTACCTTGTACATGCAAAAGATAAGTATAAAGTACTTAAGCGTATTGCTGATTCGGAACCCGATATATATGGTCTGGTCTTTTGCCGTACCCGGAACGAGACCCGTGACGTGGCAGCAAAACTGATTGATGACGGCTATAATGCCGATGCACTTCATGGTGATCTTTCGCAGTCACAGAGAGATGCTGTTATGCAGAAATTCAGGCTAAGGAACCTTCATATGCTCGTAGCAACAGATGTAGCAGCACGTGGCCTGGATGTCAATGACCTTACACATGTTATTAATTATAATCTGCCCGACGACGCAGATATCTACACTCACAGGTGTGGAAGAACAGGGAGAGCAGGGAAAAAAGGCATCTCCGTGTCACTTATCAACCAGAGAGAAAAGAGTAACCTTCACAAGATTGAACGATTGATAAAAAAATCCTTCACGGCTCTGCCTATTCCTACAGGAAGCGAGATTTGCAGCAAACAATTATCCAACTGGGTTAACAGGCTGGAGAATGTAGCAACAGACCACCTGGAGATTGAAAAATTCCTTCCGGAAATACAGGAGAGATTGTCAGGTCTGGACAGGGATGAACTCCTTAAAAGAATCGTTTCGCTGGAATTTGACAGATTCCTTGATGATTACCGTAATGGTGAAAACCTTACAAACCCTGTCCCGGAAATAAATGAGAGATATGACAAACCAGGGAAAAAAGGATCCTGTAACTACAATAAGAGTAACTTTAAAAGGCTATTCATAAATCTGGGAAAATCTGACGGTTTATCCCCCGAGCAGGTTATTGAGCTGATAAATTGCACTGTACGTAACAAAAATATACGGGTAGGCAAAATAGATCTTCTCAAGTCATTTGCCTTTTTTGAAGTGGAAAATGTATATGCCGATAATGTTATTTCAGCATTGAACAAGACAAAGTACACAGGGAAAAAAGTTGCTGTGGAAATAGCCCGGGAAAAACCATTCAGACAAGGCAACAACGGCCATTTTTCAGGAAAAAAATCAGAATGGTCAGGAAACAGAAATGAAAGAATAAGATCAAAAAAAACCGGAAAGATTAGCTATATGAGCTGATCCTGAGTTGTAAAATTTTCATAAATGATATTTAAAACACCCGACATGAAGACATTGAAAATAGGTGATCTTACGCTTGCTGTCCCTGTCATTCAGGGAGGCATGGGAGTAGGCATCTCGCTCTCGCGACTGTCAGCAGCCGTAGCAAATGAAGGAGGTGTTGGTGTAATTTCAAGTGCAGGACTGGGTCTTCTTTACCGTTATTTTTCGGCGGATTATCTTGAGGCCAGTATATATGGACTGAAGGAAGAGATCAGGAAGGCAAGAGAAAAAACCCTTGGAATAATTGGCGTCAATGTTATGGTCGCTATGACAAATTTTGTTGACATGATAAAGACATCCATAGCCGAAAAAGTTGATATTATAATTGCCGGTGCCGGTCTTCCCCTCGACCTGCCATCATTCTTAAAGAAAGACAGCATAACAAAACTGGTACCTATAGTGTCATCAGCCAGAGCAACAAGAATAATTTGTGAAAAATGGAAAACAAATTATGATTACCTGCCTGATGCTGTTATTGTTGAGGGACCCAAGGCCGGTGGTCATCTGGGTTTTAAAAAAGAACAGATCAACGACAATAATTATACCCTCGAAAAACTGGTCCCTGAAATTGTTCATGAAGTGAAAATTTTCGAGGAAAAACACAACAAGACAATACCTGTCATTGCTGCAGGAGGTATTTATTCCGGTGAAGATATCAGAAACATCATGAAACTAGGGGCATCAGGTGTTCAGATGGGAACAAGATTTGTAACCACGTATGAATGTGATGCATCTGAAGGTTTTAAACAAGCTTACATAAGTGCTGAAGAAAAAGATATTGAAATAATTAACAGTCCTGTAGGTATGCCGGGAAGAGCTATTTTTTCAAATTTCATCCGGAAAGTGAGAGATGGGAAAAAGCAACCAATAAAATGCCCGTTTAAATGTATTAAGACATGCGATATATCAAAAAGCCCTTATTGCATAATAACTGCCTTGGCTAATGCTCTAAAGGGTAATTTTGAAAATGGTTTTGCTTTTGCAGGCAGTAATGCATTCAGGGCTACAAAAATATCATCGGTAAAAGAAGTGTTCCAGTCTTTGCTTAGAGAATACAAAAACAGCAAATAAAAAACACTGAATCATTACAATAAAATAAGGATCCAGTGTTTCATGTCAGTATTATAGAGTTTAATATCTATTCCTGTTTTGTGCGAAAGACACCCAAAATAAATTTTATATAATTATTCCCGGAATTTAATGCTGTGCAAAACATTGATTCTTTTTTTCCATGACACCGGAGGTGTCAACATCCAGTAGCCCGGGTTC
>JAAYDB010000146.1 GCA_012729475.1 Bacteroidota bacterium
AACAAACCCCGGATTTGTCTGATATTCTTTTTTCTCAGATGATCATTAAGTGTTTTGACACAAATACCATATTCATCTGCAACTTCTTTTTTTGTTTTTGCTCTATTAGTCAGCGAATCCAGTTTTTCTTCCATAACTGTATAATGTTAAAAACTATATGCTCAATACAGACTGAATGAGTCTGATCATACTTAATATAGCAAGGTTTACTAAAATGATATTTTTGAATTATTACATAATCATTGACCAGATCCATCTTCAAAACAAAAAATCATCAGACATTTGTTTTCTTATAACCTAAACAAATCTACAATTTATTTTTTAAATACCCCCCCCCTTTTTTTTTAAGTTTTTTTAACAAACCGGCTATAAAAGTTAATGAATAATAAAGAGGAGAGCAAGGAGCAGAGAGCAGGGAGCAGGGAGCAGGGACCTGAGGGCAACGTGGAGTGTAATTTCCGGTTCTCCGGAATTCCGTGTCAGCGGAAATGGAAGTATGGGGCTTATCGTACATTCCGCTTTGCGGAACTCGACGCAATGCTCCTCGGATCATACAAGTCTTACAGATCCTTTGTTGCTGAATAAATTTTATTTCCCCAACGCTTTCAGTGGCTTAATAAATCTGTAAATCAACCTGCTGTTTTCTGTTATAATATCGGCAATGCCGGTCATTTCACTCACAAAATTCAGATCAATGTTATAGGTCGATCTCATTCCGTTTGTTAATTCTATTTCAGCTATATATACATCATTTGCAGGCACCAGCGACAGAGAACTTATCCTGCCCTTTATCATACCAAACTCCATATACGGAAATCCTGACAGTTTTATATTTACTTCCTGTCCTGTCCTTACCCTGCCAACTCCTGTGGCAGGTATATCTGCTCTTATAATGATCATTCTTTTATCTTCCGGGATCACTGTGGCCAGTATCTCTCCGGCTTTTACCACCTGATTCTCATTCCAGAAAGTTGTAAGAGTTATTCTCCCATCAACCGGACTCACAATCTGATACTTCTCCTTCCACTGTTCCAGTGCCACACACAATAACTGAAAGGATTCCTGCAGATCCAGCCTGTATTGATATAATTCGTTTTCAAGCTGATTCTGCAGATCAAGAAGTGATTCTTTCATCCTTAATGATGATGACTCATTGTTTTTGATTGAAGCTTTGAGTGAACTGTAGGATGATTGTCTTTGTAGCAACGCCTGTTTTGATTTTTCAAACTCATTGACAGATATAGGATAATTACCCCTGTGAAATAACAGCGAATCACGCATAAAACTCTTTAGTTCAAGCTCAAGGTCTTCTTCAGATAATCTTTTCTGCACCAATAATTCCCTGGTATATTCCTCCTGTCTCTCTATCTGATCCTCCAGAATTTTTATTTTAGATGGGATATACGCTTGTCTGATATACTTCAAATATTTATTAAAAACTGTTGTAAACCGTAAATAACTACTTTGAATCTCCCCCAGAGAAAGACCTGAAGGAGGCTCATATAGTGATGCATTTTCAATCCATTCAGGATCATCTTTTAGGTTCTTCAGGAATATTACAAGGGACTCAACATCTTCAAAATGTGCTGTATTCTCTATTACAGCTACCGGCTGGTTTCTTGTAACATATTCTTCATTCCCCACTACAAGCCTTTCTATTTTGCCTCCCGACCTGGCTACCAGTGATGCCGGAGAATTATATGTTGTTATTGTTACAGGTGCCGTTACCACCGTCGGATAGCTTATAAACCAACTCACCAGCACGATGGCCATTATAATAGCAAAAAACATAAACAACCCCCATCTCAGGAAGCTGCCGGGTATCCCCGACATTACCTCCTGAAGTTCAGGACTCCTTATCTCATGTCTGTTTATTTCAGGCATAGTTATTATTTAGGTCTTGCAGTTCTTGCAGGTCTTGCAGGCCGTTTCTTTTATTTGGTGACGCACAAGACAATAGCCTTGATCCTACATCTTATTCATTACTCACCACTCACCACTCACTACTCACTACTCACTACTCATCACTCACTACTCATCACTCACTACTCACCACTCACTACTCACCACTCACCACTCATCACTCACTACTCACTACTCAATTCCCCAGCTCCAGCTGATCCTTCACGAGATTAAAATATGCTCCCTTCTTTCTCACCAGCTCTTTATGTGTTCCTGTCTCTGCCACTTCCCCTTTGTCGAGCACTATTATCTGATCAGCATTCTTTACCGTACTAAGCCTGTGGGCAACAATTACCACTGTCTTTCCCCGGAAAAAAGTGCCAAGGTTTTCCATGATCGTTCTTTCGTTTGTGGCATCCAGCGCATTGGTAGCCTCATCGAAGAATATAAAGTCCGGATCCTTGTAAACAGCCCTCGCAATGAGAAGCCTTTGTTTCTGGCCCGTACTAAGGCCCTGCCCATCATTCCCGATCCTGGTATTGTATCCAAGCGGAAGTCCCTCTATGTAATCTCTGATGTTGGCTGTCTCAACTGCCTTGTCTATCTTTTCCCTGTCGGGAATCTCATCTATAAGGCCTATATTACCTGCTATGGTATCTGAAAAGATAAAACCTTCCTGCATCACCACTCCGCATCGTCTTCTCCACTCAGACTGGCTGTAGCGCTTAAGAGAGACCCCGCCAAGAAGTATATCACCCTTTACCGGATCGTAGAATCCCAGCATCAGCTTCATAAGTGTTGTCTTCCCGCTGCCGCTGATGCCGACTATTGCTGTAACCTTTCTTGCAGGGATCTTTAGCGATACACTATTCAACACCTTTTCAGAATGCGGACCCTCATACTGGAACAAAAGGTTCTTTATCTCTATATCCTTATTATCAGGTATCTCCCTTATCTTATCATCCTCAGTTTTTTCCTCATCTTCCCTGTTATGGATCTCCCCGAGTCTTTCGAGGCTTATTCTGGCATCCTGGGCAGCCTGGGTGAAACCTATGAACTGTTGCACCGGGGCGTTGAGCTGGCCGATGATATATTGGACAGCCATCATCATACCGAGAGTCATCTGCCCTTCAATGACTGCCTTAGCCGAAAGGAAGGAAATAAAAATATCCTTAGCCTGGTTTATGAATGCTGCTCCCAGCTGTTGGTTCTGGTTAAGCATCATACTCTTCAGGCTTACCTTGAAGAGTTTTATCTGTATCCTTTCCCATTCCCATCTCTTTTGTTTCTCACAGCTGTTAAGCTTTATCTCCTGCATGCCCGTGACAAGCTGAACGATATTGCTCTGGTTGGCGGCGCTTTGTTGGAACCGTTTGTAATCAAGCTCTCGTCTACGTTTGAGAAAAAGAACTACCCATCCGATATAGAGCGTACTTCCAAGAAGAAAGATACCAAGTATTCCCAGGTGATAGGTTGCCATTATTATGATGTACATGACCAGGGTTATAACAGCGAAAATGATGCTTATAAGCGAGTCTGTGAGAAAAGTCCTGATACGGTTATGATCTCCTATTCTCTGCATTATATCTCCCACAAGCTTTACATCAAAGAAAGAGATCGGAAGCTTCATCAGTTTGATCAGGAAATCAGAAATAAGAGAGATGCTTATCCTGCTTGTTATATGAAGGCTTATCCAGTTACGGAGCAGTCCGTTGG
>JAAYDB010000005.1 GCA_012729475.1 Bacteroidota bacterium
AAGGAGGGATTACTCGCTTCGCTCGTGATCCCCGGGGGAGGTGCTGACAGAGTTAAATGACCCTTCGGGTCTCGTTTATCTTCCCTCAGATACTTCAGGAAGCAAGCTTCCTTTGTATCTTCGTTAAGATAAACGATCCCGCTGACGCGGGATCATTTAACTCTGGCGGAGAAAGAGGGATTCGAACCCCCGGTCCACCGATAGGCGGACAACGGTTTTCAAGACCGCCGCATTCGACCACTCTGCCATTTCTCCTTCATTAAAAAAAAAACTGAACAGACAAAAATATTCATTAACAAAAGAACAAAAGCCTGATTTTTTATCTGCAGCCGCAAAGATAATATTTTTTTATATTGTTCCTAGCTTGTGCAAAAATATGTAAAACAAAGATAAACAGATATATATGTAATTTATTAACAGGATTTAAACACTTATTTTTTTCAAAATTGTTCAAATTGGCGATTAAAGGGGCTTTGTGATATGTTGCATAACACAGTCGGTGGTACGAAAAAAACATAATTTTTTACCTAAAAGGCTCACTATTTGGAGAAAAACGCCAAAATAAATTTGCATATGAAATTAAATAAAATAAATTTGTATTTAATAAATAAACAGGTCTAACCTTTTAATTCTATTATCATGACAAAAAAAGATTTAGTTGCTGCAATTGCCAAGGAGACTGGTCTGACTATTAAAGATTCAGGAAACGCTTTGAATGCTTTCGTTGCATCCGTAGGGACAGCAATGAAAAAAGGCCAGAGGCTTCAGCTTCCCGGCCTTGGCACTTTTAAAGTAGCCAAAAGAAGTGCCAGAGTGGTTCGTAATCCACGTACAGGTGCAAAACTTAATGTACCTGCCAAAAAAGTCGTTAAATTCAAAGCAGCTCCTGCACTTGACAAAAGCCTATAATTTTTAACGATGAGATTGTCTGTAGGGTGTCATTAATGGCACCCTTTTTTTTTTCTGTAATTATCCTTTGTAAACAAAATATAATGTCTGTCTGTTAACTGAATGATGTAAATTATGCGAAAAACAGACGGATAAAATGGTTTGATTTGTTTTTTTTATTATTTTTGATTTAGATATTTTCCGGAGGGTGTGATATGAATTGTATTATCGTTGATGACGATCAGATGAGTTGTAAAATACTGGAAGGGTATGTGGCTAAATGCTCATCTCTTAATCTGGCAGGTACTTTCAGCGATTCTGTGGAAGCAAGAAATATTATTACCAAACGCCGGGATATCGACCTCGTTATTCTCGATATTCACATGCCGGAGTTAGATGGATTCGATTTCATAAACAGTCTCGATAATCCTCCCAACATCATTATAGTGACAGCCACAGAAGAATATGCTTTAAAGGCATTTGACTTCAATGTTGTTGATTACCTGCTGAAACCTATTTCTTACGGACGTTTCTGTAAGGCTATTGATAAGACTATCAGGTATTATTCACGTAAAGAAATATCGAATACGGGTGATGAAGAGATCTTTATTAAAAAGGGATCTTCTCTTGTAAAACTTAAACTTAAAGATATTATCTATATCGAAGCTCTTGAAAATTATGTGACCCTTACTACCAATGATGACAGGTACACTATTCATTTTACCATGAAAGCCATGGAGAGTCAGCTTCCCTCAGGAGTATTTATAAGGGTTCACCGCTCGTTCATAATAAACAAGAGTATGATTCAGGCCATTAAGGAAAGTTCTCTTGACCTTATGGTTGGAGATACTATAAAAAGTATTCCGGTCGGAAAATCATTCAGAGAGTCATTACTGGATGATATTAACGTCATGACCAGATAATTTCTGTCATAATAAATGCTTACTAATCGTCAACTTTTTCTCTTACACCTCGGTCAGACATCACATTATCCCCTGATGCTTGAGATAGAAAAGGCAGAAGGGGTTTTTATGTACGGCCCGTCAGGTGAGAAATACATTGATCTGATATCGGGTGTGTCAGTGAGTAATATCGGTCACAGACACCCGAGAGTTATTGATGCTATACACAGACAAGCAGACTCTTACCTTCACCTGATGGTCTATGGTGAAATTGTACAAAGCCCGCAGGTTAAATATGCCCGCCGGTTAAGTGAAATGCTTCCCGATGGTCTGGATGTTTGTTATTTCGTAAATTCCGGCAGCGAAGCTGTGGAAGGAGCCCTCAAACTGGCGAAAAGGGCTACAGGACGAACAAGAATAATATCTTTAAGGAATTCCTACCATGGGAGTACACACGGAGCCCTTAGCATTCAGGGAAAAGAAGTATATAAAAATCCATTCCGGCCTCTCTTGCCTGATATTCTGCAACTGGATTTCAATGATTCAGGTGCACTCGATATGATAGATGAAAAAGCTGCCTGTGTTATTATTGAACCTGTTCAGGCAGAAGCCGGTGTTGTTATTCCAGAGGATGGTTACCTGAAAAAAATCAGAGAGAGATGTAGCGAAAAGGGGGTCCTTTTGATTTTCGATGAAGTGCAAACAGGTTTCGGACGCCTTGGTCATCTTTTTGCCCTCCATAGATTCGATGTCGTTCCCAATATACTGGTGCTTGCGAAAGCGCTGGGTGGAGGAATGCCCCTGGGGGCTTTTATATCCTCAAACGAATTAATGTCTTTGCTCAGTAATGATCCACAATTAGGACATATTACAACCTTCGGTGGTCACCCCGTGTGTTGTGCAGCCGGACTGGCTTCATTTGAAGTACTGCTTGAAAATAAGCCATACGAAAAATGCAAAGAAAAATCAGAACTCTTTAGAAAAGAACTGAAACATGATCTTGTGAAGGATATAAGAGGAGAAGGCCTGTTGCTTGCTGTAGAGGTTGAAAAACCGGAATATGTGCAATATATAATCGCAAATGCTCCAAGATATGGTGTCATTCTGGATTATTTCCTTTTTTGTGATACTGCTTTCAGAATAGCTCCTCCTCTTGTGATTGAGGATGACGTTATTATAGAAGCCTGTGAACAACTTAAGTGTCTGATGGATGATGCAGTGGAAAATGTAAAGGGAAAAGGAAAATGAGTAATCTGAAATTATTATTGCTTTACTTTTTCATCTTCAATTCCAGTATTCTTACCGGTCAAAGCTCCGGAAACGATATTTCAATCCAGCTCGAAGAACTTTTTGAAAAAATACTTGTCAGTAAAAATGACAGTGAAAAACTACAACTTAACGATTCAGTCAGATTACTTGTCGACGATTATGTTATGTCTGATTCTGTATTTGACCACCGGTTCACTGATCTTAAATACCTGGGGCAGATTGATTCTCCTGACGAAAAAATAAAAATAATAACATGGAATATACCTCTGCGGCAGGGACCTAATAAATATTTTCTCTATTTAGTAAAAAGAGATACGAAAAAGAGCGGAAAGATAGTGTTCAGACTCGAAGGGGAAAACCAGCCTGAAACAATCAGTAATGATACTGTCTATACTGAAAGAAACTGGTATGGAGCTCTATATTATGATATCAGACCCTTCAGAAATGAAAAGGAAACCTGCTATATCCTGTTAGGCCTTGATACCGATAACCTTTATCTGTCAAGAAAAATAATAGAAGTCCTTAGCTTTGGAGAGAACGGTGAAATGATTTTTGGCAGGCCATGTTTCATCAGAGACAATGAAATCAGATTCCGGGAAGTACTGGAGTATTCTGCTGAAGGTCTGGTCTCATTACGAATAGGTTCAAACAGACTTATTGTCTTTGATCGGCTGGATGCTTTTGCCACAGGACATTCAGGCGGCAATGGGCAATATGGTGCAGGAATTGCTCTTGACGGATACAGACTTAAAAAAGGATACTGGAATTTCGTTAAGGATGTTGATATAAAGGAGCTGAAATAAACAGGCATAAAACTGTTTCTGTATGGATGTCACAAAAATGACATATATGATTTGTCTGGATGATCACCGGAGTTTTACCGGAGAATTAAAAAAGAGATTCCCGGATAATTCAAGATATGATGTCAAATCGTTCATTACGAGCGAGGAGTTTATTGATCACCTGAGAAAGCAAAAAGAGAACAGCTCATGCAAGATTACCATTATAGGAGTCTCTGAAACTACGGATGATTATAGACGTACCAGGAAAATAGTGAAAGAAGTTAAAGCCATTGATCAGAATACGGGCATTATTCTGCTGGGGCCCGAAGACAGAATGGAAGCATTGAAAAAGAATGTAATGGGTATCATTGATGCTTATATTCCAAAGAACTCCAGTGCAATTCTCAGAATCCACAATATAACCAAACGGTTAATAAGTGAATATAAGATAAATAAATACAAAATACGCAGAAATATATCCCTGTATGTCCTTTTCGTCTTTTTGTTTCTTGCTGCCATAATTGTTCTGGTAGCATATTTCAGATTCCCTCATTTTTTTTAAGAAGTATTTTCCGGTGCTGTCTGACTGACTGCCGGTCTGAAGTGACTATTTGTCAGTATTTGCAGCTGGCACATCTTTTGAAAGAGGGATGCCGATAATACTCGTTGAACTAAAAAATATATGATATGCAGACAGGCAAAATTGGAGTTACAACCGAGAACATTTTTCCAATAATAAAGAAGTTCCTCTATTCTGATCATGAAATTTTCCTGCGAGAACTTATTTCAAATGCAGTAGATGCGACGCAAAAGCTAAATGCGATGGCAACTGCCGGAGAATTTAAGGGAGAGACAGGAGATGTGACCATAAGGGTAGAGACAGACAGGAAGAAGAAAACTATTAAGGTCAGCGATAAGGGTATTGGTATGACCCGCGAAGAACTGGATAAGTACCTTAACCAGATTGCTTTTTCGAGTGCAAACGATTTTCTTGATAAATATAAAGATAAGGCAAATTCAATAATAGGTCATTTTGGACTGGGTTTTTATTCAGCATTTATGGTTTCGGATAAAGTGGAAGTTGTCACCAAATCATGGCAGGAAGATGCTCCGGCAGTCAAATGGACCTGTGACGGCACTCCCGAATTTACCATTGACGAAGTACAGAAAACTGAACGGGGAACAGATGTGATTCTGCATATTGATAAGGACTCAAAAGATTTTCTTGAAGAAAATAAAATTGAGCAATTACTTAAAAAGTACTGTAAATTTCTTCCGGTTGAAATAGCCTTTGGAAAAGAACAGGAGTGGAAAGATGGTAAATATATTGATACCGGAAAAGATAAAATAATAAATAATACAAAACCGGCCTGGACACTTAAGCCTTCCGATCTGAAAGAAGAGGATTACAGTAATTTTTACAGGGAATTATATCCTATGGGAGATGATCCCCTGTTCAATATTCATTTGAATGTTGATTATCCCTTTAAACTGACGGGCATTCTTTATTTCCCCAAGATCAAAAACAATATTGAGATACAGAAAAATAAAATACAATTATATTGTAATCAGGTTTTTGTAACTGATTCCGTGGAAGGTATTGTTCCGGAATTTCTTACTTTACTGCATGGTGTGATAGACTCTCCAGATATTCCTCTTAATGTGTCACGAAGCTATCTTCAAAGCGATTCCAATGTCAAGAAAATATCCGGACATATTACAAAAAAAGTTGCCGACAGGCTTTCGGAAATATTCAGGAAGAACCGCACTAAATTTGAAAAAAAATGGGATAGTCTGAAATTGTTTATTGATTATGGGATGATAACAGAGGAGAAATTTTATGAAAAAGCTACGAAATTTGCACTGCTTAAAAATACCGATGATAAATATTTCACTTTTGAAGAATATGAAAACCTGATAAAGGAGAACCAGACAGACAAGAATAAAACTCTTATCTATTTATATTCAACCAATAAGACAGATCAATTCACATATATTGAAAAAGCAAAAAATAAAGGATATGATGTTCTCCAAATGGATGGACAGCTTGATATTCATCTTATTAATCATCTTGAAACAAAATTCAAAGATTCCAGATTTGTCAGAGTCGATTCGGATGTTATAGAGAACCTGATACAGAAAGAAGAAGTTCGTGAATCGAAGCTGACTGACGAACAGAAAGAAGATATGAAGGGTGTTTTCTCTCTGAAGGGAAAATCAGGAGAGATGTATAATGTAGTTATTGAGGCGCTTGACGAGAATGAAGTTCCGGTTCAGATTACCCAGTCGGAATTCATGAGACGGATGAAAGATATGTCACAACTGGGAGGAGGTATGAATTTTTACGGAGAGTTGCCCGATAGCTATAACCTCGTTGTCAATCCAAATCATAATCTTATTGTAAAGATAAGTGATGATCTGAAGACCAGTGTAGGCGGCAAGCTGTCTGAAAACAGCAAAGAGCTTAAAAGGCTTAAGGAAGAGCTTGACTTCATGGAGAAAGAACACAAAAAGAAAAAGGAAGACGAAATTTCCCAGGCGGAAAAAGATGATCTGGATAAGCTGAAGAAAGAGATTCAGGAAACAGAGAACAAGAGAAAACAAATCCTTGAGACATTCGGACAGGAGAACAAGACTGTAAAACAGCTTACTGATCTTGCATTGCTGGCAAACAATATGCTTAAGGGTGAAGACCTTAGTACATTTGTTAAACGCAGTATCGATCTCTTGTAAGTAGATACTCAGGAGAGAAATATTCCGGCAGAAGCCTGGTAAAGGTATCGGCAGCTTAAATACTGGGCTATTTAAGCTGCTTCATTAGTTTTATTATGAGATCACGTGGCGATGTCTCTGCCTGACGGAGGCCCGTAACAAGTTCATCATAGGCTTTTGCTTTTTTATTGATGCCTGTTTTGGCATAAATTGCTGAAAGATCTGCCGCAGTTGATGATAAATACTCGTATGGACATGACCTGTGAAAAAGAACTCTTTCAAGGTATTGTATTCCTTTTTTATAATTGAGAGAAGCAGTATCAGAATTGTTTACCAGTAAAGACCCCAGTTGACGGAGAATAAAGGGCTCATTGGGGAATACTTCAAGTGCAAGACTGAAATGCCCGATGGCCTCCTGATACTTTTTCTGTTTTACCAATAAGTTCCCAAGAGACTCAATAGTGATCAATTCGGGATCGATTTTTTGACTTTTTTCATATAACGACTGAGCTTCTGTAAGATTACCTTCTTTCTCCTTTAATAATCCTGATAAGAGAAGACCTTTTGAAGATGAGGGAGAGATACTCATAAGTCTTCCAAGGTAACATTCTGAAGTAGTAACCTCATCCATCAGAAAAGAAATATAAACGGCATTGGATAAAATATCCGGGTTCGCAGGATTTTTTTTAACATAAAGGTTTATAAGATCTTTAACTTTATCTTTTTCTCCCTGACCCAGAAGGCTAAGAGCCATATTTGCCTGAAGACCTGTATCCTCAGGATGCAGTTCAGAAGCTTTTTCATAATAATTATATGCTTCTGTATAGAAATGGTTTCTGTATAACAAGTCTGCAACATCTTTCAGTTCCGTGAAATCTTCACTGAAATCCTTGTAATGTTTGTCAAGCAAGCTTAAAGCTCTTAGCCCAAATTCAGTCCTGAGAAATAGTTTAACAGCTTTGGATATTGCATATTTATTATCAGGAGTATATTTTAAAGCATTATTTGCAAGAGTGACTGCCCATTCAAAATCTGAATCGTAATCGGCTTTATCTATTTGTTTAAGGATATAGGCCTCTGAAGTTGACCGGAAGGCCAGAATATCGAGCAGTGTGTCGACAGGAGTGGTCAAATGGAACAGTTCCATTGATCTTGTGAGATATTCATTCCCTGTAATTGTATCACCACTGGCATTAAATATACTTCCCAGGAGCCTTAAAGCCGGGCCATAAGCACTGTTTTGATCCATTATTTTCACAAGCTCTTTCTGTGATGCTTCAAAATCGCTGTTAACATAATGGATCCTTGCTATTTGATACTTTGCATATATGTCAAGAGAGAAATAATCATTGCGGAAATTTTTACTGCCTTTATCAAATTCTCCATTTTTCCAGGCAATCTCCCCGAAAGCTGAGATAGCCTTATCGTTCATTCCTAGGTCACGGTATCCTTCACCTATATAATATTGGGCATGAAAAGCTTCAGGATTCTTTTTAAGAACCCTTACAAAATTTTCAACAGCATCTTCAGGCTTGCCCAGTTCCTTGTATATGCAACCCAGATAATAACTCCATATCCATTTGGAAGGGTTTTTCTTTATGGCCAGTTTATAACATTCTTCTGCCTGTTCATAATAGAGGCTTGAATGATATACTGTTCCCAGTATCCCAAGATTGTTTACAGTAGGCTTTTTATGTGCGTCCTGGTCGGCATCCCTGATCTGATTCTGAAGATTGGTATTTAATGCAGATAAATCAGGAATATCGGGTATTCTGTTACGGTAGTGTGAATTATTGACCGTTTTAACAATAACAAACAGAACCGTAATTGCAAAAGCCAGAATAGTGATTTTCTTCATATTGTTTGAATCAATGGTCATAATTTAATTTTACTCTTAGCTGAGGATAACTTTATCTTCGAAAAACATTTATCCTTTTAATATTTAGTATACTAATTCCTGGCATTTATTCATGCAGGGAGGGTTTAAAACATTATCTTAATTGGTAAAAAACAATATCAATAGAACGCTTACTGCAAAAATGAAAACCGCCATAGGCAGAGTAATCAGGAAAAGTTGCCGGTGAGACATGTTTTCGGATAACCAGCTTCTTTTAAGGTTTCTCAGGCTCAGTGAGAATCCAGATATTATCAACAATGCCTGTATCCATGGTATCATTCCTGGCATAAACTGGTGCCACGGGATATTCGCAGTGCCAAAGAAATCCCATCCCCATCCGAAAGGATCTGAAAATGACTGGATAATAAAAGTTATATTTACAGAAAGCATTGGTATTACAAATGCTATCCATAACATAAGTCCAAGAGGGAAAAGGCTTCCCGCTGATTTCATGAAAGCATTTTTAGAATCCGATCCTATTCCTGAAGATTTTATGCCCAACACTGACAAAAAATAGATGATTGAAGGCATAATTACCAGCGATACAGTCCAGAGTACAAGTATATATATACCGAAAAGATCCCAGTTTTTCTTATCCAGTATATTGACATAATCACGAATTACCGGCCAGTGTCCCTGGTATAAGAGGCTATAGACAATAGCGAGAGTAAAGACAACGATTATACCCCATGCTTCAGCATAGTTTCTGACATCTGTTTCTGACGCAAAGGGCCTTCTGTAAAGAGTTACGTTATTATAGGGGCAGCTTCTGAGACATTCAAAGCATAATCCGCAATCATTGTTATTCTTGATTTCTCCCACATTAAGGCCATAAGGACATGCCCATCCCTTCATGTTGCCTTTTTCACAAAAACTGGCTGTACAATCATTACATACCTGTTGTGATCTGTTACGGAGAGCTATGGGGCTGTTTTTTGCAAAAGGCCCCAGAAAAACACTAACAGGGCATACATATCTGCAGAAGGCTCTGGAATCCCAAACCAGTGCCATTATTGTAGGAATAAGGATAAGTATAATAACAACTACACCTGATATTTTAGGATCAGCAACCATTGTAGTTGAAAAACTGGCCAGAGTGAGGAAAAAGAATAGTTTAAGCCAGTTGTTCTGTAAGCGGTCAGGCCATTTCAGGGAAAGACCAAAAAACTTGTTATAATAGCCGTTCGTTTTCCCTTTAACCGGGTTGAAAAATGATCTGCGCTGGATCAGATCACCCAGAAATGGTAAGGGACATACAGTACACCAGATTCTTCCGAAAAAAGGAGTAAGTATTGCCACAAGCAAAAAAAGCCATACAGCCCACATTAGTAACACCCCCAGATTACGTCCAGACATTTTTGTGCCAAAGAGCGAGGTGAGAATGACAATGTAGATCATCATCATGGCAAAAATAGTGACAATGATCTGAGGCCACCGCGATACAAGTATTTTTTTGAGAATCCCTTCTTTCTTCAGTAAGTCATGATATCCTTCCCTTTCCTTTGCTGACTCATTATAATTACCATAGAAAAACTTTCTTATCCATAAGAACAGTATTCCTGCAATACAACCCAAACTGAACATCAGCAGGGTATTTGGCATAATTACCAGTTTTCCTGACTCAAATGCATGCATAGGACCACACCAAACATGACACCTGTACTGGTTTTTTGACACAAGCCAGTTGCGGATGCCTTTATGTCTGGCCACTATGCTCAGTTCTTTTGTCAGGAAAGGTTCCTCGGTGGGATCACTTGCCTTAAATACTTCTACATATTCGCGTGCCGGACTAATTTTTGCATCTATATCGAATTCCTCTAAAAAAAATGAATGACCCGTATCTTCTGTGGAAAAAGTCAGATGCAGGGTGTCGCCACGGTTAACTCTTATTACCGAAGGATCTTTGCCGTATCTGAAATTTTTTACATGAATGTGTCTGCCAGATGGTTCGGCAACAAAAAACTGAGACACTAATGCCGGGATCAGACCAAAAATAAAAATTATCAGAATATCATTCCTGAATGTCTTCAACTTGCCTATAAATGATTTGATTGAAAATGCACAAGGCATAAGCAAATATATGTCTTTATTTTTGTCTTTTAGTTAGGGAAAAGTTTAAAATATCTTAAAAAAACATACAAGTTGCTAAATCATATTAGAGGAATCTTTTTTGTTGCAGACTGTTACCCGGAAGGCTCTGTCTTTCTTCTTAGGGTCCTTGAAGAGTTAATCTTTTTTCATTAGTTTTACGCGGCTTTTTGAATTAATTAATGATTTAACCCAAATATTCTTTAATGGCTAAAGAAAAATTTTCTTCAGAGAAGAAGAAAAAGGTCCGGAATTTTATTCCTCTAATTATAATATTGGTTTTCCTTTTGGCAATACCGCTTTTGTTTATTAATTATCAGACAAAAAGGAGCGGTCTGGGCTACAGAGAGGTATTGATGCGCCTGGTAAAAAAATCTGCGGACAGTGCGGATTTTTTTGGAACAAGAAAGCAGGATGAACTGACAGGAGAAAAAATAGATTTTCTTGTGCCTGTTGCCATTGGAGATGACTTTGATGAGCCGCCTCTTATTTCGCATATTTCAGCAACAGATCTTGATAAAGACGGACTTTTGGATGTACTTGTTTGTGATTCCCGTCATAATACAATCTCTTGGATACATCAGTTTCCGGAGGGTGAGTATCAGGAAAAGATTCTTGCAGAAGGGATTATTGCACCTTCACATATCCAGGCTATCGATTTTGATTTTGATGGAGATATGGACCTTATGGTTGGTGTTCTGGGTATGTTGTTTCCGAACAACGATAAAATAGGATCAGTAGTGATACTGGAAAATGATGGATCATATAATTTCACAAAACATATAGCAGCCGAAAAAATTGCCCGGGTTTCGGACGTAAGAGCGGGAGATCTTGATGGAGATGGAGATATGGATCTTGCTGTTGCCCAGTTTGGGTATGACGACGGAGAGACACGCTGGATTGAGAACCTTGGGAACTGGAATTTTAAAAGCCACAATCTTCAGTATCTGTCTGGCCCTATCAATGTGGAAATCCTTGACATTGACCATGATGGTGATAATGATATTCTTGTGCTGGTCAGCCAGGAATGGGAAGAGATATATTGTTTTGAAAATGATGGGGAAGGTAATTTCAAGGCTAACCTGTTATTCAAATCCAGTAATGAAGATTTTGGCTCAAGTATGATGACAGTATATGATTATGACAAAGACGGTGATCAGGATATATTGTATACCAACGGAGATGCCTTTGACTATATCCCTCCACAGGGTCGTCCATGGCATGGCGCAAATATACTTGAAAACAAAGGTGACCTCAATTTTGAGTTTCGGAGATTATGTTATCTGACTGGTGCGACTTACATGAAGCCTGCCGATATTGATAATGATGGTGATATAGATTTTTTTGCTGTTAGTACCTGGAATTTATGGGATGATCCCGAAGCACAGAGTATGGTTTGGCTCGAAAATATTGATAATGTACAGTTTATTAAACATGAAATAACAAATAACCCTACTCATCTTCTTTGTTGTGAACCGGGTGATTTTAATAATGATGGTCTTATAGATGTTGTAACATGTGGGATGCATACTTTCCCACCTTATGACAGGATGGGCAGGGTTACTCTATGGTTAAATAACGGAGCATTAGCAGACAGAAAGAAAGACTAATTAAGCTTTTGCCCCAGGAATGAAAAACATTTGAAGTATCTGGCTGTCATTTAATCATTTTCCTGTCTATAGAACATATCATATCATTCTGCTAACTTCGCCCTTGATATAGTCTATCGCTGCTCTTGTGGGTTCTTTATCCAGTTCCATCAGAGTCTCCAGCAGCCTTTTACTCAACTCGACAGATGTTGCTTTTTCCGGCATTTTTTCGGCCTGGCCGTTTATTATTTTAATCATATTAGACCGGGCATTTCTGACAACTTCCCATGCCTTAGGACTCATATATATTTGTTGTGACAAATTGTGTTCAAACTCACTTCTGATTGTCGAAAGGAGAGCCGAATGAAGTTGCATGGCACTCATGCCGGGTTTACTTGTTCTGAGGAGCATTGATTCAAGTGAGATCCTTTCAAGGAAAAGAACGATCCTTTCATAAGCCTGCAGTTTGAGTGGTGTAACCGTGTTGCTGTTCTGCAGTATCAATTCCTGCTTTCTTTTTTCCTGGTCATTCTTTATCATCCTGTTTAACAGCAGTAAAGCTGTTAAAAGGACAAGTAAACCGGGTATCGTTATTTTGAGAATATCTGCCAGGATTTCCATTTTTGAAGTATTTGAATACAATATACAAACATATGATTTATTTATTATTCATTCCCAAAAATAATTTTGCTGCTGTTTGTTTGTAAGCCATGGGGAAAAAATATATGCAGATAGTGATTAAACATTTGTTAGTTGATTGACTTATTGTTTTTAAATATATATTTGAAGCTGGTCATTATTGTCATAATTTTAACAAAAAAAAAGCAAAGTATGGAGTATTTATCAGACAGAATCAAATCATTATCAGCTTCTGCCACCCTGGCAATGGCTCAGAAAAGCAGAGAATTGAAAGCCATGGGTTTTGATATAATAAGTCTCAGTGTAGGGGAGCCTGATTTCAATACCCCTGAATATATTAAAGATGCCGGTAAAAAAGCAATTGATGACAATTTCTCAAAATACCCTCCTGTATCAGGGTTTAATGACTTAAGAGAAGCTGTATCAAAGAAATTCAGGGAAGAAAATGGAATAAGATATGCTCCTGAGCAAATAGTTGTTTCTGCAGGAGGAAAGCATTCTCTCATAAATGTTCTTTTATGTATTGTTAATCCGGGTGATGAAGTTATTATACCTGCACCTTACTGGGTGAGTTATTATGATCAGGTATTGTTGGCAGGTGGCAAGCCGGTTATTGTAGAGGCCACGATAGATGACGATTTTAAAATATCACCTGATCAGTTAGAAGCAGCAATCACAGCTAAGACAAGGATTATTATTTTTAATTCTCCCTCCAATCCGACAGGTATGGTTTATTCAGGTGATGAGTTGGAAGCTATAGCCAGGGTAATAGAGAAACATGAAGGATTGTTTGTCATGACTGATGAGATATATGAGCATATCCTGTTCTCCGGGGAGCATGTAAGTCTGGCTTCTTTTGATTTTATTTATGACCGGGTTATAACAGTGAATGGTATATCAAAGAGTTATGCCATGACAGGCTGGAGGTTAGGTTATATCGGTGCTCCGCTCTGGATAGCAAAGGCCTGTGACAAATTACAGAGTCAGTTCACTTCAGGAGTATGCACAATAGCACAGAAAGCTGCTGTAGCAGCTCTTACACGTGATGATGGTTCACGCAAAATGATGAGAGATGCTTTTCTCAGGCGACGTGATTTAATATGTAACCTTCTCCGGGGTATAGAAGGAATTAAATTCAGGATACCCGAAGGCGCTTTTTACATTATGCCCGATATAAGTTTTTATCTTGGGAAAACAGATGGTGAAAAGACTATCAATACTGCTGACGAATTAGCCATTTACCTGCTTGAGAAGGCACAGGTCGCAGTTGTTGGAGGAGATGCTTTCGGTGCGCCTAAGTGTATCAGATTATCTTATGCTACCTCTGATGAGCTGCTGATTGAAGCTGTAAAGAGGATAAAAGAAACCCTGGAGAAACTAAAATAAAGAGTTATAGTTATTTTTTATATATTTAATATCTCATATACAGGTTAACTTCATTTAAATAATTTAAAAAAAACTAAAATGGGCTTTTTTCTGGTAATTATTGGGATCATTTTTTTATTGATCGTTTGGACTGTTTCTCTCTATAACAGGCTTGTAAAGCTCAGAAATGGCAGAGAACAGGCTTTTGCCGATGTTGATGTTCAACTGAAACAGAGGCATGATATGATACCTCAGCTTGTTGAAGCTGTCAGAGGGTATATGCAACATGAACGTGGTGTGCTCACAGAAGTAACAGAAGCACGTGCGAACGCAATTAAGGCTACTTCAATAAATGAGAAAATCTCTGCGGAACAACGGCTTAGTTCTGCTCTTGACGGTCTCAAAGTAGCTGTTGAAGCTTATCCTGACCTGAAGGCCAGCCAGAATTTTCTTGATCTTCAAAATGAAATAGCCGACGTTGAGAACAAAATTGCTGCTGCAAGACGCTTCTTTAACTCGGCTACCAAGGAACTTAATGTAGCAACAGAAGTATTCCCTTCAAATATTGTTGCCACATTATTCAGCTTTAAGCGCGAACCCATGTTTGAGCTTGGTGATCAACGCGAAACAGTAGAGAAACCACCTGAGATCAAGTTCTGATAAAATGAAATACTTTGGCCTTCAAAGCCAGATAAGAAGGAACAATACAAATTCAGTTCTGATCCTGCTGATGTTCCCTGTAGTTATACTGGGACTGGTATGGCTGTTTTTCTTTTTAACCACTTTCAATAGTCCGGAAGGTTTGCAGTCGGGACAATTATTACAGAACGACAGAATACAGCTTATTAGTCACAGGTTCCTGAATACAATACCATGGATTTCCATTGGAGTAATTATCTGGTTTTCCGTTGCATGGTTCTCTCACAGCAGAATGATAAACTCTGCAACTTCATCCCGCCCTATGGAAAGAAAAGGAAACAAAAGGGTATATAATCTTGTGGAGAACCTTTGTATATCAGCAGGCATGCAGATGCCTAAGATACAGCTTATAGAGGATGATTCATTAAATGCATTTGCCAGTGGACTGAATGAAAAGACCTTTACCGTTTCACTTTCACGTGGTATTATCAACAAACTTGATGACAAAGAACTTGAAGCTGTAATAGCGCATGAGCTGACGCATATCAGGAACAGGGATGTCCGTCTTCTCATTATTTCGATAGTTTTTGTTGGTATATTTGCTTTTATTGCGGAAGCCCTGTTCCGGTCAATACGCTTTGGAAGCATATCCAGAGGAAAGAAAGACGGAGGAGGAATAGCTGTTGTAGTGGCACTTGTTCTTGCTGCAGCTGGTTACCTTATCGCTACGCTTTTCCGCTTTGCTCTTTCCAGGAAACGTGAATATCTGGCAGATGCAGGTTCAGCAGAGCTGACAAGGAATCCCCTCGCCCTTGCTTCCGCACTCAGGAAAATTTCAAGTGATCCGGCAATTGAAGCTGTTAAAAGAAATGATGTGGCACAGATGTTCATAGAAAATCCGAAAGCAGAGTTAAAAAACTCATCAGTATCTTTTTCCACTCTTTTTGCAACACATCCGCCCATTGAGAAAAGAATAGAAATACTGGAGCAGTTTTAATCCGCCTTCGCATCAAACTATGATGGATGCAATGCTCAGGTTTATTGGCTTCGCCGAGTTCCTTTGATCGGCGGAGTCGGTTTCCCGGTGCTTGTACTGTCTTTAGAGTCCAGTGCTTGTGCTGGGTCTCATGCCATGTGATCCGGAAATTGATAGTGCTATAAATGACTTATTTATTATCCGGGTCTTGTGATTTCTTTCTGAAAAGTTTTTTTTCTTCTCCCCTTATCAGTCTGCCAATATTTTTTCTGTGCGTAATAATTAGAGCTATTCCAATAATTACAGAAAATATTTTAAGAGCATCAGAGGGTGTGTGAAAAACAGTAAGTAAAAGAACGGGGAAGGCTATTCCTGCGCTCATAGAAGACACAGAGACAATGCCGGTAGAAGCGAATACCACTAAGAAAACTCCGAAGCAGGCAAGTGTGAGAAGAGGGTGGATACCGATGAGCACTCCAAACATGGTTGCTACACCTTTACCTCCTCTGAAACCGGCAAAAACAGGAAAGATATGACCTGTAATTGCGGTGAGACCTGCAATGATCTGAAAAACAATAATATTGGTGCTTTCTGGTTCTGCGATATGAAATAATGCCGGAAGCATAGTAGCTGCCCAGCCTTTAATCATATCTATAATCAATACAGGGATACCCGTCTTCCAGCCAAGGACTCTTATGACATTTGTTGTTCCTGCATTACCGCTTCCATGTTCTCTTACATCCACTCCGTGAAAAAATCTGCCGGCCCACACGGCTGAAGGAATAGATCCCAGAATATAGGCTGTTACAATAAGAATTATATAAGTAAAAACAATCATTTTAAAATAAAATAGGATGCAAAGATAAAATAATCATTAAAAACCAATACAAATTGAATATATACTAAAGTAAAATAGCAGAAAAATTGAATTATAAATTTGTAGGAGAAGAACGGATAACAAAGCAGGACAGTATATTTTTAAATTCTTCCTGTTTGTTCAGTCTGCAAGGGATCTTACATTACTAAATAAAAAAGAGGGCTGACCCTGAATATTTTTCCAAGAAAGTCAGCCCTGGGTTTTCCCTTAAAAAATATTTATAGATTATTCAGCCGGGTACACAATTCTTCCAGCTGTTGCGACAGTTCAGAAGGCAGTTTATTTCCGAACACTTTATAATGGGTTTTTACCAGTTCCAGTTCAGTCAGCCATTCGCTTTTGTCAACTTTTATTAGTTCACTGAGATTATTTTTTATTTCTTCCAGGCCCTGAATATCAATAGCATCCTCTTTAGGTAAATATCCAATAGGTGTTTTTTTGGCTACATCAGCGTTTTCGGTTCTGTCAAATATCCATTCAAGGACTCTTATATTTTCGCCATAACCAGGCCAGAGGTATTTTCCTTCAGCGTCTTTCCTGAACCAGTTAACGTTAAATATTTTTGGGAGTTTGGTTTTATCCGGCGCATCCTTGCCAATTTTTATCCAGTGTTTAAAATAATCTCCCATATGATATCCACAGAAAGGAAGCATGGCAAAAGGATCTCTTCTAACTCCTGCTTTGAGCCCTATTGCAGCAGCTGTAACCTCCGAGCCTGCAATTGATCCTATAAAAACTCCATGATTCCAGTCGAATGATTCGTAGACCAGGGGCAGGGTATTGGGACGGCGACCTCCAAAGAGGATTGCTGATATAGGAACTCCTGCAGGATTTTCCCAGTCGCTGTCGATGACCGGACATTGACTTGCAGGTGCAGTAAATCTGGCATTTGGATTAGCTGCCGGTTTCCCGGATGAGGGATCATATTTCTCGTTCGTCCAGGTAATTGTTCCATCAGGCATATCATAACCGATACCTTCCCACCAGATATCGCCGTCAGGTGCAAGGGCCGTATTCGTAAAGATTGTGTTGGCTCTGCATGAGAGCAAGGCATTTGGATTAGTTTCCATGGATGTATAAGGAGCTACACCGAAAAAGCCGTATTCCGGATTTATGGCATACAGCCTGCCGTCTGCCCCGAATTTCATCCAGGCTATATCATCGCCAACACATTCTACTTTCCATCCCGGAATAGTAGGGATCAGCATAGCCAGGTTTGTTTTTCCGCAGGCACTGGGAAAAGCTGCTGCGAAATATTTTTTCTGACCTTTGGGATTTGTTACTCCCATAATAAGCATATGTTCAGCCAGCCAGCCTTCTCTTCTTGCCATATTGGAAGCTATACGCAAAGCAAAACATTTCTTGCCAAGGAGGGCATTGCCGCCATAGCCGCTTCCAAAAGACCATATTTCATTTGTTTCCGGGAAGTGTGTTATGTATTTCTTTTCCATTGGAGCACATGGCCATGGTCTGTCTTTTTCTCCAGGCTTAAGAGGAGCCCCTACTGAATGGATGCAGGGTACAAAATCGCCGTCTCCCAGTTCGTCAAGCACTGCCTGACCCATACGTGTCATGATCCTCATGTTGGTAACAACATAAATGGAGTCTGTTATTTCAACTCCGATATGTGAGATATCAAAACCGAGAGGACCCATGCTGAATGGTATTATATACATAATACGTCCTTTCATACACCCCCTATAGAGTGAGCGAAGTGTTTTCTTCATTTTGTGGGGATCCTGCCAGTTATTTGTTGGTCCGGCATCTTCTTCTTTCTCTGAACAGATGAAAGTCCGGTTTTCAACACGGGCAACATCACTGGGGTCACTCTGAAAATAATAACACTCCGGACGTTTAGCGGAGTTTAACTTTATGGCGCTTCCGTTTTTTACTGCAGTGTCAAGTAATATCCTGTTTTCTTCTTCAGATCCGTCACACCAGTGTATCGATTCCGGTTCACACAAATCTGCCCATTCTTTTACCCACGATAATAATTTTTCGTTCCTCGTCATAATTTTGATTATTCAATTGATAATTTAATAAGTCCTGCCATTTATTAAGATATATTTAAAACTTGAATCCTGTAACAGGTATTCTGATCTGTCATATTAATAAAAACGCACTAAAAAATACAAAACATTAATATTTAAAATCTTTATTATGGCAAATATAAATAAAATATGTAAAATAACTTAAAGAGTCAAAGATAATCCTTTATTTTTAACAGTATATTCATAGTGATTTCAAGTTCTTTCCTTTTTTGTGCGGTTTTTAGGCCTCCAAAATGCCAACCAATTGATTTATAAATAAAAGGGTAATTTTTTCTTGTAAATATGGGTGTCTTTAGCACAAAACAGGAAAAATTCTTCCACCGTACTCCCAAAAAATATTCTTAATTATATAGCACATTGCACTGTATAGCAGTACATTAAACCCCCTTTAGGGGGCAGGGGGCTGGAAATAAAGTGAACATAAAACCATGTTATAAAGTACATTAAAACCCCCTTTAGGCGGGAGTGGGTTGTAACAGGAAAGTGTTGTATTCTGCTTTCTCAGAACTCGTCGCAATGCTCCGATGTAACCTGAACCCTGAGCCTCTTCAACCCCCTTCAACTTCTTCAACTTTTTCAACCG